>RFVC01000024.1 GCA_009922595.1 Gammaproteobacteria bacterium | reverse complement strand
CTGGCACGAGGTGAAACGGTTTATGAAAGTCTTTGCCGTGCCTGCCATGGTCGTGACCTGCGTGGTGGCGACCAGGGAGGCCCCAACCTGCTGCGTTCCCAGGTGGTGCTCAACGATCAGCACGGTGAACTGATTGGTGAGGTCATTCAGAACGGTCGCAGCAATCCTGGCATGCCGCCAATGCCGCCACTGCAGGTTTCCCCTGAAGATCGAGTTGCCGTTGCGGAGTTTATACACAGCGTCTGGGCCAACCAGTCGGGGCAGGGTGGCCCACCCCCCGGGGAGGAAGTGGAACTGGATATCCTCGTGGGCGATGCACAGGCCGGTGAAGTGTTCTTCAACGAGCACTGCACGGGCTGTCACTCTGCAAGTGGCGACTTGCAGGGTATCGCCAGCCAGTTACCGTCACCGGAGTACCTGCAGAATTCCTGGGTTGCCGGCCGGCGCTGGGGAGCACCGAATCCCGATGCAGATCCAGCACGTCGTCAGGTAAGAGTTTCCGTTACCCTGGCCAACGGTGACGCGGTAGAGGGTGCACTGAAAAGGCAGGATGATTTTGTCATATCACTTGTTACAGATTCTGGACAGCATCTAAGTTTTGGTCTTCATGGCAATGCGCAGCCGGAAGTCGCGGGCATGAACATCAATGACCCGATGCAGCAGCATCGTGATCTCTTGTCCATGCTGACGAATGAAATTATGCATAATGTGACGGCTTACTTGGTGACACTGCAATGAGAAAAATAACAACAGCTGCAATTTCGTTACTGGGCCTGCTCTATGCTGGGGTATTGCTTTCCCATGGACTGGATCCTGCTGAACTGCTGCAACCGCTGGAAAATGAATGGCTGTCTTATTCCGGGGATTACACCGGCCAGCGCTACAGTCGTCTGACCCAGGTGAACAAAGACAATGTTAGTGACATGACCCTGGCCTGGACGCTGCGCATGAATACCAATATCCGCACCCAGGGTAACGTGGTAACGCGCCAGGGTGGGGAGGCTGATGGCAGCTACCTGCCGCCCGGGGCCAATCTCAAGGGCAGCTTTATTGTCATGGATGATGTGATTTACGTGACCTCACCTGATCATGCCTGGGCCCTGGATGCCCGCGATGGCACTGAGCTCTGGCATTACTTCTGGCATTCTCGCGGTGGCATTCATATCGGTAACCGCGGGCCGGCCATCTGGCATAACTCCCTGTTTTTTGAAACACCCGACAATTACCTGGTGTCGCTCAACATTCACACCGGCGAAGAAAACTGGCATGTGGAAATTGCGCCACTTGAGCAGCAGTATTTTTCCACCATGGCGCCCATCGTGGTGGGTGATCATTTGCTCGTGGGTACGGGCAACGACCTGGACAGCCCGGGGTTTCTTCAATCATTTGACCCGGCTACCGGTGAACTGCAGTGGAAGTTTTATACCACTCCGCAGAATCCGGGAGACCCCGGCCTGGATACCTGGCCCAACCTGGATGCGGCCCGCAATGGTGGAGGGCAGGTCTGGGTACCAGGCGTTTATGATCCTGAGACCAACTACTATATCTTCGGCACCGGCAATCCAACACCGGGATATACAGGCGTTGCCCGCGAGGGGGACAACCTCTTTACCTGTACGCTAATAGCCGTTGATGTGAAGACCGGCCAGATGGCCTGGTACTTCCAAACCTCCCCCCATGACACGCATGACTGGGATTCCGCCCAGACGCCGATTTTGGTTGATGGCGTCATTGACGGTGAGCCAAGAAAACTGGTTTCCACTGCTGCGCGCAACGGCTACTTCTTCACCTTGGATCGGGTTACCGGTGAGTCCATTGTCACCAAAAAGTATGGCAAGTTTTCCAACTGGGACCTCGGGGTGCGTAAAGACGGCTCGCCAATACCCAATCCCCAAAAAGAAGCGATTATCCCCGGGGCAATTGTTTCGCCTATAGAAGGTGGTGTGGCCAACTGGCAGCCTCCCGCGTTCAATCCCGACCTGGGCCTTTTCTTTACCCATGAAAACAACGGCTTCAACATTCTTTACCTGACCGATCCTGATCCCAGGGGCTCCATGGGCCTGGGTGGAAAAAGTGCCGCCATCGTAGGTTTCGAGGATGCCGCCTTTAATGCGCTGGATTACCGTACAGGGGAACCGGTCTGGCGCCATGAATGGCCCGGCGGCAGCGCGGTTGGGATTGGTGTGATGACCACGGCAACTGGGCTAGTGTTTACCGGAGACGGCAGCGGCAACATGGTGGCTTTTGATGGAGCCAACGGCAGTCTTCTCTGGCATACACGAATTGGTAATCCGACCAATGCACCGCAAACTTACATGGTCGATGGCCGCCAGCACCTGCTGGTCGCTGTCAGGGATGCGCTTTATGCCTTTGTGCTGTACTAAACAACTTTGCAGGAAGTGGTGATGGCCGTTCAGCGTATACGTTATGGCATGGTAGGCGGTGGTGAGGGCGCCTTCATTGGTGATGTGCATCGTATGGCCGCCAGACTGGATGATCGTTTTGAACTGGTCTGCGGCGCTTTTTCCAGTGATGAAACCCGCTCCCTGAATTCGGGTAAGGCGCTTGGTATTGCCGAGAAGCGCTGCTACTCGGATTACTTCTCCATGTGTGAGATCGAGGAGTTGCTTCCGGTCGAGGAGCGCATGCAGTGTGTCGTAATAGTGACACCCAATCACACCCACTTCGAGATTGCCGCGACCGTGCTCAAGCATGGTTTCCACGTGCTTTCTGACAAACCGGCTACGGCTACCCTTGATGAGTGCAAACAACTGGCTTGGCTGCTTAATGATAATAATCTCCTGTACGGGCTGACGCATACCTACACTGGTTACCCCATGATCCGTGAAGCAAGAGAACGTGTTGCCACCGGTCAGCTAGGCACTGTACGCAAGATTCTCGTGGAATATACCCAGGGCTGGTTAGCCGATAGGGAAGAAGACAAGGACAATACCCAGGCAGTCTGGCGGCTGGATCCCCAGAAGGCTGGTAGCAGTTGCTGCATGGGTGACATCGGCGTTCATGCTTTTAACCTCGCCGAGTTTGTTTCAGGCCTGTCGGTGACAAAGCTCAATGCAGAGCTAAACAGTATCGTTGAGGGGCGTCAGCTTGATGATGACGGCACCGTATTGCTGCATTTCGAAAATGGCGCGCGCGGCACACTCTTGGCCAGCCAGATTTGCGTCGGTGATGAAAACAACCTGCGGTTACGCCTGTATGGCGAAAAGGCCAGTCTCGACTGGCAGCAAATAGAGCCCAATACTCTGTGGTTAAAGTACAACAATAAGGCGACTGAAATGATTCGCACAGGCGCAGCAGCCACCGGTCCCGGGGCTGCATCCAATACACGTCTTCCACCCGGGCATCCTGAGGGTTATATCGAAGCCTTTGCCAACCTCTATCGGTGTTTTGCTGATGAAATCATTGCAGCCGAGGAAGGTACCGTCATCGACAAGGAAATTACCGGCATCAATGACGCCCTTAGAGGTATGGCCTTTATTGAAGCAGCGGTGGCGTCCTCGAATGAGGGCTGTGTCTGGAAGGATTTTCCGGAGCTGGAAGTTAAAAGTTGAAAGAGTAAAGTTAAAAGCAAAAAGTCAAAAAGTTAAAAAGTCTAAAGTTAAAGGTAAAAAGAATTAGTTGAGGAATTAATGAGATGAAAGGCCCCGCCATTTTTTTAGCGCAGTTTGCAGGCAGTGAAGCGCCGTTCGATTCTTTGGAGAACATGGCCAAGTGGGCGGCTGATCTCGGTTATATCGGTATACAGGTGCCAACAGATCCTTCTCTGTTTGATCTAGAGGTTGCTGCCGACAGTCAGGATTACTGTGACGAGATAGCGGGAAAAGTGGGGCAGCATGGCATCCAGATTACGGAACTGTCTACGCATCTGCAGGGACAGCTACTGGCAGTGCATCCCGCCTACGAAGAAATGTTTGCCGGTTTTGCGGCACCCGAAGTTCGCGACAACCCGAAAGCATGGCCGGAATGGGCCACGAAGCAGCTGGTTGCCGCTGCTAAAGCCAGCAAGCGGCTCGGCTTGAAAGCGCATGCTACTTTTTCCGGTGGGCTCCTGTGGCACACCATGTATCCTTGGCCGCAAAGGCCGGCAGGCCTGGTAGAGGCAGGCTTTCAGGAACTGGCCAAACGCTGGCGGCCTGTTCTCGATGCTTTTGCTGAAAACGAGGTGGCTTGCTGTTATGAAATTCATCCAGGTGAAGATCTGCATGATGGGGCTACTTTTGAAAGATTCCTGGACGCGGTTGATGGCAATCCGGCCGCGTCAATCCTGTACGATCCCAGTCACTTCATGTTGCAACAGCTAGATTACCTGCGGTTCATTGATCTCTACCACGAACGTATCAAGGCCTTCCATGTGAAGGATGCTGAGTTTCGCCCCAATGGTCGCTCCGGTGTCTACGGTGGATACGAAGGCTGGGTGGATCGTCCAGGGCGTTTCCGTTCACTGGGTGATGGTCAAATAGATTTCAAGCAGATTTTCAGCAAGTTTGCCCAGTACGGTTACGACGGCTGGGCCGTACTGGAATGGGAATGTGCCCTGAAACATCCGGAGGAGGGCGCAAGAGAGGGGGCTCCTTTCATACGTGAGCACATGATACGGGTAACGGACAAGGCCTTTGATGACTTTGCGGCATCGGGTGTTGATGATGCAGGAAACCGCAAGATCCTCGGACTGGATTAACTAATTTCTTTATTACCAGGGTTTGTAATCCCTGAATCTATTCTCTAGGAAATCAACGAACAGTTTTACCTTGGCCGACAAATGACGTCGGTGCTGGTAGATTGCCACTATATCTCTCTCGATGCCGCACCAGTCTTTCAAAACGGGAACGAGATGACCCGCCTTGATGTCGTTGGACAGGTAGTAATCCGGCAGGTAAGCCATTCCCAGGCCGTTCCGCGCGGCCGCCAACAGGCAATGCCCGCTGTTGCTGTGCCACGCACACTGTCCGGTTACAGAAGCTTTTTCTTCTCCGCGCACGAAACGCCATGGCTTGCTAGTGCCGTACTCGGTAAACATCAGGCAGGCCAATAGTTTTAAATCCGCGGGTTCTTCAGGAGTGCCTGCCTGTTTAAGAAAGTTAGGGCTGGCCACTAACTGAAAGGTGGTTTTGGCAAGCGGCCTGTTGACCACGTTGATGTCGGTTCGTGCGCCCACCTGTATGGCAACATCATAGGCATCCTCGATTAGATCGACCTTGCGGCTGGAAAAGTTGTGCTCGATTTCCAGCGTGTCATGTTCTTTTAGAAAGTCCACGATGGCGGGAACTATATGCATTTCACCAAGCAAGTTGGGAGAGCTGAGCTTTAATATCCCGGTGGCCTGCTGCTGGAATTCAGAAACGGTCTGCTCAATTTCTTCCAGGTCCTCTATCACCTGTTTGCAGCGTTCGTAATAGAGATTTCCCAGCTCGGTCAGCGAGAGTTTGCGGGTCGTGCGGTGAAGCAGGCGGGTACCGAGTCGCTCTTCCAGCTGACTGATACGTTGGCTGACATGCCCCTTTGATACTCCCAGTGCTCTTGCAGCTCCAGAAAAGCTGCCGACTTCAACGACCTTGACGAGTTCTTCAAACCCTTCCCACTGGCTCATTGCAATTATTCTATTGTTTTTAAATGTTCATGCATATAAACAAAAAAACACAAAAATAGGAATTGCTTCAATTGTAAAACAGTAAGTATTTGCGGGTTTCCTTGTTAAGTGTTTGAAACTTTGGGCTAAAACCCATTATTCAGCCGTAGGGGCAACGTTCCTGGATTGAATTAGCCACTGGCCATTCACTTTTACCAGATCATCCACGCCGCGGCCCACAGCAATCATACGTGCAGGCGAATCAGGGCCGTTGGCGCCGAAGTAAGTTACCCAGTAGGCGTGATGCCTAGCATGAGTAGGGGAGATAAATTCTGTCCAGTAATTTTCAGTGGCGTGGAACATGGGAGCAGGCGTATTGCCCTCGGCGGTCTGCTGCGCGCGGCCGTCACGAAAGTCAGACATCATCTCATGCAGCGCGTCGCGTCCCTTGATGTCGCCAAAGGAGCCATCCTCTGTAAACACTGCCACGTAGGCATCAGGATCAAAGGAGTCCAGTGCTCTGGTGTAGCGCCACATTAATTCTTCAATGGCTTCACGATCTGCCATACGCTGAAGTACATCATGCTCCTGTGCAAATGAAGGCATGCCGGTGAAGAGCACCAGTAAAGCGCCGGCAGTAAGCCAAGTCTTGATCATTTTTTTCATAGTGTTCGCCTTTTTATTCGCTACCGGTCATGGATTCTGGTTCTTTAAAGAACAGCGTAAAGCCTATCAACACGGCAAAGGCCATTACAGCAGGAATAAGCCAGATGGTTTTCCAGTCATGAATGTTTTCTGCGATGAGGTAGCTGTCAACGATAGCGCCGGAAGCCCAGGATCCAATGACCATGCCCACGCCGTATGTAGCGACATGAATAAAGCCCTGAGCGCTCGAGCGAATATTAGCTGGGGAAAATTTATCCACGTAAATCTGTCCTGTGACGAAAAAGAAATCGAAACAGACGCCGTGAAGTATAATGCCGGTGTATAACATGAACACTAGTGAGTCATTGTCGCCAAAAGCAAACATGACATAGCGCAGTACCCAGGCAGCCATCCCTACCAGTAGCATTTTCTTGACGCCCAGTCGAACAAAGAAAAAGGGAATCAACACCAGGAACAGGACTTCTGACATCTGTCCCATAGTCATCTTTCCGGCCGCGTTTTCCATGCCGGTTTCATTAAGAAAAGCATTGGCAAAGTTGTAGTAGAAAGTCAGCGGAATCGAAATCAGAAGCGAGCCAATGATGAACACGGCAAATGAGCGATCTTTCATAAGGGAGACAGTTTCAAGGCCAAGTAATTCCGCAACTGACGGTTTCTGCCCGGTGCTGCTGGGAGGTGTGTCTGGCAGGAAGAAACAGTACAGCCCCATCACCAGCGAACTCGCTGCCCCAAAACGTAGGGGGATATTGGTGGCTTCGATAGAGGAACCGGTCACTGATGGCCACATTACACCTACTATCAAGCCCACGACAATCCAGCCCAGGGTCCCCATGACGCGGATGCCCGGAAACTGCTTTCCGGGGTCATCCATCTGGTTGAAAGAAACTGAATTGGCTAGCGCCAGGGTAGGCATGTAGCAGAGCGCGTAGGCCAGCAAGGTCCAGAAAAAGACGCCTGGGTCGGTAATATTCGAAATTGTCCAAAGTAGCATGGCGCCAAGCAGGTGCAGGATCGCCATGACCTTTTGTGCAGGAAAGAAGCGGTCGGCCAGCATACCAACGATGACCGGGGCAAATATCGCGCCCCAGTTCATGGTGCTGTAGGAGGCGCCAACGGAAATGCCATCAAATCCGATATTGAGTAGGTAGGTTCCCATGGTGACATTCCAGGAACCCCAGATGAAAAACTGCAGGAACATCATTACCGACAGTTTTGAACGAATAGTGAGCGTCATTAATTTCCCTTTTTGTTGTTGTTTTAATGCCGGCACAGGAGCTTGGCCGACATGATAGTGAAGATAAAAGATAAAGTAAGAAAGATAAAGGTAATTGCCCGTCAGCCTGGCAAACGTTCGCCTTTTATCTTTTATCTTGTATGCTTAAACTGTTTTGCTAAAGCCGGGGGAGTCATGATCAATCGCAGAAAATTAATCCAGGGTGCTGCAATCGGCAGTGCCGTCATGCCGGGTGTTATATCGCCGTCTATTTTTGCTCAGGAGGAAAAATTGTTTTCCATATCCCTAGCCCAGTGGTCGCTTTTTCGCCGTTTCTTTGGTGGTGAATTAAGCAACCTAGATTTTCCCGCCTATGCGCGTAATGAATTCGGCATTGAGGCGGTTGAATATGTAAACCAGTTCTGGATGGACAAGGCTGAAGACAAGAACTACCTGGCGGAACTCAAACAACGCTGTGATGACAACGGCGTGCAGAGCGTTCTTATCATGTGCGACAGGGAGGGGGCACTGGGCAGCCCTGATGATGCTGCACGACGTGAAGCTGTAACCAATCATTACAAGTGGGTAGCTGCCGCCGCGTGGCTTGGCTGTCATGCTATTCGCGTCAACGCCCAGTCCGAAGGAGAATTTGAGGAGCAGCAGAAACTTGCCGCTGATGGGTTGAACCGGCTCTGCGAGTTCGCCAATGACTACGGTATCAGTGTGATCGTGGAAAACCATGGGGGTTTGTCCAGCAATGGAAAGTGGCTTGCAGGTGTGATGGAAATGGTCGGCGCAGACAACTGCGGCACGCTACCCGATTTCGGTAATTTCAGAATCACGCCTGAAGAGACCTATGACCACTACCTCGGTGTTGAGGAGCTTATGCCTTACGCACGAGGGGTAAGCGCCAAGACCTATGATTTTGATGATAACGGCAATGAAACCTTCACTGACTTTGAACGCATGATGCGTATTGTTCTGGATTCAGGATATCGTGGGTATGTCGGTGTGGAATACGAAGGCCGGATAATTGAAGATGTAGAAGGAATTCGCTTAACTAAAAGCCTTTTGGAAAAGGTGCGGGAGCAACTCAGGCCGGCGTACGCCTGACCACCTCGTCCTGACATGAAAGCCACCATACGGCCACTAGAATCCAACGAGTACCCTGCCTTTTTTTCATACCTGAATGCCCAGCTTGAAGAGAACGGAAAAAACGGCAACCCACTGTTTCACCCAGTTTCACGTGCAATCAATACCTTTCCCCAGGAAAAAGAAGCTGCTTTCGTTTCAGGGCTAAGCAAAACCGTGTGCCAGTCGGGTTGGCGGCGTGCCTGGGTAATCTGCAACGAAGCAGGGCATATCATGGGGCACGTTGATCTGAGAGCTCATTCCGACTACACCATCCACCACCGCGCGCTGCTTGGTATGGGGGTTGGCATGAATTACAGGAGACAGGGACTTGGCAGGGAGCTGCTTGAATTTGCCTGTGACTGGGTCAGGCATCATGTTGAACTGGAATGGATAGATATCGAGGTGTTGGCTGAAAACGAGCCTGCCGTACAGCTTTATCGCAATGCCGGCTTTGAATGGATGTGCGACATACCTGACCTTTACCGGATTGACGACCAGCCGCAAACGGTTACCAGGATGGCCCGCAAACTCTAGCTACCCGGTCGATACTGTTGGTGTATAGCTCCCTGCTGTATACTGCGCGACCTTCATCTTTCCTTTTTATCCCCTGTAACCCATATTTTCAGGAGTTTCCATTGTCGAGCCGCAAGTTGATTAGCCGTGCTATCAGGTTAGCCATTTTCAGCATTGCAGCTGCTGCTCACGTGCATGCCGCCAAAAATGACATGGCCATCGAGGAAATCGAGGTCATTGGTATCACGCCGGGTTCAGCACAAGGCGTAGTGGTAAACAGGATCCCTTTTGCTGTGCAGCAGGGCACCGCTGAAGACATGCAAAGAAACCAGAGTCTTGATGTTAGTGAATTCCTGAACAGCCGACTAGCCAGTTTTAATATCAATTCGGCCCAGAATAATCCCCTTCAGCCGGACGTGCAGTTTAGGGGGTTTACTGCGTCACCACTGCTGGGCCTACCCCAGGGACTGGCGGTTTACCAGGACGGCGTGCGGCTCAATGAACCTTTGGGCGACTCTGTAAACTGGGACCTGTTACCGCGATCAGCCGTGCACAGCATGGACGTTCTCAGTGGGGCCAACCCGGTCTTTGGTCTAAATTCGCTTGGTGGCGCTTTGGCTATCACCATGAAGAATGGTTTCAATTTTGAAGGGACGCAGGTCGAAGCCTCCAGCGGGTCCTGGGGCAGAGACCAGGTCTCGATTGAAACAGGTGAGAATGATGGGGAGCTTGGTTATTACCTCAATTTCAGTCATTTCGATGAAGACGGTTGGCGCGACCTGTCAGAGTCCGATGCGACCAATTTTTATGGCAGCATCAGTTTGCGCAACGATGACATTTCCACGCTGGATATTATTTACCAGCATGGTGAAAGTGAGCTTATTGGCAATGGAGCGCTACCGGCCGGCTTACTGGCGATAGATAGAAGCAGTGTGTTTACGGCGCCGGACATCACGGAAAACGACATGGATATGATTAACGTCGATGCCAGTCATTTTCTTACCGAGGGTATTCAATTGTCGGGCAACATTTTCTGGCGCCAAAACAAAACCCATTCATTGAACGGAGACGGTTCTGAATTTGAACTGTGCGAATACTCAGGTGGGGCGCGGTCGCTGTTTGAAGAAGCTGATGATATAGAAGACGCCCTTGAAGACGAACTGGGTATTGAACTGGATGATATCTGTGAAGGTGAAGTCGACAGTATTACCAGCTTGGCAGAACTGGAAAGTCTGATTGAGTCACAGGCAACGATAGCCGGCCTTGATCCTGAGGATTTCGAGCTCGAGAATATCATTGATGACCTGACCGGCACCGGCATCCTCTCAGATGAAGCCATAAACAATATCAGCAACCGCAAACAGGAAAGCCAGGGCTTCAACAGCCAGGTCGTATTCAACGAGAATTTCTTTGGCTTTAACAACCACCTGATTGTTGGCGTGAGTTATTTTAAAGGGGAGTCTGTATTTGAATCAGTCCTGGAACTGGCTGAACTGAATCCTGTTACGCGCAGCACCAGCGGCCTAGGCACCGGTACTTTCTATGAAGAAGCCAAGACCGATATTTTTACAGACCTGGACAGCAGCAGCTGGTTCTTTACCAACACCTGGGATGTGTCCGACAAAATGTCCCTGATTCTTTCAGGTCGGTACAACGACACTGATGTCACGCTTCGCGATCGATCAGGACAGCGCCCTGAGCTCAACGGAGACCACAACTTCACCCGGTTCAACCCGGCTTTGGGCTTCACCTATGATGCGTCGGATCAGGTCAATATTTACGGTGTTTACAGTGAATCGAACCGTGTCCCCACGCCAATAGAACTGGCTTGTAACGAAGGTGTATTTACACTGGCCCAGGAATTTTCCGAGCTGGCAGGGGAGGATCCTGATGATATTGATTTCGAGTGCCGTTTGCCCAACGCGTTTCTTGCCGACCCACCCCTAAACCAAGTCATAACCCATAACTTTGAGCTGGGTCTGAGAGGACAGTGGCATGACGTGGAATACCAGGTCGGACTTTACAATGCACGTAATGAGGATGACATCCTGTTCCAGACGACTGGGCGTTCTACTGGACTGTTTGCCAATGTTGATGAAACTGCACGCCGCGGCCTGGAAACGTCATTTAACGGCACAAGGAATGCGCTGAGCTGGTATGCATCCTACTCGTATATGGAAGCGACCTTTGAAGATGATTTCAATGTGCTCAGCCCAAACCACCCCAATGCAGATCAACAAGGGGAGCTGGTTGTGCAAAGCGGCGACCGCCTGACAGGGTTGCCAGAGCATATTTTCAAGCTTGGTGGTGACTACAACGTTGGTAGCCATTTGAGCGTGGGAGCTGAATTAATTTACAACTCCGACCAGGTCATGCGCGGGGATGAATCGAATGACCTAGATAAGGTTGACGGCTATGCACTGGTCAACCTTAGAGCAAGCTATAGCATGAACCAGAACTTCATTGTCTTTGCCAGGGTGACAAATCTCTTTGATGAGGATTATGAAAACTTCGGACTGCTTGGCGAGGAGCCTTTTGAGGTGCTGCCGGACCTGGCCGATGACAGGCCATTGTTTCTTGGGGTCGGCGCTCCACGCGGGGCCTGGGTCGGTTTGCGTTACCGTTTCTGAACTAATTAGCAGATTTATCTAGGGGCAGGTCCAACTACCACGCCCCATGGTGTTTCACCCACGGCGATCTTCTTCACTACTTCAAAACTTTCCACGTCGACAACCGAAACATCATCGGACGGTCCGTTGGCTGAGTAAAGCGTAGATCCATCCAGACTCATGGCTAGTCCCCAGGGGCGCGGACCCACAACCACAGATTTAACTACTTCTTCAGATTCCAGATCTATGGCGACGACGGTCTGACCACGACCATTAGCGACATAAAGGATTGATTCATCCGGAGAAAGCACAAGTCCCATTGGCAGTGAGCCTTCAGCAAGCGGGATTTCACTGACCAGCGTATTGCTAGGCACATCAATCACGGCAATGCTTTCACCGAACTCGGCTGAAACAAAGGCGCGGGAACCGTCAGCTGTGAAGATTGAATCCCTTGGCCGCAGCCCAACGTCAATGCGCGCAATTTCTTCACCGCTTGCAGCGTTAATCACAGTAATGTCGCTTGCTACTTCACCGGTGACATACACCAGACTGCCGTCAGGAGAAAGGCGAACACCTTCAGGTTCTAGACCGGTTGGGACCTGCATCAGTATCTCACCAGCGTCCAGGTCAAGAATACTGGCCATGTGGATATCCTCGTTGGAGACGTACAGGCGCCGAGTATTCCAGTCAACATCAAACTGCTCAGGGTCGGAGCCGCTCGGCAGAATGCGCACAACTTCATGAGTCACCGTGTTTACCTCGGCAATTCCATCAGCGGCCTTGTCTGCTTCCATGGCCTCACAGACATCATCATCCATCGCGGGAGGACATTTGGGTGAACCGCTCAAGGCAACATAAAAAACGGAGCCGTTGGGGCTGACCTTGATACCACGGGGGCGTTTGCCCACCGGGATCGTGGCAACCACCTCGTTAGTAGCGCCGGAAATGACGGAAACGTTGTTGCTGTCTTCGTTGGTGACGTAAATAAAGCTGTCATCCTGAGCAAAAACTGCTGCTGTAAGCAGCGCCAAAATTGTAATAACTAAGTTTTTCATATGCGGGTACACCACTAAATTTGGGAAAAGCATATGCAAGGCGCATTACAAAGTCCACGAAACAACGGGAAAAATTTGTGAATCTACAGCTAGGTTAATCTGGGGTTTAATCTTTAAAGAATTAAAAAAGCAAAAAAAACCCTGGTCCATTTTTGAAGGTCCAGGGTTTTATTTTTTTAGTGCTGCTAAATGATCAGGCTAATGCGTTATCAAAGAGTGCTAACAAACGGCTCCATGCACGTTCAGCTTGTTCCTCGTGGTACACCGTTGAATCCGGTGGGCACCAGCCATGCAGGGTTCCTTCGTAAACCTCGATTTCTGCACTGATGTCGGCAGCGCCATAGGCCTCGCGCAGCATGTCCTTCGCTACCGGGTTGGACTCGTCATCATTGGCCGCAATCGCATGAAGCATGCTGGCATTGGTTTCGGGAATCAGCAGGTGCGGACTGCTATCGTCGTCGGTGGCAAGACCGCCGCCATGAAAAGTAGCGCCTGCCCGGAAGCGATGCGGGACTGCTGCCACAGAACGCATTACTAGGGGGCCGCCCATACAGTAGCCGGTAGTTCCAACACCGCGACTGGTGTCCACTTCTTTCTGAGCATCCAGCCAGGTAACAAAAGCTTCTGCATCCTGCGTGTTGGTGTCGGCGGTCAGGGTGCTCATCATGCCGAAGAGTTTGTTCCTGTTTTCTGGATCGGACAGGTCGGTGCTGTTGGAAGTTGGCGCAGGCTGTAAACGATAGAAGGGGTTTACCACCAGCACCGCATAACCGGACTGGGCGAGTCGATCCCCCATCGTTTCAAATGCCGGGCGCAGGCCAAAAATATCCGGCCAGATGATAACAGCAGCGTGGCTGCCGCTAACGGGGTGTGTGTAATAACAGTCAGCAATGCCATCAGGTGTTGTCACTTCAACATGACTTGAAGTAATTTCCTGGGCGTTGGCAACGGGCGGCAGCATTATGGCTAAGCCGGCGCCGGCCGAAATTTTGTTAAATTGACGACGACTGACTTGCCTCTCGTTGTTTTTAAATTCTAGATTATCTTGGTATGTTCTTTCGTCGCACATAGTTATCCCCCTGATGTGTCTGGTTAATGGCCTAAACACCTGCCAGCCATTACTGTTTAGGACCGAAAATCATAGCCAGACTCAGTGTCCAAGTCTACGAGGATCTGGAATTGATTAACTGAGGAATATAAATAGGTTATGGCCTACGGCTTTAGCGTGGGATGAAAGATTTCACGTTTCACAATTAAACTTCAGTTTTATGGGCGAAAAGTCTAGTAAAAATAGTTAGTTAAACCTTTCTGCATGAAATACCAAGTCCCCAAGATCTGAGAGGAAAGGTTTAATTGCCGCTACACTTTGAAAAAACCTGCCTAAGCAGTATGTCTATTACTCCATGCAATGTACCGGGACAATCGAGGACATAAAACATCAACTACAGGAAATCGCGATTGCTCCCGACCTAGGTAGGCCTTTTTTTGAGATCGAGGATTTCACGCAAGTGGACAATCTTGAGTTCGGCGATTATCAGAGCGACCAACAGATCAATGGATGCATCGGCCTGGCGCAAAAAAGGACACAGGGGCGCGATTTTCATCACTGGCAATGAATATGGCCAGGGGATCGCCAAGATGTTTCAAGTCTTTAGTGGTCTCCAAAGGTCTTGACATGAGAGTAGGGAGCAAGCTTGAAGAGGGTGAATTCCTGATTGCCAATTTTTAAAAGCTAAGTAAATTGGGTTGAGCCAACTATCAGTGTATTCTCTATGTAGTTGCAGCAGAGGAGGTATTGCCTTGAAGATCAAATTAAATAATAAGAAACCAATCATTCTTTTGCTTACCAATTTTTTTTCAGTGATCGTGTCGATGTCATTGTTTGGCCAGGAAATGACCCGTGAGGACTATGATGATTACTTGGCAAAATTTAACGCCAACGATTCTTCCTTCATTGAGTATTACCACCCCGATGTTACTCTCGAGCTAAGCGGTTCGGAGATCCGCGGAGCTCAAGGCATCAAGGATTTTTATGCTGATGTAAAGAAGTACATCAAGGAGACTGTGGAAGTCACTACCTACATTTATGATGGCAAGCAGCTCGCTGTCGAAATTCCCACCACCTTTGAAGTCATTGCAGACTGGGATAACAGTTTTTGGGGCATGGACCTTAAAAAAGGGCAGGTAATGCGGGTCATCAGCTGGGGAATATACGATATCGAGGGCGGCAAGTTCAAACGGATTAGAACGGCCCGGTATAGCATGATCAATGATTGGCAATACGAGAACTAAATGCTGCCTTTCCAGCCCGTTTCTCTAAAAAATAAATTTCTATGATGAAGTTCAGCATACCTTTCTTTGTACTAATTTTTTGTTCGTTCTGGTGCCGCAATATAGTTGCCCAGGAGCATGCCGAGGGCAGCGAAATTTTTGACAGCATCTGTGCGCATTGTCATGGCCATGATGGGAAAGGCGCAACGCTGGCGCCCAGCATGTTAAGTCGCGTGGTCAATGATAATGATCAGGATCTTGTGGTCTTCCTTCGAGCCGGGGAACCCTCCAAGGGGATGCCGCCTGTGGTGATAGATGATCAGGCCATGCCTGCACTGGTCGCCTACTTGCGACTGTTAGCTGAAGATTTCAGTGGAAATGAAATTAGTGCTGTTTCTTTTAATGCCCTGGCATCGACGTCTGCGATTGAAAATTTTCGGCCGGTCGATGACGCCATGCTGGCCAATCCTAATCCTGCAGACTGGTTAATGTTTAGTCGTACCTTTGATGCTCAGCGCTTCAGTCCACTGGATCAGGTTAACCGCGAAAATGTTAGTGAGCTTGGTCTTGCCTGGTCGCTCGGACTGCCGGAGGGCGTTACCGAGACGATTCCTACGGTCTACGATGGCGTGATGTACCTGACTATGCCTGATTCGAGCATAGCCGCACTGGATGCCACTACCGGTGACATGATCTGGCAGTACGAGCCTGTAATTGAATCGCGGGGAGCAGGTCGCTCCAAGACTATGTCTATCTACCAGGACATGATTTATTTTGGAGCTTCGGACGGTTCCATCATTGCTATCGATGCGGTCAATGGTGAGGAACGCTGGCGCAGCGAGCCTTCAGGACGCGATATAACATCAGGTACCTATGTTGCTGATGGAAAAATATTTGCAGGGGGTACCTGCAGGGCGCGGTCTGACTGTTTTATTTCTGCACATGATGCGCTTAGCGGTGAGCTGCTCTGGAAATTCTATACCACGCAGGCACCTGACCAGCCACCTGGCTACGACACCTGGGCCGGTATGCCGCTGGAGAGTCGCCAGGCATCTACCTGGGGATTGCCGGGATCATATGACCCCGAAACGGGACTGATTTACTGGGGTATTGCCAACCCTTCGCCCTATACACGCTTAGAACGCCACGGCGGGGATTATCTTGCTGTGCCTCTGACAGCGCCAGCTGAGCTTTACAGCAACTCCACCGTGGCGCTTGATCCAGATACAGGCGAGCTTGCCTGGTACTACCAGCATTTGCCCGGTGATGACTGGGATGAGGACATGAACGAGGAGAGGATTATTTTCACAACAAACGTCAATCCTGATCCTGAGCATGTGAAATGGATTAACCCTTCAGCAGTGGGCCAGCAGCGTGATGTTGTTGTAAATGTAGGCGAAGGAGGAGGGCTCTGGGTATTAGATAAACACGACGGAGAATTTCTCTGGGCCGTGCCATTTCCGGAGGACAACGAGAATTTCCTTATAGAGGATATTGATGTTGAAACCGGAGCGGTCCTTATAAACCACGACCTAATTATGAAGGAGCCCGGGGATCACCATGTCATTTGCTACTGGAATACACGATCTTACTGGCCAAGTGCGTATAACCCTGACCGCAATGCTATGTACGTCCCCTTCATTCGCAACTGCCTGAATATGACGGCCGCGCTACCTGCTCAGGAAGGTCAGCCGGCTATGCCGCAAAGCCGAATTGGTATTGCCGCTCCAGGTGCCACACCGGAGACCATGAACGGCATGGCTCGGGTCAACATGGAAACGGGCAAGATTGATTACTGGCATACAGGACCGATACCGACAACGGCCTCTATTCTCTCAACGGGCGGGGATCTTTTGTTCTGGGGAGATATCAATCGACGCTTTCGCGCCCAGGATGCCGATACCGGCGAAGTCCTCTGGGAAACAGTCCTTTCAGGTCCCATCTCAACAAGCAACATCACCTATGCCGTGGATGGCAAACAGTACATAGCCGTGATCACGGGCCAAAACCTGTCTGCCCCGGGTCTCAACTCTGCCAACGGCCCTATCCGGCTGAATCTCAACATGGGGGAGGGCAACAGCGTGTTCGTCTTTGCGTTGCCGGATTGATTTCAAACGGTATTAATGTTTAAAGATAATAGTCGAAATCTGAATGACTCACTTTGCAAAGTTGAAGAGAGTTTAGATTAAGTCCTTAGAAGCTAGGCTTGTGCTTTTAATTCCTTGCGCCGCGCATGCAGAACCGGCTCGGTATATCCGTTAGGTTGCTGCATGCCGTTGAAAATAAGATCAATTGCCGCCTGGAAAGCGATACCGTCAAAGCCCGGAGCCATATCGGTATAGTTGGGGTCGCCGGCATTCTGTTCATCAACGACTTTTGCCATACGTTTCATGGTTTCCATTACCTGCTCTTTAGAACAGATGCCATGATGTAGCCAGTTGGCAATATGCTGACTGGAAATGCGACACGTGGCACGGTCTTCCATCAGGCCGACATTATTAATGTCTGGCACCTTGGATGCGCCCATGCCTTGGTCAATCCAACGTACCACGTAGCCAAGAATTCCCTGGGCATTGTTATCCAGTTCGTTTTGTATGTCCTCGGCAGAGAGCGAATTTTCAGTCATCAGTGGAATCTTTAGAATGTCGTCCACGCTGGCGGGACTACGTGAGGCAAGTCTTCTCTGGGTTTCGGTGACATTTATCTGGTGGTAATGCACTGAATGCAAAGTGGCGGCGGTCGGAGAGGGGACCCAGGCACAGCTGGCCCCTACGTTAGGATGGGCCACTTTCTGCATCATCATGTCGGCCATCATGTCAGGTTTGGCCCACATACCTTTACCCACCTGGGCCTTGCCAATGAAGCCAGCTGCAATGCCGATGTCCACGTTGGAATCTTCATAAGCTGAAATCCAAGGCTGGCCTTTCACAGATTCCTTAGGCAGGAAAGGACCGGCATACATGCTGGTATGGATTTCATCACCAGTTCTGTCAAGGAAGCCGGTGTTGATAAAGAAAACGCGCTCTCTAACCGCCCGGATGCATTCCTTGAGATTCACAGAAGTTCTGCGTTCCTCATCCATAACGCCGACCTTGATGGTATGTCGTTTTAATCCAAGAGCATCCTCGACGGCATTAAAGAGGTCGTTGGTATATGCTACCTCTTCAGGACCGTGCATCTTTGGTTTAACAATGTAGATATTGCCGTTGCGACTGTTGCGGAATGGTGAGTTGCGTCTCAAATCATGGATTGCGCAGAGCGTAGTCACCATGGCATCGAGTATGCCTTCAAATACTTCATTGCCATCCTGGTCCACTACTGCGTCAGTGGTCATGAGATGCCCAACATTACGCACCAGCATAAGACTGCGCCCCTGCATGGAAACGGTTTCACCACTTGTGCCCTTGTAAAAGCGGTCCTGTTCAAGAGCACGTGTGATGGTTTCGCCGTCTTTTTCAAAAGTCTCTTCCAAAGTGCCGCGCATCAGTCCAAGCCAGTTGCGATAAACCGCGACCTTGTCTTCGCCATCAACGGCAGCAACTGAATCTTCGCAGTCTTGGATGGTGGTCATCGCGGATTCCATTACGATGTCTTTAACGTTGGCGTGGTGCTGTTTACCGATCAGGTTTTCACCATCGATCTGTATCTCAATATGCAGGCCATGGTTAACAAAAAGCAGTGCCTCGGGATCCTCTGAAAAGCCCTGCCAGCCGACCAGCTTGTCCTGGTTTGTTAGGCAGGTCATGGTTCCGTTTTCTAGCTCTACATCTAGCACGATATGACCGTCCTGGTTGATCAGGCCATAACGGCTCACCTGGCAGTGCTTGCCGTTCTTGAGAGGAATTGCCTGGTCAAGGAAGTCGTCGGCCCATTCAATCACCTTCTGGCCACGATCGGCGTCGTAACCGGGTTCTTCATCTCCGGTCGCTGGGATGACATCTGTTCCGTAAAGGGCATTGAAGAGGCTGCCCCAGCGGGCATTCGCGGCGTTCAGTGCATAGCGAGCATTCATCACGGGGACCACCAGCTGCGGGCCTGCGACGATAGAGATTTCGTAATCCGAATTCCATGTGCTGACCTTGAAGTCCTCCCCCTTTGGAACGAGGTAGCCAATATTGGTCAGGAAGGCCTTATATTCGTCGCGGTTATCTAGGTAGAAGGCCATATCGTGTTTTTTGTGCCATTCATCAATTTTGGTCTGCAATTCGTCACGTTTGGACAGAAGTTCCCGATTTCGGGGGGTAAAAGTGGCAACAATCTCCGCCAGCGACTGCCAGAAATGCTCCGGTGTGATGCCTGATTCCGGTGTCGCCTCCTTTTCAATGAAGTTGTAAAGCACCTGCGAAATTTGCAGGTTGTTGGCAGAAATATTGTTGCCCATCGTGACCTCTTGAGTTTAAGCAGTACGATTTTTCCCTCCTAGGAAAAACCAGCGCTCTGGGGGATTGGAATAAAACCGTAAAGGCCAAAAATTGTATTGTTTTAGCGTTAAAAACGAAACCCTACCAGCCGCCCATTTAAGCCATTTTCATTGGGTTAAAGTGCTTTAATATGGAAAAGGTGATCGGGTATACTCGCTTTTCCTTATGAGACGCAGGATCAGAACCCCGTCGTTGCTGTCTATACGCTTTGAATTTCAGATTACCAGCAACATACCATGGACATTCGCAGTACAAATTTTTTAATCATCGCAAGATCATCCCAGGAGGATCTATGAATAAGTTAATTAAACTGGTCTGCTTTGGCATGCTGTTTACCAGCACCACCATTCTTGCCCAGGCCCCAGGATTCACGGAAAGGAAAGACCCTGAGGGCTATATAACCGGCACAGTAGTCAGTGAAAACGGTCCCGAAGCCGGAGTCTGGGTTATCGCGGAAACACAGGAACTCAACACGGGTTTCATCAAGATTGTTACCACTGACGACGACGGCCGTTTCGTCCTGCCCCAACTACCTGAAGTGACCTACAACCTCTGGGTGCGTGGTTATGGCCTTGTCGATTCTGAATCCATTGAAGGTCGTCCTGGTGACCGTGACGTAGAACTGTCCGCAGTCGTGGCACAGAATGCAGAAGAAGCATCTCGTGTCTATCCTCCTGACTACTGGCTTTCCCTTCTAGATGTGCCTGGTGATGAAGATCTCACTGCCGAAAACGGCTTCGCGCCTAATTTTGTTCCCTCCCAGAAAAGATTCCTGCATGAGTTCAAAAGTGATTGTCATTTTTGTCACCAGCTGGGTAATGCGGTAACGCGCTCTGTAGCTCACATGGATCATCTCGGTTTTGATTCTCATGAAGAGGCCTGGCAGTACCGCACACAACTAGGCGTTCGTGGCGGCTCCATGTTTGGTAACTTTGCCCGCTTCGGCATGCAGGGTATGGCACGTACCATGGCCAACTGGACACGCAAGATCGAAGAGGGTGCTCTTCCACCGCAGCCGCCACGTCCTGAAGGTATCGAAAGGAATGTCGTGGTAACCCTGCGCGATATTGGGGGTGACCATGACTTCATGCACGACCAGATCACCACTGACAAGAACAACCCTACAGTCAATGCCTTTGGCCCGACTTATGCAGTTTCTTCCGGCCACGGCACACTGGCAGTTGTCGATCCGATTACCAATGATTCCTACTTCTACACTATTCCAACCAAGGAAGATCCTAGGATAGTCAGAGGCCGTTTCCCGGCCCCAGGGCAGCCTTCAAACTTCTGGGGTATGGAGCACCTGTGGGGTCCTGACTATAATCCCTCTGATCCGCATAACCCAATGATTGGCCCCAATGGTCGAGTCTGGATGACCTCCAAGGTACGCAACGATCAGCCTGAATATTGCGGCCGGAATTCGAGCAACAAATTTGCTCAGTATTACCCACTGACCTTCAGCAACAGACAGGCCTCGGTATTCGACCCGGTTACCGGTGAATTCGAATTAATTGATACTTGCTTTGCTACGCATCACCTTCAGTTTGGTACCGATCCTGACAACACACTTTACTTCAACGAGTTGCTGGGTCCTGCCTTTGGCTGGGTGAACACACGAATCTGGGACCAGACGCACGATGAAGAGCTGTCACAGGGCTGGTGTCCGCAGATTATTGATACGAATGGCGACGGCGTTATCACTCGCCCATGGAATGCCTGGGATGCCGCGGAAAAAGATCCAAACCTGGATACAGAAATCCGCAACAACATGTATACCGTTATTCCTGACCCCAACAATAGCGACATCGTTTGGGGTGCATCCGAAAACACCGGAGAGAGCTTCCCGTTTGGCTCCATCATGCGTCTTGATCGCGGCGATAACCCACCCGAGACCTGCATTACCGAAGTGTATGCCATTCCAGATCCAGGCTTTGACCCGCGTGGTATGGACCTCGACAGTGAGGGCAACCCATGGGTTGCGCTGGCAGGTTCCTCACACTGGGCCACGCTTGACCGTAATGCGTGTCCAGTACTGAACGGACCGGGCACTGAAACCGGCACACACTGTGAGGCAGGCTGGACGCTTTACCAGACACCTGGTCCCAAACTGGGTAATTCAGATACGCCGGCTGACTTCCACTATTTTGGCTGGGTTGACCAACACAACGTCAGCGGTCTAGGTAAAGACACGCCAATTATTACAGGTTCCAATTCAGACTCGCTGATTGCGTTGGATCCGGAAACAGCGGAGTGGACTTACCTGCGCGTACCTTATCCACTTGGTTTCTACCATAGGGGTCTGGATGGTCGCATCGACGATCCTGATCTAGGCTGGAAGGGACGCTCTCTCTGGGCCAACTACGGTAACCATCTTATCTGGCATACCGAAGGCGGCAAAGGGACCACCGGCAAGATGGTTCAGTTCCAGATCAGAAATACTCCGCTTGATTACTAGTCTGACCTGAGCATTAAAAAAGGCCGCATACGCGGCCTTTTTTATGGTTACTTTATAAATACAAACTTCAGCAGTAGCAGCTATGCTTACAGGGGTTCTTTAAAAGTTTTACCTAAACAGCTCTTACGATGTGAGCAATATTGGTCGTAAAAAATCTTTTTCTCTGTGTTTGTTTTGTTTGCAGCGCCATCAAAAATTTACCTTAATGTGCAAGCCTGATGCCGTCCTGGAAAAGTTCTCTGCTCTTGCGCCTAGTCTTTAAACTCATAGCTGAGGCGAATATTTTTGACGCCACGCATCTTGCTGATGGCCGTGGCCACTTCATTGCCTTCTTTGCGGGTGACCCTGCCAAGCAGGTGGACGACACCGTCATGGATGACGGGCAGGGTGGCTGGTGACATCTCGGGAATTACCGCACTGATCTGTTCAAGAATAGCTTGGTCATCCTCCTCGAAACTGTTATCAAGTGTTGCGACCACGTCCAGTTCGTTGATGAGGCGGCGTATGCTATTTACAGCAAAGGCCGTCGTAACGGAGGCTTCCTGGCGTTGCTGCGGGGTCAGCACCTGCCCGGCTAGGAGTACGTAGCCGTTAACGCTGAATATGGAGATATCAGCGCCCTCAAGCTCGGCATTATTATTCAGGGCTTGCTGAACGCGGTTGACGATATCGTTATCATTCACTTCCTGCGCCAGGCAGCCCATGGTGAAAAACAGCAGTGTGAATAAAGATAATATTCTTTTTATCATTATCAGCCCCGCTTTAGTTCAAACCGGTCCCTAATCGTTGAATACCAGTTACCCGCCAGGCGGCCCACAGGATCTAGTTTCTCAAAATCGATATAGCCATTATTGTAAATAGAATCATCGATGTTGATGTACTTTATTTCGCCGAGAACCAGGTTGCCCGAGCCTTCCTGGTCACCAAAATTGACAACCTGTTGAAGTTCGCATTCGAACACCAGTAAGGCGCCTTTCACACAGGGCGCATTGATATTGACGGCCTCTACCGGCTCAAGTTCAGCAAATTCGAACTCGTCTTCTTCCGGCTCCAGCAATGCCGCCGATTTACTCATTTGCTTAACTAGTTCGTAGCTAACGCAGTTAAGTGTGAAGCACTTGGTATCCAGCACATTCTGCAGGGTGTCTTTTTTCCGACCATCAACCCTAGGTATGGTAGAAAATCCAACAATTGGCGGAGTAGAGCTGAACGCGTTATAGAAAGAGAAAGGAGCGAGGTTGTTTAAACCTTCTTTACTTCTGGTGCCTGCCCAGGCAATTGGTCTTGGTGCAACACCGCCAATCAGGAACTTGTACATTTCCTTGTTGGTCAGTGAGGATGTGTCGATATACATAGTGGTTTCTATTTACATATGGGTGATGGCGACAGTTTATCATTGCGTAGTTAAATGCCCCTCACATAAATTGTGTATAAGCACCAAATTTAAGCCTATTACTCAACCGCGCACTGTTTTGGGTCACATGTCACCAAAATAAGTCATTAATAGTACGTTTCCAGCCTCAATATTCTGGAACCTTTCTTGCTTCAGTATCTACGTGCAGATTGAAAAAACGTTCATGCTCGTCATCACAGATCTCGACGGCACCTTGCTAGACCATGAGACTTATAGCTGGGCTGAAGCCTCTGAAGCCAAGGAGATGTTAGCCTCTCGGCATATTCCACTGGTGATGTGCAGCAGCAAGACGGTTTCAGAAATCCAGACCTTTCGAGCCGCGCTGGAGATAAATTATCCGTTTATCGTCGAAAACGGGGGCGCGGTATACCTGCCGCCAAAATCAGACCAGGACGCTGATTGGAACTGCATAGCGCTTGGAAAGAATCGTGCCGAAATTCTTGCAGTACTGAGCGATGCAAGAAGATCGGGTTTTAGTTTCAAAAGTTTTCAGGATATGAGCGTCAAAGATGTGATGGAGGCAACAGGACTTGATCAAGATTCTGCACGACAGGCTATGCAGAGGGAGTTTACTGAGCCTTTGCTGTGGCTTGATGGTGATGACAGGTTGCCGGCATTCAGCAAATATATAAAAAGCCGAGGTTTGACTATGGTGTCGGGTGGACGTTTTATTCATGTGTCCGCAGGGTGTGACAAGGGTAATGCGTTGTACTGTCTGAAAAAGTATTACGAACAGGAATTCGGCTCATTACCAACAGTTATTGCATTAGGGGACAGTAGCAACGACGTATCAATGTTAGAAGCAGCAGACAGGGCAGTTGTAGTGAAATCGGCGGTCCAGGACTACCCGCAAGTAAACCATAAACAAGTCATCTACACCGAGAAGACAGGGCCGGCGGGCTGGAATGCTGCCATTAAGCAAATACTATTTGAAGAGAGATAGGCTATGGGAGACTTTCACCAAAATGGTGTAATTACCACCTTACACAACCTCAATAACAGGCCACTGGAAAAGCTAGAAAAGGAGTTGATGAGCTTTTCTAAGGAGCGGCCGATGGCGCTTATATTGCCTTGCCTTTATTCTGAGTTGGAAGGGCCGGCTATGGACAATATCGTTGCCGAGTTGTCAGAGGTCCCTTACCTTTCTAAGATCGTTATCGGTCTCGACCGTGCTGACGAGGAGCAATACAAGAAGGCACTGGATTTCTTCAAAGTGTTGCCACAGGATCATGTGGTGCTTTGGAATGACGGACCGCGTTTGAAGGAAATAGATGGTAGCTTGTCCAAAATTGGGCTCGAACCCAAGGAGCTTGGTAAGGGACGCAATGTCTGGTACTGCATCGGTTATATCCTGGCCCAGGGTCAGGCCGAGGCCATCGCCCTGCATGATTGTGACATCGTTACCTACAGCCGCGACATGCTTGCTAGGCTTATCTACCCGGTAGCTAACCCGTCTTTTCATTATGAATTTTGCAAGGGCTACTATGCACGGGTGGCGAACGGCACCATTAACGGCCGAGTTTGCCGGCTCCTGGTGACACCGCTTTTAAAGTCGCTGAAAAAAATTATTGGCGCTCACGACTACCTTGAGTACATGGACAGCTATCGCTATCCCCTGGCCGGTGAATTCTCCATGCGCGCTGATGTTCTGCGCAACATTCGCATTCCCAGTGATTGGGGGCTGGAAATAGGAGTTCTCTCAGAAACATGGCGTAACTATTCAGCCAACCAGCTGTGCCAAGTGGACATCGCCGATATTTACGACCACAAGCACCAGAATGTTTCCTTCGATGACGAATCTACCGGCCTTTCACGTATGTCGATAGATATCAGTAAGGCTGTTTTTCGCAAACTGGCAACCAACGGGGTTGTCTTATCGCTGGAAACGTTCCGTACTATTAAGGCAACCTACTACAGGATGGCGCTGGACATGGTCGAGGCCTATCACAATGATGCTCAGCTAAACGGTTTGACGTTGGACATCCATAAAGAGGAAATGGCGGCAGAGCTTTTTGCCGAAAACATTATGAAGGCAGGGCAGTATTTTCTGGAGAACCCCCAGGAAACTCCGTTTATTCCCAGCTGGACTCGCGTCAACAGCGCCTTGCCCGACCTCGGAAAGCATTTTCTTGCTGCAGTAGAAGAGGACCTTAAGCAGTATCTATGAAGCCCTCAAAACAGAAGGAATCTTCTGGCAGTTATTTAAAGGAAGTTCGCCGCCGGCTGCATGGGCATCTGGAGCTCGTTTATCCCGAACAGGACCTGGATATACTCTGTGACAGATTCATACGAGCCATGGGCCTGGATATTCAGTGCGATAAACCGCGATGGCATAAGAACAACTGGAATGAAGAAGATATTGCCGTTATTACCTATGCCAATTCTTTTCTCAAGGAAGGTGAAAAACCGCTCGCTACGCTGCAGCGCTTCCTGACCTCACAGTTGGAAAGCATTATTTCTTGGGTTCATATCCTGCCGTTCTTTCCCTTTAGTTCGGATGACGGCTTTGCGGTGATTAATTATGCACAGGTTAATGAAGCCTTTGGTGACTGGGGCCATGTCGGCAGGATAGGAAAAAAATTCAAACTGATGGCCGACCTGGTCATTAACCATTGCTCATCGGTAAGTCCCTGGTTTGAACAGTTCAAGGGCAACAGGCGCCCGGGCAAGGACTACTTCCTGGTTGTTGATAAAGACTATGACATCTCCAAGGCAGTTCGTCCGAGAACATCGCCCATCCTCAGGGAAGTGCAGACGCTCGATGGTGTCAAGAACGTGTGGTGCACGTTCAGCCATGATCAGCCGGATCTGAATTTCAGGAATACGGCAGTCCTGGTTGAGATGATCAAGATCATTCGGCTCTATCTAGAGAAAGGCGTCCGCATCTTTAGGCTAGATGCTGTTGCCTTCCTCTGGAAAGAGGAGGGCACCAGCTGTCTGAACCTGGATCAGACGCACGAAATTGTCAGGATGATCCGCACGCTGGTTGAATATCACACGCCGGGGGCAGTCATCATTACCGAAACCAATATTCCCAACATTGAAAACATTTCCTACTTCGGCAATGCCAACGAGGCGCACCTAGTTTATAACTTTTCACTGCCGCCGTTGCTGCTTAACACCTTGCTCAATGAAAACTGCCACGCCCTAAAAAGCTGGATTATGGGCATGCCCCCGGCACAGAGAGGCACCACCTTTTTTAACTTCCTCGCCTCCCATGACGGCATCGGGCTGAGACCGCTGGAGGGGTTTGTGGATGACGAGGAACTGGGTCACCTGATGGCGGCCATGGAAGACAGGGGTGGACGCATCTCCTGGCGCAGCCTGGAAAGCGGAGAGTCAAAGCCCTACGAAATTAATATCAGCCTGTTTGATGCGCTGAAGGGGACAATGGAAAATCCCGAGGATGGCATGCAGGAGGTGCGCTTCATCTGTGCCCATGCAATTATGCTGGCAATAGAGGGTGTGCCTGCATTTTATATTCACAGTCTTGTTGCCACAGGAAACGACTATGAAAAGTTTACCAATACGAATAACAACCGGGCGCTAAACAGGCACACCTGGGATGTTGAAAAGCTGGAGCAGCTGCTGGAAAAAGACTCCCACCATAGCCGTGTTTTTGCAGGGCTGAAAAGACTCATAGAAATACGCAAGCAGCAGAAAGCATTTCATCCCAACGCTTTCCAGTTCACTCTCCATCTCGGTGATGAAGTGTTTGCCTTCTGGCGGCAGAGTTTGCGTCGTGACCAGTGTATTTTCTGTCTGAACAATATCACCAGCAAGAAACAGCAGGTACTGTTGAGTGAACTTAACCTCACCACTGAAGTGTGGTCAGACCTGGTTAGTGGTGAGGTGCTTAAGGAAGGGCAAACCACACTGTCACTGGATCCCTACCAGACAGTGTGGTTAACCAATAAGGCCTGATTATTCCGGGGCAGTCTCACCGGGAGGCGGGCCAAACCTTCCATCTTCGCCCCGGTCTCTTCGTCCGGTTCGGCCATTTCTAAAACGCTCCCGTCGCTGCTCCCTCATGTAGGCAGCCGCTTCAGGATTGTTCTCGCGCATTTCTGCATAGCGCTGACGCCTTTCCTCGGCTCTTGCTGCAGCCTCTGGATTGTTTCCTAGGAATTCGCCCCGGCGTTCATGCATTTCCGCACGCAACTCTTCAAAGTGGGCGCGTCTGTCTTCATCAGTGCATTCCTGCGCCTGCACAGGAAGGATCAAAAAGAGTGTCATTGCAAGACTGCCAGTGACAGCGAGTAAGATTTTGGGAATCCACTTATTCATGCTGTAATCCTCTATCTGTGGTCTTGCCTTTAATAATCATGTCATTTCGTTTTGGTCTACCGCTGTTGCGAAAAAAGAGGATTTGTCTTGAGTGATTCAACACCTCCATACACAACCTTAATCAGTATTGATGATCTCGCTGCGCACCTGGATGATGCCGATTGGTGCGTGTTCGACTGCCGTTTTTCTCTCATGGATCCCCAAGCCGGGCAGAAAGCCTATATTGAAGCGCATATTGCGGGTGCCCGGTACGTCAGTCTCGATGATGACCTCAGTACAGCGCATATCGCTGGAGAGACAGGACGGCATCCGTTGCCAGAAAAACAAGAGTGGGTAGAAGCAGTGCTGGCCATGGGGCTTGATCCTGACAAGCAGGCAGTGGTGTATGACGATGCCGGTGGCGCCATGGCAGCAAGGATGTGGTGGATGCTGCGCTGGATTGGTCACGAAAAAGTCGCCTTGCTGAACGGAGGCTGGCAGGCCTGGCAAAAGGCTGGCTTTGCTGTCAGTTCCAGCGATGAAATTTCACCGGATAAAGCGGCGGGTGATTATGCTTCCCGTGCCTCCCTGGTCAGGACCGTGACGGCTGAAGAATTAAGTGGTACGCAACAGATGCTGCTGGATGCCAGGGAGCTTCCACGTTTTACCGGCCAAACAGAACCCCTGGATCCGGTTGCCGGCCACATCCCAAACGCCTTATGTTCCCCGTTCTCTGCGAACCTTGGCAAAGAGTGGTTCCTGAAATCGCCTGAAGAGCTGAAGCAGAAATTTCGTGATGCTTCCATAACTGATCGTGAAGTTGTTTGCTATTGCGGTTCAGGGGTGACTGCCTGTCATAACATATTGGCCATGCGTGTTGCCGGACTTGCTGAGCCGGCGCTTTACCCGGGTTCCTGGAGTGAATGGATAATCGACCCTGACCGCCCTGTAGCCACCGGCGATTAAAAATCTATTGGAAAAGTCTATGAAGTTGACTGGCGCTGAAGTCGATTGAATACGATTGTTCTGCAATCTTATAGTAAGGAAAGTGCTCCTGAATGGATTCATCGGTGCCTTGAGTCTGTGCGGCGCTGGGCCGAAAAGCAGGGATACATCCGGCGCATGATCGGTGATGAGCTGTTTGATGTAGTGCCCGACTGGTACATGACTAAAACTGGGAAAGGACCCATCGCGGCGGACTATGCGCGACTGGTGGCGATGCAGAAAATTCTCGCGGAGGATGCTGTTGAACAGGTCATCTGGCTCGACGCTGATGTCTACGTGCTTGATCAGGATATGGCGCTTGCTTCCCAGGGCAGCTGTGCCTTTGGACAGGAAGTCTGGGTGCAGCAGGAAGCTAAGTCACTTAGGGCTAGGAAAAACGTGCATAACGCGGTCTGTCTTTTCAAAAAACACTGCGTGGTTTTGCCGTTTCTAACAGAAACTGTCGCTTCCATTATTCGTCGTGCAAATCCAGATAATATAGCTCCGCAGATGGTCGGCCCAAAACTGCTAACTGCATTGCATTCACTTTATGCATTTGACTTGCTGCCGAACGTGGGTGCCGTAAGCCAGGAAGTTGCGAGGGACATCAGTAGCAGGGGTGGTCCTGCGTTAACAATGCTGCTGAACAAAACATCCGTGCCTTTGCAGGCCGTGAACCTTTGCTCCTCCCTAATGGATGATGCTCTGGGGCTGAAAGTGCTGAAAAACATCCGGCTACTTGTACCCTAGCCGATCTAGCGCACGCTTTTTCGGACTGCCCATGCTGGATATATTCTGCTTTCGCGGTATTATGGATTTCCTTCGGGGATATGGCGGCAGGCCTAATGCCCGCACTAAATTAATAATAACTGTTAAATAAAACGACTGGGGAAGAGTGACATGCCTGCAATCAATTTAGACAACATAACCGATGCTGTGATCAATCATGGAGATGGCGGGAAAAAAAATCCACGTCTTCACGAAATCTATTCATGCTTTATCAAGCATATGCACGCTTTCCAGCGCGAGGTTAACCTGAGTACCGAGGAACTGGAGATTGGACGGCAGTTCCTGTTTAAGCTGGCCCAGCCCAGTCAGGATTTTCCCATGGGAGAAATCCACCTAATGTCCGACTGTCTGGGCATATCAGAGACGGCTGTGCTGATCGAGGATGCCATCAATACCAAGACCACTGAAATGAATGTGGAGGGACCCCTCTACATTCCTGGCCTGCCGGAAAGAGAGTCCGGTGAGGTGATTGGAAAAATAGAAGACTGTGATGACCCGCTGTTCATACATCACAAAGTGGTGGATGCCGAAGGCAATCCGGTTGCAGGCGCCAAGGTGGATATCTGGCAACCTAACGGTGAAGGCTACTACTTTGTCCAGCGTGAATACCTGCCTGAATGGAATTTCTATGGACGTTTCACTACCGATACCAACGGCGAGTTTGATGTCGGCACTGTGGCGCCGGGTGACTACCCTGTGCCGCTGGATGGTCCAACCGGCACAATGCTGGATCAGCTCGGACGGCACGGCTACCGCGCGGCGCATATCCATTACAAGATTCACGCAGAGGGGCACGAAGAGTTCACCACGATGATGTATTTCAACCGCTCGCCTTACGTGGATTCAGACACTATTTTTTCAGTGAAAGATTTTCGCGTGGATATAGAAGAGCATACGGACCCAGTTGAGATATCCGCCAAAGGTCTGGATAAGCCCTTTTACACTCTTGATTTCACCTTCGTTCTGCCCTGAAGCTGAGATACTGAAAACCCTTTTGTTTGATTTGCATCAGCACAAGACCCAGGCGCTTTACTTTCAGTCTTCTTATGAAAGACTAAAAGAGCGTATACATCATGCGGC
>RFVC01000230.1 GCA_009922595.1 Gammaproteobacteria bacterium | reverse complement strand
AAGCCGCGCTGGTGGAGTTTTCGTTCTCGCGGATGGACGCCTCTGGCAACGCATTTTTCAATTCCACCGGCCACTATGGGTTGGTAAACACTGATGATGGCTGGAAGATTCAGAGCATGTTTTTTGTGAACCCGATTACGGTGGGTACTGACTGACGAGTACCGCAGGGGCTTCCAGTTTCACCTCTAGTAAGCGGGAGTGGCACCTCCCGCGAATGAGCAGGCACGACCTTTGGTCTCATTTCATTGCTCTAACACTGCGGTTTTTCCGCGATTTTGTATCTTTTCTGTTTTGAGGGGAGTAGCTTGGGCTGACACTCGTCTCTCACTTCTTAAGGAGCCCGCATGAAAACTCTGTTAATTGCCGCTTTATCTATCGTTTTATCGGCCGGAGTTCTGGCTGGACATCATCAAGCCGGAGAAGCTGCCGCAGCTAAGGTGATTGGCGCCGCTATCTCTGATGACGGAACCTCAAATCCACTATTGGCTGGGGATATCAAGAAACAACAAATCTGGCTGGACTACATACAGGCCCATAATGACAGGGATTTGGAAAAGATTGCCGAAATCAACGCCGACGACTGGGAGGGTTACGTGCCCGACGGCTCAGTTGTTAAGGGCAATGCCGCTCATATCGAGTGGTTAAGAGACTGGTTTGCTACTTCGGATAACCCGAACTGGCGGGTGAAATGGATGATAGCTAACGACGGTGTGAACGCTGAGGGCACCACGGAGACTTGGCTTACCACGGGCAACGACATCACCTTTAATGATGCGGATGGCAATGAGGTCACTGAGCACCATGTTCACGACATTCAGTTTGTCGGCAATGAGATTGGCCGGATAAATGTCTACTCGAGATTGTCTCCAAAGAAATGAAATGATAGCGGGGCGGCGGCGACTGGTGGCGCCACCCCATTCTGATCCAAGGCGCCCTAGGCCGGTATTTCCTGGGAGCATCGCATGAAGAATGCTTGGATTGTGCGCTGTCTGCTTGTGCTTCTGCCCCCTATGCAGGCCATCCCAGTAAGCGCGCAGGTAGGCGAGGACATCATCGTTAGCTGGGTAGCGCAGATCCCCAGCACACCGATACCAACTCTGGGCTCTTATGGGGCATGGTTTCTAGCGATTCTGGTCGCCCTGTTGATCCGCCGAGCGGTTGGTGCGAAGCCAAATCACACGGGCTCCCTCTTATTGGCCGGCGTTCTCAGCTGCTCCGCCGTCGGTGTGATTTGGACCACACAGGTTTTGTCGAACGGAT
>RFVC01000229.1 GCA_009922595.1 Gammaproteobacteria bacterium | reverse complement strand
CTGCCCGACAAAATATGACACAGTTCGGCCATTGCTGTCCGGTCTGCGGTGAACCTGCCCGGCGTGCAATCCCAAATCCCGACTTTTGTTAACCCATCAAGCGACGCCCACAAAGGTTGAAGCGCCTCCTCCTGCCCGGGGGTTAGCGTTGTGGGCTTTGGCTGAAATTCTCCTGCTGGAAAATCGGCCAGATCGCCGAATGCCTCGAGGTTTATCATCACTTTCCTCCGCTGGATGCCGTAATGGCGGAATATATCACACCACCACTAGAACACATTCAGACCATGGATTTCCACTGCTTTGGTACCAAGAAAAGAGGTTCAGGTTCGGCAACGCGATAACGCGCCGACAGCCAGCATCACCAAACAACCTTACGAAGATAGTTCCCTGTTTTCTGGCATAACGCCGCCCACCTTAACAACCGAAATATCCGGCCGTCTTTATGGGATTACAGGTCTATTTGGATCTCGAAAGTGGCGGGAGTGACGGGACTCGAACCCGCGGCCTCTGGCGTGACAGGCCAGCGCTCTAACCAACTGAGCTACACCCCCGTAGCTATCTTGCGAACATCTTTATGGGCCTTTGTAATGCCCGTGTTCACAACGGTTCCAGACGTTTAGATTAAGCCTGCTCTACTGTCAAGCAGACTGGCGCGCCAAAATCACTTTTTTTGCATCTCCGCGCCAAGTTGAACTGATTTCACAGACAGACAAGATCAATCCATGACAAACGGACGGCAACCGATGGAAACTATCGGCCGGATATGGCGCATTCTATATGTGGAAATTATCAGAAAAATGGTGGGTGGTGAGGGGTTCGAACCCCCGACCTACTCGGTGTAAACGAGTTGCTCTCCCAGCTGAGCTAACCACCCGTCACCATTTCTTTCACATCATCCTGAATGTCATGACGATGTCATAGATAACGCCGACCCTTATATCGGGCCGGCGTCAAAAAAGATAGACAAAAATTTAGCTGTTAACAGCGTCTTTCAAGGGAGCACCAGCCTTAAACTTAGGCTGCTTCGATGCCTTGATCTGGATCGTCTCACCAGTGCGAGGATTGCGACCAGTCGTGGCAGCGCGATGCGCGACAGAAAATGTACCAAAACCAACAATACGGACATCGCCACCAGACTTCAGTGCGCCTGCAATGCTGTCAAAGACAGCGTCAACAGCACGTCCAGCGTCGGCCTTTGTAAGACCAGAAGAATCCGCTACAGATGCTACAAGATCGTTTTTATTCATGATTATAACCCCT
>RFVC01000228.1 GCA_009922595.1 Gammaproteobacteria bacterium | reverse complement strand
ATTGACGAGTCTGTCGTAGAGGATATATTTGATTATTTTTCTGATGCCGAGTCGGACTCTGTCGATAACGCCATTGAAGAACTCGAGGAAGATGATATCCGGCCGGAAGAAATTCATATGGTACGTATTAAATTCTTATCGGAAGTAGCCTTGTAAGGGAGTATCTTAACAATGAGTTCAAGAAAGAAAATACTTATACTTAATGGCCCAAATCTCAATTTGCTTGGCATAAGGGATCAATCCATTTATGGCACCCTAACACTTGATGAAATCATCCAGGCTTTGAAAGACGCGTTCAAGGAGCATTCTATTATTCACTACCAGAGCAATCATGAAGGAGAGCTCATTGATCTTTTGCATAAATATGGCTTTGAGGCAGATGGTATAATATTGAACGCGGGAGCGTATACACATACCAGCATTGCGATTGCTGATGCTGTAAGGGCGATACGTTCGCCCGTGGTTGAATTGCATATTTCAGATATCTATGCCAGGGAGTCATACAGACATAGCTCTTATTTGAAGGAATGTTGTCAGCATCATGTGATAGGCAAGGGCACAGGCGGATATGCTGAAGCAGTGAAATATCTTATTGAGAATTAAAATCCCTTTCCCGGGCTCATCCGCGTATCCATGACGCTGGCACGTTTATCAATGCGCCACAGCGCACCAACGCCAGCAATGACCGCAGCGGTGATCAGTGGGGTTAAAAACGGATCCACCGCAGCGTTCTGGCTACGCTTTCATTATGGCGGCCCGTCGTCCATCACCTGGCAGTAGTAGCAGGATCGGGGAGCTTGTGCGGCTCGCTGTCTTGGGTTGGTCTGCTGCGCTTTTGACCGCTAGCTATATGGGATTGCTGCCAAAGATGGATCCAACTTTTATCGCCTCGATTTTTACCGGCTCGCTTGCTTGGTATGGCATCAGCAAGATCGAGCGATCTGATAACTCTCGGAACTCAAAGCCATGAGATGGTTGCCGCTTCTGCTGATCCTTCTGCCGCTGCCAGCTGTTGGTCAAACCGTGACGCCCAATTTCACTCAGGGCAGCATGACCAGCACCACCACAACGACGCAAACGATCAGCGAGACGATCCAGGTCAAGATCTACGGCGGAGACTACGCCAGTTATTCCGGCGTCAACGTCACACCGTCTGGCGCCATTGGAGCAAGCGGAACGACTTACAGCGTGACCAACGCGGGCGAACAGTTCCAGCTAGAGACGGTCACCAGATCAGCGGGCATCGTCGAGCAGCAGGAC
>RFVC01000227.1 GCA_009922595.1 Gammaproteobacteria bacterium | reverse complement strand
TGATGGTGTTCACCGTTTCCAGTTGCCGGGCGGCCTGCTGTTCAATCGCCTTCGCAGCAGAGGAATAAGCGGCATAGCCCATCACAGCAAGCGGCAGGAGCGACACCCCGAGTAAGGCCAGTAAAAGTTTGTTGCTAAAGATGGCAAGAAGCCCTCGGCCTCTGTTTTTGGCCGCGGGTGTCGTCTGGGTGTGAGTGGAGTCAGACATAGTAGAGACCTCTAGGAGTAAAAGACCAGTGTTAAAAAGGGTGTGGCTATAGTGCCTTTAGCCGACTGCCAGGCCACGTGTTTTTGATGTGAGCAGGGGTTGGAAAACGCGTTCGAGATCAAGGAAATGAATCAGCGAATCTGCTGCAGCAAGGACTCCGCTGACGGCGTCAATCTGGGGATTCCCTCTTTCGCTAGAGGGCGCGCCCATTTCATGAGGTTCAAGTGTTAAGACATCAAGAAGATCGTCGACGAGCAGGCTGTACCACTCGTTGCAATATTCAACCACCACATTTGTTCGTGGCTTGTCACGGTCATAGGTTGAAAAGCCAAAGCGGATTCGAAGATCGATCACAGGAACAATTCGTCCCCGGAGATTAAGCAGTCCGGCAAGGGCGGGTGCGGCAAGTGGAACACGGCTCAGTGCCGCATTGCGGAGAACCTCGGAAACCAGTGAAACGTCAACGGCAAAGCAGCGGTCAGCAACCAAAAACGTGAACCAACGGTTATCCGCTTTCGGTTGCAGAGGCGACAGTGGCTGGGAAGCGTTTGGATTCATGGCGATGACGATGGTTTATTTTTTGGATTTAGCTCGCATGCGACTGCGGGAAGTTTTTCAGAGCTACAGACACATCGATTACGTCGGTTGCGAGTCCTCCGACAAGAAGGGTTCCAAGCAGGCCGGGCTGCTTCGAGTGTTCAACCTGATCGCTCTCGGCAGCATCAACGTCGAGAATGCGTTTGACGGCCAAGGCGACACTCCCTGTTGGTGTGGTGACAATCACGGCAACGAGTGACGGGCTGGCCTCTAAAGACTCTTGAATACGGGTTGTCCCGGTCATCAGGTCAGGATCAAGAAGCGGTAATAAATGGCCATCTCGTTTTACGTAGTACTGACTGCCAGTGTGACTGATGTCGCCATGCGGAAATGTTTCAAGGCGGATGATGTCTGTCAATTGAACTGCAATCCGACGACTGCTGTAAGTCTCGCAGGCGAGATATCGTGCAGCATTTTGAGTTGAGAAAGCAGTGTGATCTTCCTCTGCTTGGAGT
>RFVC01000226.1 GCA_009922595.1 Gammaproteobacteria bacterium | reverse complement strand
TTGCACAACGCGACCGAACACAGCCTTGTGCTTATGGATGAAATTGGCCGTGGCACAAGCACCTTCGATGGACTTTCACTGGCCTGGGCAAGTGCCGTTTTCATCGCTTCCGAAATAAAGGCATTCACGCTGTTTGCCACCCACTACTTCGAGTTAACCGTGCTGCCAGAGCTCTATCCCGGAATCCACAATGTCCATCTGAATGCAACCGAGCATGACAAGGGGATTGTCTTTCTCCATGCTGTTGAACCGGGACCTGCCAACCAGAGCTATGGATTGCAGGTCGCTCAGCTTGCTGGAATCCCGACACAGGTCATCAGCAGGGCCAGAAAAAAACTGGCCCAGCTTGAACAGGATGACCGGCAGCAGAACCAATCGGCCAATGCGGAATCTCACCTGCAAAACGAGCTCTTTGCACCGCAGCCTCGACAACCCGCCCTGGACGCACTGGAAGCAATCAACCCCGACGACCTTACGCCCAAACAGGCGCTGGACCTTCTCTACAAGCTCAAGGATTTGGCTGATTCCTGACACCGTCGCTGATTGTCTAGCACAGACGGCATCAGGTAGAATGGCGTCTTTAATCGGGGCAGCTTCCCTGCTGCAAATGAAATAAAAATGGAGTACGAGCAATGACTTTTGTTGTGGGCGAAAACTGTATCAAGTGCAAACATACCGACTGCGTAGAGGTATGCCCTGTTGACTGTTTTTATGAAGGCCCGAACATGCTGGTCATCAACCCGGATGAGTGCATAGACTGTGCACTGTGTGAACCTGAGTGCCCTGTAGATGCCATCTATGCCGATGATGAGCTTCCCGAAGACCAGCAGGAGTTCCTTAAAATCAACCAAGAACTCAGTGAAAAGTGGGAAGTCATTACAGAGATGAAAGATGCCCTGCCTGATGCAGAGGAATGGGCAAACAAACCTAACAAACGGGAATTGCTGGAAAGATAATCCCAGCTTACCCTGCCTTCAATCCGGGTTGAACTCTATTTCCAGGTTCAGCCCCTCCCTTTCCATAAATCGGTGCAGCTTTTCCAACGCCTCTTGCCAATGCCAGCTCCAGGTTGACGGTTAGCAAGGGCATTTTTTCAATCTTATTGAGATATAGCGTCGTTATCTTCGATGCATGGGTGAGCCGAGGAGAGACAGCTTTTTACGGATGACTTTCTTGGCGGCCAGCCCGGCTTTTAAACCAGAAGGGTGATGATGAGTACAGGATTTGGAATCAGTCATATTTAAGTCCTTTTAAATATTA
>RFVC01000225.1 GCA_009922595.1 Gammaproteobacteria bacterium | reverse complement strand
ATGAATTAATAGAAATACTAAGAAAGATCTAATGGGACGTTTTGTAGACAACATCATAGCGTTTAGGGTTCTAAGGTTATTAACAACGCCTTTTGAAGAGACTGATGCCTTTAAGCAGGGCATCATAGATAAAAAGGGCAAAGAACTAAAACGCATGCGTGATCTGCATACCGATGCAGAACTCGAAGCATATACATTACTGCACCGCCTGGTTTTTAGAATCAAAAAAATCATAGAAAAGGTGCCCATAGATAATAAGAAGATAGTTAGTTATGCAGCAGCCATATCATTAATCAAAGAGCAAATACAACTTAAACGCGAACCAGCTAATCTAGAAGAACTTTACATACTTAAAACTAGAACCGAATTAACCGAAGAAATAAACTGGGTAAATAACAATCTAAATACCAAACCCATTTTCACATTCAAACAATTCAACGAAGACGGCGCCATGGCTGCTGCGCCCGCAAACAATGTCAGTGCCACACCCGGCATAGCTGTACCCGCAGGTAAACCCATATTTGGAAAGAAGGTTGTCAGGAGAAAACAAAATGCTAAAGTGGCTTAAAGAATTATTTTTAGGACCAGAACCTAAACCAGCTGGCATAGAAAAATGCCCAGTAATGTCTGCACCTTTACCTCCTCAACAGCCTGTGCCCTTGCAACAAGAAACACCAGCTGTGCCTGCATCTTCTGATCGTTGGCCGCTGCGGCCAGGATGTCGGCTGCGATCTGCTCCGCCGCATGCATCGGCAGCTCCGCATTGAGCAGCCAGAGCGCCTGCGAGGCAATCGTCGAGGTCGCCCGGTCGCCATCGGGCACCGCGCCGTCGGTGCAGTCAAAGAGCCAGAGGGCATCTTGAATGTGGTTGCGAATCACCGGCAGGTAGACGCTTCGGCGCGGCACGTCGTAGTCAGTCTCATCTTTGCTGGTGTGGTCGAAGAGAAACTCACGGTTCCCGACATGCAGCATTGAGCCACCCATCGTGAGGTCGAGTTCACCAGAAACCGACAGCATGGCATCGCGAACCGACTCAGCGTCCAGCCGCCTCTGTTCGGCTCGCCACCAGAGCCGATTGTCGGGATCACGTTCAGCAGCGATGGCGGCCGTCGGCGTAGCCAGACGGTCACTTGACCGCTGCCAGGCGGCGCTTGCGAGGATCAGCCGATGCAGGGCTTTGAGAGACCAGCCCGACTCCACCAGCTCCACCGCCAGCCAGTCGAGCAGGGCCGCATTTGTCGGTGGCTCGCCAGTCGTGCCA
>RFVC01000224.1 GCA_009922595.1 Gammaproteobacteria bacterium | reverse complement strand
GCCTTCTTGCCTGCTAGTCAGTGTGAGGCGTGCTACTGCACCTATTGAAGGTAATGCTTCACCTCTAAATCCAAGGTTCGTGATATGCACAAGATCGTCATCTGGCAGCTTAGACGTTGCATGTCTTTCTATGGCGAGACAAAGATCTTCTGGTGACATCCCATTACCATCATCGGCAACAGATATCCGCGTTCGTCCGCCTTGTCCTAAGATGACATCAATACGTTTAGCACCAGCGTCTAGGGCATTTTCTACAAACTCTTTCACGACAGCTGCAGGCCGTTCGATTACTTCGCCGGCAGCTATACGGTTAATCAGGCCAGAGGGTAGTCGACGAATATTCATTATTGACGCGTATCAGCAAGATAGTCCCGTGCAAGTGCTTTACTCTCCTCCACGGCAGGTTGGTCGAAGGGATTCACTCCTAAAAGGCGGGCAGTAAGCATCGTTTCGAGAATATAGTGTGCCATCAAGGCGCCAACCGCTTCCTCGTTCGGTTGTTGGATATGGAAAACCCGAGTTGGCCGGCCATTTCGAATTAATGTTTCTGCAGTAGCGCGCTGCGAAGCATCCACTAGGTCACTAAAGGACTTTCTATCCAGGTAACCGAGGTCAAGCTCGTCCAAAAGTGAAGGAATTTCTGCTGCGTCTGTTTTTTCCGCAAAAATCAGACTAAAAAATTTGTCGTTTGGTCCGCCCAGATATAATTGTAATTGACTGTGTTGATCGACCGTACCCAGAGCATTTACTGGAAGTGTTCCCTTGCCACCTTTACCCAAGCTTTCAGCCCACAATTGACGATACCAAAAAGTTAATGGCTGCAGGGCCTCCACATATGGCATCAGTATCGAAGACTTTATATTTTTGACTTGGCTTAGGCCTGCGTTAACCGCTGCGCCTAAAGCGGCTGGACTTTCATTAGGAATACTTTTTAAAGATGTATCCATGGCAGTAGCAGCAGCTTTTCGGATTGTGGCCACATCGAGTCCTGCTATTGCCGCTGGTAAAAGGCCCACAGTAGAAAGTACTGAGTATCGGCCTTCAATTGCAGTGCTAACACTGATCCGAGGGATACCATACACATCTGCTATTTTGGAAAGAAGGCTAGGTTTTGCTTCAGTGATAATCGTAAACACATCTTTGGGTATGATCCCAGAGAAGGCTTTTAACCAGGATATACAAGTTTGAGTCTGCAGAACTGTCTCTGCGGTTGAACCGGATTTTGATATTGCAACGAAGCGAGTGTTAGTGGGGTCTGCAG
>RFVC01000223.1 GCA_009922595.1 Gammaproteobacteria bacterium | reverse complement strand
CGCATTAATGACTTCCAACATTTGTTCAGGATCTAAGCCCGCCTTTGCCCCTAAAGTCATTGCTTCCAGCGCCACTGATAGGTTTCCGAATGAAATAATATTATTAACCAATTTCATGGTCTGAGCGGCGCCGGGGTTTTCGTTTAGATAAACCAGTTTTCCCGACAGGACTTCTAAGCTGGATTTTAGAGCCTCAAAAGTTTCTTTGTCACCAGAGCACATAATGCCGAGTGTCCCTGCTTCTGCACCTGGAGGTCCCCCAGAAATAGGTGCATCGAGGAAAACTTTTCCAGCCGCCTTCATTTTTTCAGCAACTGCGCGCGAATAGGCGCTACCAGTTGTTCCCATGTTTATGAATGCTTTGGCGCGATTGCCTTTATCAGCACCGTCAACGCCCAGAGCCACATCCTCTGCTGCAGCAAGGGATGGAAGACAAGCCAGTACGTAGTCTGATTTGTCGGCTGTTTCCCTCGGTGAAGCGGCAACCTCGGCCCCACGTTGTGCTAATACTGCAGTTCTATTTTCATCCGTATCGCAAACAACCAAATCATGGCCAGCTTCTATAAGATTGATGGCCATGGGGCGCCCCATTGCTCCAAGGCCAATATATCCAATGCGCATAGGTCAGGCTCCTTTAGATAATTTTCTGATCAACAAAATTTTGAATAGCCTCGGCAGAATATCCAAGCTCTTCAAGAATGGCTTGGTTGTGTTCGCCCAGCTTAGGCGCTCGACCGAACACAGGAGGTGTTTCTGAAAATTGCCATGGTGTACCGTGTACTTTGAGAGTGTCACCAATTTCAGGGTATTCCATTTCAGCAATATAGCCATTGGCAATATTGTCTGCGTCGTTTGAAGCTTCCAATAACGTATTTACTGGCGCCGCGACGATATCTGCTTCCCGCAAAGTTATTAGCATGTCGTCACGTCGGCCTTTTGCAAATAGGCCGCGCAAGGTTTCTAAAATCAGATCTTTCTTGTTTTCATCTACTAGGGCCAGTCCAAGATCACTGGCACCTCTTTGTTCAAGTGTGTCCCAGAAGCCCAGCGCATTCATTGCTGGCTGCCAGTCTTTTGCGTCTAGTTGCAAAACTAACGGCAGTCCATCGATATCATCAAATGTAGCCGCTATGCCTGGACGATTGCGCGTGCCGTTAATTCTTGCACCAGTTATAGGATTTTTGTTGCGCCACATAGTTGTGGTCAGTGTCCATCCCATCAATCGGACAGCACTTCCTGCAAGTGATGTCTCCACTTTCTG
>RFVC01000222.1 GCA_009922595.1 Gammaproteobacteria bacterium | reverse complement strand
GGGCAACATCACTTTCCAGACGATGCCAAACTCGCTCATACCGTCCATCCGCGCTGCGTCAATAAGGTCGTCCGGCACCGTTTTAAAAAATTGGCGCATTAAAAATATTCCAAAAACAGAAATGGTCCAGGGAATTACCAGCGCAGCATAGGTATTCGTAAGCCCGGCATTCGCCAACATAATGTAGAGGGGCAACGCGATGGCATGGACAGGTATCAAAAGACAGAACAGCACTAGACCGAAAACCAGTTCCCGACCCCAGAAGCGCAGTTTGGCAAGGGCGTATGCACAAGGAAGTGCGATCAGCACCTGAATGACAAAGATGGATACGGTCACGATTACGCCGTTCAGGAGATAACGCAGTAGTGGCGCTTTCTTGAAGGCGTTGCCGTAATTGTAAGCCGCAGGATTGCGCCAGCAATTCGCTTCCGGATTACCCAGTTTTACGCAGTATTGATCTAGAAAAGCCTTCTGGCTGCCGAAAAATCCACCGGTGTGTGTCCCGATCTCTTGAGGCGACTTTAGGGAAAAACTGACCATAACGTAAAACGGCAGTATGACGATCAGCGCGCCCAAGATTAGCGTCGCATGCTTTGCCAGCTCTCCCGTTGTGGAATAAGCGCCTGTGTTCACGAATAATGCACCCGTCGCTCAACCATATAACGCTGTAGTGCGGTCATAGCCATGACCAGCATAAGGAAGACGATCGTGATCGCTGAGCCCATTCCCATCAGGTTTTGTTCCACTGCTTTTTCATAGATGGCGTACATCATCACGTAGGTTGTTTTGGAGGGACCCCCCTCAGTAAGCGCTTCCACCGTGTCGAAGACCTGGAACGACCGGATCGCCGTAATCGTCACAACGAACACTGTCGTTGGACCGAGCATGGGCCATGTCACGAGACGAAAACGTTGCCAACCGGACCGGGCGCCATCCATGGCCGCCGCGTGAATAAGTTCACGGGGTATACCAGTCAACCCCGCAAGGTACAGCACCATGTTGAAACCAAAAGCCTGCCAGATACCGATAAAGCAAATGGTCGCAAGCGCATAGCGTTTTTCTCCCAACCAGAGAGGAAAGCCTTCCTGGCAACTGCTTGCATACCAACTACTCTCTGGATCTACCCCGGGAATCCATCCCCAACTGAAAAACGTTTCGACCCAGCCCCCGCATCCGGCCTCAAGCGAACGGTTTACGATCCCGATGGTGGGATGCAGAGCAGTTTCCCAGACAATAGCCATCGCCAGCAGAGCGGCCATAA
>RFVC01000221.1 GCA_009922595.1 Gammaproteobacteria bacterium | reverse complement strand
AATGAAGCCGCGCCAAATTGCCATTAATGGCAAAAGCAATCGCCTTCTAAAATCTGCTTAATTATCCTCAGCCATAAAACAAAAACCCGGCATTAGCCGGGTTTTATGTATATTTTAAAAAGTGTCAGATAACGCTATAGGCCAGCATGGCATCGGCGGTTTTGATAAATCCAAAAATATTGGCACCTTTGGGGTAGTTGATGAGGTCTGCGTTCTTGCCGTGCGCGATACCTGTCGTGAATATTTTTCATGAGGCTACGGAGCTGCATGCCTATTTCGATTTCATTCCAGCGGATTTTAATTTTTATACAGGGGCGGCAGGCTGTAGTCAGTTTTCTTTTTCGTGACATCTTTGCCTTTACGGTGAAGACGGGAAACGGCATTAATCAGCAGTTCACCGTCTATTCCGCCAGCGTTTTCTAGGCTGTAGAGCGATTGTTCCAATGAGTTCAGCGCATTATCCAGTTCATTGTCACTAAAGCGGGCCTGTATTCTGCCGAGTGTAATCAAGTTACGGTCTTCAAACAGAGCCTGGCCCCAGGCAAGGATGCAGCGCTTGATATCGCTCGGGTCACCCTTAGCAACCGCGGTTTTCAGAACTTTGAGCGCCATATCGGCAGAAGCAGCTGGTTGCCTGACCTCTTTCTTTTCCTTGCGCGTCATGGCGGGTGTGGCAGTCAAAGCGTAAGCCAGTTGTTGACGGCTGCGCAGCCACATCAAAGTTGAAATCAGCCACGCGGCGGCGAATACCGCCGTTGCCGATATCCAGAACAGGTAGAGGCTTGTCATCTGGGGTGCCGGTGTAGCTGTGCCGCCAGAAGAAAATGCGCCAGGTTCTGGTTGCAGGCCAGAAAGGTCAGGCATGGAATTAGATATTAGGGTGGCACCCTGGATTACCTTTAATGTCCGGGCAGGTATTACAGATTCCTCCAGCATATCAGTGGCAGTATTCCACCAGTAAACTACAAGCTCGGGAATCACAAAGTCATCCTTTGTGAAATCGGCTTTCATTCCTTCACGCCTAGCCCTTTCATAGGTGCTGCGCCTTAATTTTATTCTTTCACCATCTGAATTCATCTTTCTTTCGTTAACGGATCTATTTGCCAAGTGTTTCGATAATTAGATGCTCGATTAGTGCGCTCTTAGACCGCAGGCCAAGTTGATTCATGACGTCCTGCAGTTTTTCGTCGACGCTGACTGGAAGCGTGATCTGAATGGAAACCCGTTCTTCTTCCATTGTTTGCGGAGGACTTTGGCAATC
>RFVC01000023.1 GCA_009922595.1 Gammaproteobacteria bacterium | reverse complement strand
ATCGCTGATAATGAATACGTCCTCGACGTTTTCGCCCAGCGTGGTGATCTTGGCGTTGTGCAGTCTGATGCCCATCTCTACGAAAATGCTTGCCACCTTGGCCAGCAGACCGGGCCGATCAGGGCAGAGCACTTCAAGCACTGAGTAGGGCTGGTTTTCCAGGTTGCGCAGGGTGGTATTTGTGCTGCGGGTAAACTGCCGCTGCTTTCTTGAGAGCTGATGCTTGGAGGTAGGCTTTATGGCTTCCTCGGCACTGACATAGCGCTTCAGCGTCTGGTTGATCTCTTCCATACGCTGGGGATTTTTGTCAATGGGCATGCCGTTGGTTTCGAGCACCATGAAAGTGGTCATTGAGTAATCGCTGTCGGTTTTGTAAATCCTGGCGTCCTGGATGTTCAGGTTAAGCCGGTCAAGGGCCGTAACTATGTTGGCAAACAGGAAATCTGAATTCTGGGTGTAGATGAATACCTGTGTCGCACCCTCGTTGCGGTTTTTGATATTGCTCTTGATGACGATGAGGGGCTCGGTGTTGCTTTTGTGGGATGCGATGGCCTGTGTCTGCCAGGCAATGCTCTCTGGAAGTTCGCGCAGAAAATAGTCGTTGTCTGGATTGTTCCAGATCTGCTTAACCTGTTTCCTCTCATAGCCGGCTTCTTCTAGCAGTGCCAGGGCTGCTTTCTGGTGATCCTTGATAAGATCTTTCTTGCCGACCGTTTCACCGAGGTCTTTGCTGAGCTCGCGCTTGGTAAACCGGTACAGGTTACTCAGCAGCGAGGCGCGCCAAGAATTCCACAGCGTGGGATTGGTGCCGTTAATATCGGCAACAGTCAGTACATATAAATAGTCGAGCCTGGTCTGGTCGCCGACCAGCCTTGCAAACTCGCTGACGACGTTCGGGTCCTGGATATCCTCACGCTGCGCAATGCTGGACATAGTTAGATGCTGTTCAACCAGCCATGACACTAACGCAGTATCCCACTTGCCGAGACGGTGACGGCGGCAGAAAAGTTCGGCATCACGTTTACCCAGTTCGGAATGATCGCCACCGCGACCCTTGGCAATATCATGGTACAGACCAGCAATGTAGAGCAGTTCGATTTTGGGAAGCTGATGAAAGAGCTGTGCGGCTACTGGAAACTTGTCCGCGGCTTCCGGGTGGCGGAACCGGCGCATGTTTTCCATCACCTGCAGTGTATGATCGTCCACTGTGTAAACATGAAAGAGGTCATACTGCATTTGTCCGACTATTCTGCCGAATTCGGGCAGGTATGCCGACAGAATGCCGTAGCGTTTCATCTGACGCAGTCGTCCAACCATCAAATGAGGGGAGCGCAGCAGTTCCATGAACATGGAAATATTGCGCAGGTCACGCCTGTACTCGTTGTCGATGAGTGTTCGGCTGTTCCGGATCAGGCGAATAGTGGAAGCGCGAATACCTTCAATGTCTTCGTTCTGAGCCAGCAGGACAAAAATCTCGATTAGGGCAACTGGCGTGCGCTCGAAAACTTTGCTGTTTTTGACCTCGATCCAGTTGTTGCGTACCTGAAAACGGTTGTTGATGGATTTGATCTTGGTCTTTTCTTTTGAGCGTAGGATCTCCTCATCAAAAAGTTGCAGCAACACGTCATTCAGTTCGCGCAAAATCTGCACGACACGATAGTAACGCTTCATCAGCTTTTCGATACCAAGGCTCTTCTTGTCATCCGTGTAGCCAAATACCTCGGCCAGCTTGCGCTGATGCTCGAACAATAGTTTGTCTTCCCGGCGGCCCGTGATCATGTGCAGGCCGTAGCGAAGTTTCCAGAGAAAATTTCTGCCCATAACCAGGTCTTTGTACTCTCCCGGCTCAAGGAATTTGCGTTCAACCAAGTCGTGAAAGTCCGAGGCACCAAAATGGCGTTTTGAAATCCAGCCAATATTCTGGATATCGCGCAGGCCGCCGGGTGATTCCTTGATATTGGGTTCCAGGGCGGACTCGATTTCGTCCTGTTTGCTGTGACGGATAATCTGCTCTTCGCGCTTGGCTTCAAAGAAATCCTTGGGCTTCCAGATTTTTTTCTTGTCAATAAGGGTTTTGACGGTTTCCAGCAGCACCGGGTTGCCGGTTAATGTGCGTGATTCAATCAGTGCCGTGGCAACCGTGATGTCCTTGGCGGCCTCCTGCCAGTTTTCCTTGATCGAGCGCACGCTCTGACCGATTTCCAGGTTGATGTCCCATAAAAAGGTCAGGAACATCTCGATGTTCTCCTGGTACTTATTCTTGTTGTCTTTTTCCAGCAGGATCTGAATATCGATATCGGAATAGGGATGCAGCTCTCCGCGGCCATAGCCGCCCACAGCGATGAGGCTGATGTCCTGGGCGTCATTCCAGTCGTATAGATCCCAGGCATAGACAAGCAGCTGGTCAGTGAACCAGGCCTGGTTGAGGATGATTTCTTCTATGGGCGCCTTGCTGCGAAAGCGCTCATCCAGGACGTCCCTGGCATTCTGCACGGCTTCCTTGAAGCAGGTGATATGGGAATTCCTTTCGGACAGGGAGGCGCTGAACTTTTCCCGGTCGAAAAGTCTGCGGCGTATCTGTGAAACCTTGGCCTTTGCAGGACTCTTGTTCAAATCAGAATTGCTCTTCCTGGCGTTTAGTCAGGACTTCGCAGCCATCGGATGTGACGGCCAGGGTATGCTCCCACTGGGCAGACAGGCGCCGGTCTCTCGTGGTGACAGTCCAGCCGTCACGGCGGGAGAGCTTGGTATGCCGGGTGCCGGCATTAATCATGGGTTCAATAGTGAAGGTCATTCCTTCTTCTATCGTCAGCCCCGTGTTGGGTTGCCCGTAATGCAGCACCTGGGGCTCCTCGTGAAATATCTTGCCGATTCCGTGACCGCAGTACTCTCGTACCACCGAATAACGATTTGCTTCCGCGTGGATCTGGATGATGTGACCGATATCCCCGAGGGTGATGCCTGGCTTGACGATGTCGATGGCCTTGTAGAGGCATTCCTGGGTGACTCTGACCAGTTTGCTGGCATGCGGAGCAACGTCGCCCACCAGGAACATCTTGCTGGTGTCACCGTGGTAGTCATCCTTGATGACGGTAATATCAATGTTGATGATATCGCCTTTTTTCAGAATGGCGGTATCATCAGGAATGCCATGACAGATCACGTGGTTCACTGATGTACAGATGGACTTGGGAAAGCCGTTGTAGTTCAGCGGGGCGGGGATAACCTTCTGGACGTTGACGATATAGTCATGACAAAGACGGTCCAACTCACCAGTGCTGATACCGGGCAAGACATGAGGGCCAATCATTTCCAGGACCTCAGCGGCGAGTCTTCCGGCCTCACGCATGTGGTCGATTTCCTCGGGGGTTTTGATGGTTACTGCCATGAACGTCGGGATCGGGGATGGCTTGAATAAAGTAAGGCTATTTTAGAACAAGGGAATAGCAGTTGAAAGGAGAAAGGAATGAAAGGAGTAAGGGAAAGTGGCCTTTCTGCCTCGGGTTACTCTCGATAAATCGTACGGATTTCATGGGTTTACCTTTCAGTTGCAGAAGGATTGTGGTATAAAGCAGCACGTTTTTGCCCGGTAGGCAGAAGCAAGGGCAGGTTACTCCTGCAAAATTAACTTAATTTAACTGTCACACATACATCGCAACTTCGAGCTGGGTGCCACAAACCTGTTATTTTTTTCTAAAGATATCAAAAGGTTGTAGGTTAGACTTGAGGGATGTATGGAGGCTTAACCCAAGGACAAGCTATGACCTCTGTAAACATGAAAGACATGTTGCAGGCTGGTGTGCATTTTGGACACCAATGCCGCTACTGGAATCCCAAAATGGACCAATACATTTTCGGGGCCCGCAACAAAATCCATATTATCAATCTCGAACACACTGTCCCTGCACTTAACCAGGCTCTCGACCAGGTTAAACAGATGGCTGAGCGCCGTCAGAAAGTGCTCTTTGTCGGCACCAAGCGCGCTGCCAGCAAAATCATCAAGAGCGAAGCCAGCAGGGCCAAAATGCCATACGTAGACCAGCGCTGGCTGGGTGGGATGCTAACCAACTACAAAACTATTCGCGCCTCCATCAAGAAATTAAAAGATCTTGAAGCGCAAGCGACTGATGGTACCTTTGACAAGTTAACCAAGAAAGAAGCTCTGATGCGTGCGCGTGAACAGGAAAAACTGGAGCGCAGTATTGGTGGAATCAAGGATATGGGCGGTCTGCCTGATGCCCTGTTTGTCGTTGATGTTGACCACGAGCGTATAGCTGTTACCGAAGCCAACAAGCTTGGTATCCCCGTAATCGGTGTTGTTGATACCAACAGTGATCCTGAAGGCGTTGATGTTGTCATTCCAGGTAATGACGATGCGATCAGGGCCATCAATCTTTATGTCACGGCTATTGCTGATGCCTGTGTTGAAGGCAATGGCAAGGCAGCAGCCCAGGCGGAAGCCAAGAAAGGTGAATTCATCGAAGTAGACGATGATAAAGATGGTTCTGATACCAAGATCAAGGTTAAAGGCAAATCGGCCAAGGCCAAGGTAACTGAAGCACCTGCCGAAGAAGCGGCGAAAGAGAAAGCTGAGGCAGAAGCAGTCGAAGCGCCTGTTGAGGAAGCACCTGCCGAGGAAGCCGCCGCAGAAGCACTGGCTGAAGCAGAAGCGCCAGCAGAGGAAGCGGCTGCCGAAGAGCCTTCTGAAAAAGCAGAAGGCGAGGAAGCCAAACCCAAGGCCAAAGCTACAGCAAAGACCAAGGCTAAAGCCAAGGCAGCTCCCAAGAAGAAAGCGGCTGCAAAGACAAAGGCCAAGGCAGCACCCAAGAAGGCCGCTGCTAAAACCAAGGCCAAAGCCAAAGCCGAGTAGTCGCTGGTTACAGCTTCTACATTCAGTGAAAAGTTTAGATAAGATGAGGGAGGCCACTCATGGCAGAAATTACAACTTCATTGGTTAAAGAATTGAGAGAAAGAACCGGCCTAGGCATGATGGACTGCAAGAAAGCACTCCAGGCAGCAGACGGTGACATCGAAAAAGCAATTGAGGACCTGCGCAAGGAAAGCGGCCTGAAGGCAGCGAAAAAAGCTGGCCGCACAGCAGCAGAAGGGCTTGTGATGACCAAGATTGCCGAAGATGGCAGCTACGGCGTCATGGTAGAAGTCAACAGTGAAACTGACTTTGCGGCACGCAACGAGCAGTTTGTTGATTTTGCCAACACCGTTCTTGAAACCGTGTTTTCCAAGAAGGAAGCCGATATCGACGCGCTTCTGGCAGCTGGTCTTGAGCAGGAAAGGCAGACCATGGTGCAGGAAATTGGTGAGAACATTACCGTACGCCGTGCCACCCTAGTTGAGGGTGAAGGCACTACCGGTGCTTACGTGCATTCCAACAACAAGATTGCGGTTCTCGTTGCCTTGAAAGGCGGCAGTGAAGAACTGGCCAAGGACGTTGCAATGCATGTTGCCGCAGTCAACCCATTGGTGGTGAATGCGGAAGACGTGCCTGCCGATGTCCTGAGCAAGGAAAGTGAAATTTACTCTGCACAGGCGGCCGAAAGCGGCAAGCCTGCTGATATCGTCGAAAAGATGGTTAGTGGACGTCTGCGCAAGTTCGTTGAGGAAGTCAGTCTTCTTGAGCAGGCCTTCGTAAAAGATCCTGATACCAAGGTCGGCAAACTGGTCAAGGATGCCGGTGCTGAAGTTCTCTCTTTCGTTCGCTTTGAAGTGGGTGAAGGAATAGAAAAGAAAGAAGAAGATTTCGCTGCAGAGGTTGCAGCCCAGTTAAAAGGTTCTGAATAAACCAAAACAGCAAACGGTTATCAATCCAGGGCAGGCGCATGGCAACCAAAATCCGAAAGCATGACAGGATTCTACTCAAGCTAAGTGGCGAAGCCCTGACCGGTAGTGCTGAATTTGGTATAGATCCCAAGGTGCTGGATCGAATGGCTACCGAAATCGGCCAGTTGGTCGAGATCGGTGTCCAGGTTGGTCTTGTCATAGGTGGGGGTAACCTCTTCCGTGGCGCCGCCCTGCATGAAGCAGGCATGGAGCGCGTCACGGGTGATCACATGGGTATGCTGGCCACGGTAATGAATGCCTTGGCCATGCGCGATGCCCTGGAACGCGCCAATATTTCCACCCGGGTAATGTCAGCTATTCCCATGAGCGGGGTAGTGGAGCATTATGATCGACGTACTGCCATTCGCCATCTAAAGGACGGCGATGTCGTAATCTTTTCTGCCGGCACCGGCAACCCGTTTTTTACCACTGATTCCTCGGCCTGTCTGCGAGGTATAGAAATCGACGCGGACCTGGTGCTGAAGGCAACGAAGGTCGATGGTGTCTATTCAGCGGACCCGGTAACCAACCCCAATGCAGAAAAATACGATCGTCTGACTTTTGATGAAGTGCTAGATAAGAAACTCGGGGTGATGGACCTGACGGCTATCTGCCTGAGTCGCGATCACGATTTGCCGGTTCGCGTATTTAACATGAATAAACCTGAAGCCTTGTTCAATATTATTGTCGGCAAGGAAGAGGGTACTCTGATAGAGAGGGGAGAATAGGATGATTGACGAGATCATTGCTGACGCGCAAGAGCGTATGGAAAAAAGTTTACTGAGTCTTGATTCTGCCTTTAACAAGATTAGGACTGGTCGTGCTCATCCAGGAATCCTGGACAGCATCATGGTGTCTTATTACGGTGCTGACACTCCCATCCAGCAGGTGGCCAATATCACCATCGAAGATGCTCGGACTATTGCTGTGACTCCATGGGAAAAAAATATTATGGGGGATGTGGAGAAGGCTATCATGAAGTCAGACCTCGGCCTGAATCCTTCCAACAATGGGGATGTTATTCGTATTCCCATGCCTGCCCTGACTGAGGAAACCAGGAAGGAATATACCAAGCAGGCCAAGCAGGAAGCCGAGAACACCCGGGTGGCAATTCGCAACATCCGTCGTGACGCCAACAGTCATACCAAGGACCTGCTCAAGGAAAAGGAAATCAGTGAAGATGAAGAGCGCAAAGCTGAACAGGATATCCAGAAGATCACTGACAGCTTTATTGTCAGGGTAGATGCCAAGTACGAAGAAAAGGAAGCAGACCTGCTGACCATCTGATTGAAGATGCTGCCCCCTTATGTCTCCCGCAAAACGTTCTGCTTCAAGTGCTGAAAGTCAGTTAAAGCATAATACTCCGCGCCATATTGCAGTGATTATGGATGGCAATAATCGCTGGTCCAAGCTGCATAAAAAATATGGAATCTCAGGGCATCGTGCCGGCGCCGTAACGGCCCGCAGCCTTGTTGATGCCTGCCTGAAGAATAATATCGAATACCTGACGCTTTTCGTGTTCAGCAGTGAAAACTGGTTGCGTCCCAAAAAGGAAGTCAACAGTCTAATGGCGCTGTTTCTAAACGTGCTGCAGAAAAACGAAATTGCCAAGATGCATAAGCAGAATATCCGGATACGCTTTATCGGCAGTCGCGAACGTTTCACGCGTAAGCTGGTCGGTCTAATGGAAGACGCTGAACACATGACTAAGGGCAATACTGGGATGACGTTGGTCGTCGCCGCTGATTACGGTGGCCACTGGGACATCACCAATGCAGCACGGCAGCTCGCCGAAAAAGTAGACCAGGGCGAGCTCAAGGCCAGTGAGATTAATGAAGACTTGGTCACGGAGCATATCTCAGCGGGTGACATGCCGATGCCTGATCTCTGCATCCGGACCGGCGGCGAAAAGCGTATCAGCAATTTTCTCCTGTGGCAGTTTGCCTACACGGAATTTTACTTTACCCAAACCTTCTGGCCTGACTTTGACGAAAATGAATTTGAAAAGGCCCTCGAGGATTATGCCGGTCGTCAGCGACGCTTCGGCATGGTAAGTGACCAGGTAGAGGCCGGTTAAGATGTTGTTGCAGCGTGTACTGACGGCCTTTGTCTTGCTCTTTGTGCTACTTGCTGCCGTGTTCTACCTGCCGCTTCAGCTCTTCTCCCTTTTTATAGCGCTGGTGATCAGTGTTTCTGTCTGGGAATGGTCGGCGCTTGCCGGTATAAAGAATACGGCGGGCAGGGTTGCCTACGTGATCTTCATGCTGGGATGTTTGTGGGTAACGCTGCATGTACCGATACCCGTCGAAATTTACTTTATCGTTGGTCTCGTCTTCTGGGTTGCAGCGTATTTTTTCATCTACGCCTATCGCGGGCAGCAATCCGGGACGGCGTACACGCTGCTGCTTATGCTTGTTGGTCTGCCTCTATTTGTTCCCGGCTGGATGGCCTTTGTCTGGCTCCGTGAACAGCAATACTTTGCCTTTCATGTCTTGTCGGTGTTTGCCGTAGTGGCTGCCGCCGATACCGGTGCATATTTTGCGGGCAGGGCATTGGGTAGATACAAGCTGGCCGTGAATGTCAGCCCCAATAAAACCTGGGAAGGTTTTTGCGGCGGGATGCTGGCCTCGAGCCTCATTTTTACGGTAACGAGTTTCCTGTTCGTTAACAGGATTGCCGAGATCTCAGTTACCCGCTGGCTGCTGCTAGTCGGATGCGCGATGCTGATTGCCGCCTTCAGTGTGGTGGGCGACCTCTTTGAGAGCATGATCAAGCGCTATCGCGACGTCAAAGACAGCGGTGCCATACTGCCGGGTCATGGCGGCATCCTGGATCGCATAGACGGCCTGACCGCAGCCGCTCCTGTCTATGCGTTACTGCTAGTACTGCTTGCACCTCGTTTTGCAGCTTGATGACTGACTTCTTATGACGCATCAGCAATCTGTCTCCATTCTTGGCTCCACCGGCTCAATTGGCGTCAACACGCTGGATGTTATTGCGTCCAACAGCGACCGCTTCTCTGTGTTTGCCCTGTCTGCCAACAGCAATGCTGAACTGCTAAGAACACAGTGCCTGGCAGTGAGACCAAAGTTTGCCGTCATCCAGGATAATGAAGCCGCCAGGCAGCTTGGTGATGAACTCAGGGAGATCGGTGTTACGGTGCTGGCTGGCCAGGAAGGGTTGGAACTGATTGCCACGCACGACGAGGTTGATTGTGTCATGGCAGCCATAGTCGGGGGCATAGGGTTGAGACCAACCCTGGCCGCGGCAAGTGCCGGCAAGAAAATTCTGCTCGCTAACAAGGAAGCCCTGGTCATGGCTGGCCCGCTGTTCATGCATGCGGTGGCCGAGTCTGGTTCATTACTGCTGCCGATCGACAGTGAACATAACGCCATGTTCCAGTGCCTACCCGTCAACGGGAAAGCTAAATTTGAAAACCATGTAGAGGATGGCTTCAGCAAGATTGTGCTGACAGGTTCCGGCGGGCCATTTCTGAAAACTGATCCTGCGGAACTGGGCAATGTCACACCGGAACAGGCATGCGCCCATCCCAATTGGGAAATGGGGAAGAAGATCTCGGTGGATTCGGCCACCATGGTGAACAAGGCGCTGGAGTTAATTGAGGCCTGTTTTCTTTACGGGGTTGATGAAGCCAGTATCGATATCCTTATCCATCCGCAGAGCATCATCCACTCCCTGGTGTATTACCGCGATGGTTCCGCACTGGCGCAGCTGGGTAATCCTGACATGCGTACCCCAATTGCCTATGGCCTGGCCTGGCCCGATAGGATTGATGCGGGTGTCAGGGAACTTGACCTGGTGGAAATAGCGAGCCTCGATTTTCAGCAGCCCGACCTGGCGCGGTTTCCCTGTTTGAAATTGGGCCGGCAGGCCGCCAGTACGGGTGAATCTGCCCCCATAATTCTAAATGCTGCCAACGAGTTAGCCGTGGAAGCTTTTTTGGGAGGAAGCCTCAGATTTGATCAAATACCTGATATCATTGATGCCGCACTGCAGCAGTTGCCAGTGACTGGCATTGACTCACTTGAAGAAGTGCTTGAGGAAGACAGAAAAGCAAGACAACTCGGATCAGAGTTGCTCAAACAGCGTATTCAGTAAAACACGCATAAATAATGATACCCGGATAAAACCCGGGCCTAGGCGGTCAAATAGGACACAGAACAAGATAGTTCCCTGGAACAATGGAATTTATTGGCAACGTAGCTTTTGACGTGCTGGCATTGCTCGTCACCCTTGGGATACTCGTGACCTTTCACGAGTATGGTCATTTCTGGGTGGCAAGAAAGTGCGGCGTTAAGGTTGAACGTTTTTCCATCGGGTTCGGCAAACCGCTCCTCAGATGGCGCGAACAGCCTAAAGCAATAACCAGCCATAACGGTGAAGTTGTTTATACCCCCAGCGAAGGCACTGAATTCGTGATCGCCGCTATTCCGCTTGGCGGCTACGTCAAGATGCTCGGCGAACAGGACAGTGACGTTCCCGAAGAAGAAAAGCAGTTCGCGTTTACCCACAAGTCACTCTCACAACGGGCAGCCATTGTTGCGGCCGGACCTGCCGCCAACTTTCTCCTGGCAATACTGCTCTACTGGATAATGTTCATGTCTGGGGTGAGGGACTTTGCTCCCGTTGTCGGCCAGATTGAAGCAGGCTCCCCGGCGGCTGTTGCCGGTATGCAATACGGTGATGAAATTTTTGCCGTGGATGAATCAGAAACGCGGACCTGGCAGGAAGTGCGAAAAGGTTTTCTTGATCGTCTGGGTGAAACCGGGCTAATGCATGTCAGGGTGATGCGCCAGGACTCAACCCAGGTTGATGACCTTTTTATTCAGCTGCAGGCCTGGTTGGCAGGCGATGCCGAACCCGACGTGTTGGGCTCTCTTGGTATAACGCCTATTTATCTCGACATACCGCCGCGCATTGGCGAGCTCGAAGCAGGCGGCAGGGCTATGGCTGCAGGTTTTGAAAGCGGCGACCTCGTCTTGAGTGCCAACAACACAGAGATCGCAGGCTGGGATGAGTGGGTCGACATCGTTCGTGCCAATCCGGAAACTGACCTGCCGGCCACCGTTGAGCGGCGCGGCCAGATTATCGACCTCACGATTCGCCCGGCCATCAGGCGCAACGAAAACGGTGAGGCGCAGCTGGACGCCGAAGGCAGAACGACGGGCTATATCGGCGCAGGAGTTGAACTGCCGGTACTGCCGGAAACCCTCATCCGCGAAATTCGATTCTCTCCCATTGCAGCAGTTACTGAAGCCATTGGTGAAACCTGGGAAAACAGTGTCTTCGTACTGGTAGCGATCAAGAAAATGATCATTGGTCTTATGTCGGTCAATAATATCAGCGGCCCGATAACCATCGCGCAAATTGCAGGAGACTCGGCCAGTGATGGTCTAGAGTATTTTGTTGGGTTCCTGGCCATCCTCAGTATTAGTCTTGGCGTGATGAATCTTCTGCCGATACCGGTTCTTGATGGCGGGCATTTGTTTTACTATGCGATTGAAGCCATCATTCGCAAACCAATCCCTGACCATGTCCAGGAAGTTGGACTTCGCCTAGGCCTGATCTTAATAGCAGGCATCATGTTCATTGCTTTTTATAACGATATAAACCGTCTTTTCTAACAGGTTGGGAATGATTCTGAAGTATTTAAAGAAAAACTTTTCATGCATGCTTGTGGCATTTCTGCACCCCTTATTTGCAGCAGTATCTTTTGCCCAGGTTCTCGCGCCTGCGCCTCAGGGTGAACAGCCATTCACTGTTGCCGATATCAGGCTGGAAGGGCTACAGCGTATTTCGGCAACGAACGTTTTTGCCCTGCTCAATATCAACGTGGGTGATCAGCTGACCGGCCAGGATTTTGCCAGCATCATTCGCGACATTGCCGCCTCGGAAAACTTCGATGACGTTGAACTTCTTCGTGAAGGCAACGTGCTGATTATCCGTCTACAGGAAAGACCTACCATCAGCGATATTCAGATTGAGGGCAACAAACTCATTCCGACCGAAGCGCTAATGGAGAACATGGGGGATGCCGGTCTTGCCACAGGCCAGGTGTTCCAGCCTTCCACGTTGGATGGGATGCGTCTGGCGCTGCAGGAACAGTATGTCGGGCAGGGCCGCTACGGAGCCAGCGTGGAAACCGAGGTAGTCCAGCAGGAAAGAAACAGGGTTGCCCTCAATATTGAAATTAACGAGGGCGATGCCTCGAAAATTATTCATATCAATATCGTCGGCAACGAGGTGTTCGGTGATGATGAGTTGCTCGACCTGTTTGAGCTGAGCACCTCCAACTGGCTTTCATGGTTACGTAAGGATGATCAGTACGCCAGGGAAAAGATTAACGGCGACATTGAAAGACTCACTTCCTATTACATGGACCAGGGTTATATCAATTTTGAAATAACCTCGACCCAGGTTTCTGTCACCCCGGCCAAGGATGAGGTCTATATCACTATTAATGTAAACGAGGGTGAGGTTTACACAATCAACGAGGTTGAACTTGCTGGTGACCTTGTTGATTCAGAAGAAGTGCTCAGGCTGATGATTCAGCTTCGTCCCGAGCAGGTCTTTTCACAACAGCTGGTTACCTCGACTTCAGAGTTCATGACCCAACTGCTTGGCAACCGTGGCTATTTTTTTGCCGAGGTGGACGGGGTTCCTTCTATTAACGAAGATGACAACACGGTGGACGTGACCTTCTTTGTGGTGCCGGGTAATAGGACCTATGTCAACAGAATCAGTTTCTACGGCAACACCAACACCGCTGACGAAGTACTACGACGCGAGATGAGGCAGATGGAAGGGGCGCCTGCCTCCAATATTGCGCTGGAGCAGTCCAAAGTGCGTCTGGAGCAGCTGGGGTATTTTGCCGAAGTTGACTACGAGACTTCCGAGGTGCCAGGTACAGCTGACCAGATAGACATTGATTACACCGTATCCGAACAGCTGTCAGGCACCATTGGTGGCAGTATTGGTTACGGGCAGATCCAGGGACTTGTGCTCTCAGCCAACCTGCAGCAGCAGAACTTTTTGGGGACTGGAAAGAGTCTTGGTTTAGGGGTCAACACAAGTACGTTCAGCACCAGTTACCAGTTTAACTATTTCGACCCCTACTACACGATTGACGGTGTAAGCAGGGGATTTGGCGTGTCCTATACGCAATCGGATTTTGCTGAATTGAACCTGGCTTCATACAGCACCAACCAGTTAAACGCGAATGTCTCTTATGGCTACCCACTTGGTGAGACCCAACGTCTGTCATTCAACCTCGGCATTACCAACACTGATATCGATGAGGGCTTTGGGCCGGTACAGGAAATCAAGGCCAGCCCGGAACTTATACCCGGTATTGAAAACTATATTACAGTGCCGGCGCGTTCCCAGTCCTTCTTTGATCCTGACACAGGACAGATTTTCCCCATAGCCGATGCTGTCACACGTCCCATTTCCGAATTGCCACCCACCGCCTTTAACCAGCGTCAGGGGTTCCTTGATCGTGACGGTAACAAGTTTCTTAATTTTAATCTCGGTATTTCCTGGAGCGAGTCCACCCTGAACCGCGGACTGTTTCCCACGGCAGGCAGGGCTCAGAATCTCTCCCTGGATATGGCGGTACCTGGTAGTGAACTATCCTTTTACAGGTTGCGATACTTTTTAGAACAGTACATTCCCATTCGCAGGGAATGGATTCTCCATCTCAGGGCAGACCTCGGGTACGGTGATGGTTATGGCTCAACGTCACAGCTGCCATTTTTTCAGTACTTTTATGCGGGCGGTCTGGGCACAGTTCGAGGCTTTGAACGAAATACGCTGGGCCCCAGGGCAACGTTCCCAGAAAGATATCGGACAGCCAATACACAATTTATAAGAGATGCAGATGGCAATATTGCCCAGGACATCTTTGGCAACCCCGTTGTTGATATTACCTCGGGCGTGGGCTATATACTGCAGCAGGCAGTCGATGACAATGGTGCGCCCATCTTCGATGCCACCGGTCAGCCCGTTTTCAACCAGGTCCTTGATTCGGAGCCTCTTTATTCCGGACGCTCACAGCCCTTTGGCGGCAATATCCAGACCACGGGCACTGTGGAGCTGCTCTTTCCGATGCCTTTCATTGAGGACAGGTCGCGTGTCCGATCAGCTTTCTTTGTTGATGCCGGAAATGTCTTTTCCTCCTATTGCACGGCGCAACAGGAGGCAGCCAGTAACTGTACGGGCTTTGATGTTGGTGAGCTGAGGTATTCAGCCGGCATCTCGGTCAGCTGGTTCTCCGGTGCCTTCGGCATCATGTCCTTCAGCCTGGCAAAACCGTTCAACACCAAGTTGATTGATGAAACCGAGGTTTTCCAGTTCAACCTGGGCCAGACCTTCTGATAAATCGCTGTTTTTCCTTGAAAAAAGGGTTCGAACAGGTTTCAAAAACCGGTTAGAATACGCGCCTGTCTAGACAGACCCGAATTTTTGCCCTGAACTTCACCTAAAAGGTAAAGATAATAGCGAATCGGGTGTTTGTGTAATTTATCATGGCTAAATTGCCATGATGAACCAGAGGCGAAATGCCCTGTTACTAATAAGATCACATCTTAAAGGTGGAGAAACAAGTGAAGAAATTTGTAAGCATTTTACTTATTGCAGTTGCCTTGGCTACCGGGGCGGTAGTGGCCTTGGCTCAGGATGCGGTCGGCCCCAAGATTGCCGTGCTAGACATGGCACAGGCCCTACTGAACTCGGATGTTGCCCAGGGCGTTGAAGAGGAGCTGCAAAGTGAAACTTCAGAGGATCAGGCCAAAGTCCGCAACCTTGCACAGGAAGCGCAGGTGCTGCAGGAACAGCTCCAGGCTGACGCCGAGGTAATGAGTGAATCTGAACAGCGCCGCATCATTGGCGAAATTCAGGAACTTCAGAACCAGTACCAGTTCCTCGTGCAGAAAATCCAAACGCTGAGCCAGGAAAGAATGCAGCAGTTCCAGCAGACCTACGCGCCTAATCTTGTTCAGGCCATCAGCGAAGTCGTGGAAGAGGAAGGCTTTGATATCGTCTTGCGCTCAGAAAGCGCGCTTTACTTCAGTAATATTTTCGATATCACAGCTAAAGTAACTGCTAAACTCAACGAGCAGTAACTCGGCTAAATTCCTGCAACCGAGTTAAGCAACAAGCCAACGTCCAGTGTATAAGCACAGCTCTTCATATTCACTGGGCGAGCTTGCCGACCAGCTCGGGCTTACCCTAGAAGGCGACCCTGACCAGGTTATTACCGGCATTGCCACCCTGGCATCGGCTGGAAAGCAAGACCTGAGTTTTTATCATAACAAGAAATTTCACACTGATCTGACAAATACCGACGCCAGTGCCGTTATTCTGCCCGAGGAGGCCAGTTTGCACTGTCCAGCCAACAAACTGCTGGCTGACAATCCTTATGCGGCTTTTGCCAGAGCCACACAGCTGTTTCAAACAGGGTCAGCCGCTGCCGACGGTATCCACAAGTCTGCCTCTATTGATTCAACTGCAATTGTTGGCGAGGGGGTCAGTATCGGGGCCAACGTTGTCATCGATGCTCATGCTGTTGTAGGAGCGAACTGCACGATTGGGGCGAATACCGTTATTGGAGCCAAAAGCAGTATTGGAAAAGACAGCCTGCTTTACCCCAATGTCACGATATACCCAGGCGTTAATTGCGGAAGCAATGCCATCATCCACAGCCAGGTGGTCATTGGAAGTGATGGCTTTGGTTTTGCCCGTGATGGAGACAAGCAGGTCAAGATTGCCCAGCTTGGCGGTGTACAGATTGGCCGGGATGTCGAGATTGGCGCTGGAACCACTATTGACCGCGGTGCGTTGGAAGACACAATTATTGGTGATGGCGTTAAGATAGATAACCAGGTACAGATCGCCCACAACGTCAGGGTTGGCGACAATACCGTAATCTGCGGCTGTAGTGCGATAGCAGGTAGTTCCACGATCGGTAAAAATTGTATTATTGCTGGTGGTGTTGGCATCATTAATCACATCACGATAGTTGACAATGTGACGGTTACAGCAATGTCCCTAGTCAACAGGTCGATCAGAGAAAAAGGCATCTATTCTTCCGGCACGGGTTTGTCGGAAACTGCAAAATGGAAAAAAAATATTGTTCACTTTACGCAGCTAGACGCTTTCAATCACCGACTGAAGTCCCTGGAAAAGACGAACAATAAATAACATTCAAGTCACAAAAAGAAGTAATCAGGATAATCGCATGATGGATGTTGGAGAAATCAAGGAATACCTGCCGCAACGCTACCCCTTTTTAATGGTGGATAGGGTTGTTGAGCTGGAGCTTGGAAAAAGTATCAAGGCTTACAAGAACGTGACCACTAACGAAGAATTTTTCCTTGGTCATTTTCCCCATAAGCCGATCATGCCCGGTGTGATGATTATCGAAGCCCTGGCCCAGGCTGCCGGCGTGCTCGGTTTCAAGTCCCAGGAAAAGAAGCCGAAGGATGGCTATCTTTATTATTTTGTAGGCGCTGATGATGTGCGCCTGAAGCGACCAGTCGCACCCGGAGACCAGTTGATACTTGAGGCTGAAATGGGTCCGGTACGCCGCGGCATCTACAAATTCAAATGCCGAGCCTCTGTAGACGGCAAGACTGCGTGCGAAGCCACTATTCTATGTGCTGAAAGGAAAGAGTGATGAGCAGCAGCTCGCCAGTTATTGATCCTTCGGCGAAAATCGGAAAAGACGTAGTAATCGGACCCTGGAGTGTTATTGGTCCGGACGTGGAAATCGGTGACGGTACGAAAATCTTTTCCCATGCGGTTATCAAAAGTCATACCCGTATCGGCAAGAACAACAAGATTTTTCAGTTTGCCTCTGTCGGTGAAGACCCTTCCGATAAAAAATATCACGGTGAAGTCACCTGGCTGGAACTCGGCGACAACAATATCATCCGCGAGGGTGCCACTTTGCACCGCGGGACAGAAGTGGGTGGCGGTGTCACCAAGATCGGTTCCGACAACCTCTTCATGCCCTACACCCATGTTGCACACGACTGTATCGTCGGCAACCACACCATTTTTTCTAACAATGCCGCTGTCAGCGGACATGTTGTGGTCGAGGACTGGGCCATTCTCAGCGGCTACGCCGGGGTGTACCAGTTTCTCAGAATAGGCGCACACAGCTTTGTTGGTGGTCTTACCCATATCAACATGGACGTGCCGGCTTACGTGGTGGTCAAAGGCAACCCCCCTGAAGCCAAGGGGATTAATATCACCGGACTGGAACGGCGCAATTTTTCAAGTGAGGCAATCAAGGCTATCAGGCAGGGATACAAGATTCTGTATCGCAAGGGATTGAAACTTGATGAGGCTCTCCAGGAACTCGATAAGCTGGCAGTTGAGCACCCGGAAATTCATGCCCTGATTCACTCCGTCAAGGCATCCCAGAAGGGCATTATTCGCTGACATGCCCTTGTTTGACGGGCAATTCACTTTTCGGGTCTATTCGTGACCTTGCCTGACTCTCTCCATGTAGGAATTCTGGCCGGCGAAGCTTCCGGTGACACGCTGGGTGCCGGCCTCATGCAGGCGCTCCAAGCTAAACATGCCAACATCACCTTTACAGGCATAGGCGGCCCAAAAATGGAGGCGCTGGGTCTGACTTCCATGGTTCCCATGGAGCGACTCTCGGTGATGGGGCTGGTTGAACCCCTGAAACGACTTCCAGAATTACTGCGTATCAGGCGCAATCTTTACAACACCCTGGTGGCCAATCCTCCCTATGTCTTTATTGGCATTGATTCGCCAGACTTCAACCTAGACCTAGAATTGAAACTAAGGGCGGCCGGTATACCCACGGTGCACTATGTCAGCCCGTCCGTCTGGGCCTGGCGGCAGGGGCGTATTAAAAAAATCAGGAAGGCCGTTGATCTTATGCTGGCGCTGTTTCCCTTCGAAGAGGCTTTCTACAGGGAAAACGATGTCCCCGTTTGCTGCGTCGGACATCCGCTGGCAGATGAATTCGACATGGAACCCGATACAGATGCGGCCAGGGCTGCGTTAGGCCTGCCCGAACAGGGGCAGGTACTGGCTTTACTGCCGGGTTCAAGAGGGGGAGAGGTGAGAAGGCTGGGTCCTGTATTTCTTGAGACAGCGAAACGCTGCAAGGAAGCCTGGCCAGATCTTACGATTGTCATTCCCTGCGCCGGTCCCGACAGGTGCCGTCAGATAGAGACGCTGCAGAAAGAACAATGCCCGGGCCTGGAATTAACACTGGTAGACGGGCAGTCGAGAACCGTCATGGGTGCCGCAGACTGCATCCTGATGGCATCAGGTACCGCCTCGCTGGAAGGGATGCTGCTGAAAAAACCCATGGTGGTGGCCTACAAGATGGCTCCGCTGTCCTATGCCATCATTTCCAGGATGGTAAAAGCCCCTTATATTTCTTTACCAAACCTGTTGGCTGGCAGGGCGCTGGTCCCGGAGCTACTGCAGGAAGCTGCCACCGCCGACAGCCTGTTTGCACATATCCGTCAGGTCATGGAAAACGAGAGTGACAGAAAGGAGATAACCCAGACCTGGAACAGCATTCATGCTTCTCTCAGGCGCGATGCCAATCAAACGGCTGCAGACGCCGTCCTGGAATTATGCGCAAAGTAAACCTTCCCTTTATTCTCGAAGAAGATGCGCTTCACACCCGTGTTGCAGGCGTGGATGAAGCGGGCAGGGGTCCACTAGCGGGCGATGTCTTTGCCGCGGCGGTTATACTAGACCATGCCCATCCTTTGGACGGGCTCACAGATTCAAAAAAGCTCACGCCGGCACAGAGAGAACGGCTTTTCCTTCTCATTCAGGAAAAGGCCGTTGCCTTTGCTATAGGCCGTGCCAGCGTCAAGGAAATCGATGCACTGAATATTCTTCAGGCGAGCATGCTGGCCATGACCAGGGCCGTTGCGAAGCTCGGCATAGCGCCTGAATTAATCTACGTGGACGGAAATAAATGTCCGCCTTTTAATTGCCAGGCCAAAGCGCTGGTAAAAGGTGATAGCCGCATCGCCTCGATAGCCGCGGCCTCGGTTCTCGCCAAGGTCACCCGGGACAGGGAAATGGAACAGCTTGACCTGGAATTTCCAGGTTACGGACTGGCGCAGCACAAGGGTTATTCTACCCAGGATCATATGGCGGCCTTGCGGGAACTTGGACCAAGCCGGCTGCACCGCAAGTCGTTCGGTCCAGTTGCTGAGCTGCTTAAATATCCGGGCCAGACTGTCAATAAATAGGCAATCTGGGTAAACTTGTCTCTCATCGAAAACGGCGTTTTTACAGGCATAAATTCGCCTTTTTAGGAGGTTTTACACAGAAGACATGAACGAAAATGCTGGGTTTGTTCATCTTCGAGTGCACTCCGAATATTCTGTAATCGACGGTCTCGTCAGGGTCAAGGCGCTTACCGAAAAAACGGCCTCTCTTAAAATGCCCGCGGTCGCAATCACCGACCACGTCAATCTCTACGCCCTCATCAAGTTCTACACGGCTGCCAGCCAGGCGGGTATCAAGCCCATATGCGGTTCTGATGTTCTTATTGCTGAGGATGACAATCCCGAGCAGTTTTCTGTCCTGGTGCTACTGGTAAAAACCATCGAGGGTTACAGGAATCTGACCGAGTTAATTTCCAGGGCCCACCTCGAAGGGCAGCATCGCTCAAATCCCTGTATCAGGCGCAGCTGGCTGGAGGGCAAGACCGAGGGACTGCTGGCATTATCCGGGGGGCGCACCGGTGATATCGGCAAGGCCATACTGAATGATGACGCTAAGCAGGCTGAGCAGCTTCTCAAAGACTGGATGTCGCTTTTCCCGGGCAATTTTTACCTAGAGCTGCACAGGACCGGGCGCCCAGGCGAAGAGGAATATATTAACGGGGCAGTTTGCCTGTCTGAAAAGTTGCAGTGCCCGGTGGTGGCGACCAACGATGTTCGCTTCCTGGAAGAAGATGAGTTTGAGGCTCACGAAGCCCGCGTCTGTATCAATGAGCGGCGTACGCTGGATGATCCCAGGCGTCCGCGTAATTATTCAGAATATCAGTACCTGCGTTCAGGCGAGGAAATGCAGGCGCTGTTTGGTGATCTGCCGGAAGCGCTGAAAAACAGCGTGGAGATCGCCAAACGTTGCACGCTTAATCTGGAGTTGGGAAAACCTTACCTTCCCAACTATCCAATACCCGAAGGGATGACCATCGAGGAATACCTGAGCGAGGTTAGTGAGAAAGGTCTTGAGGAAAGGCTCGCCGCTTCAAGCCCTGAGGTACAGGCGCAGAAGCAGGAGTACCTGGAGCGCCTGGACTTTGAACTCGACATCATCAACCAGATGGGATTCCCAGGCTACTTCCTTATCGTGATGGAGTTTATCCAGTGGGCGAAGGAAAACGATATTCCAGTGGGCCCTGGCCGTGGATCCGGTGCCGGTTCGCTGGTGGCTTATGCTCTGAAAATTACCGACCTGGACCCGCTGGAGTACGACCTGCTCTTTGAACGTTTTCTTAACCCTGAGCGTGTCTCTATGCCTGACTTTGATGTCGACTTCTGCATGGAGGGCAGGGACCGTGTGATTGAACACGTGGCAGAACTTTACGGGCACGAGGCTGTTTCGCAGATTATTACTTTCGGCACTATGGCAGCCAAGGCTGTTATCAGGGATGTAGGCCGCGTCCAAGGCAAGTCCTATGCCCTGGCAGACAAGCTGTCAAAGCTGGTGCCTTTTGAAGTCGGGATGACGCTGCAGAAGGCGCTGGAGCAGGAAAAGCAGTTAAAGGAAATGATCGATACGGATGAAGAAGCTGATGAAATCATGGAAATGGCTTTCAAGCTTGAGGGGGTCATCAGGAACGTCGGCAAGCATGCCGGGGGTGTCGTTATTGCACCGACCAAACTAACTGATTTTTCGCCCCTGTACTGCGATGAAAACGGCAATAACCTGGTCACGCAATTTGACAAAAACGATGTAGAGAGCGCCGGGCTGGTCAAGTTTGACTTCCTGGGCCTGAGAACCCTGACTATCATTGACTGGGCCGTGCGCATGATTAATGACTCGTCCACGGGAGACGCGCTGGACATCAATCATATCCCTCTCGATGATCCAAGTGTGTTCAAAATGCTGGAGCAGGGTGATACAACGGCTATCTTCCAGCTTGAATCGCGCGGCATGAAAGACCTGATCAAGCGCCTGAAACCGAGCAACTTTGAAGACATCATTGCACTCGTAGCCCTGTTTCGTCCCGGTCCACTTGGCTCTGGCATGGTGGACGATTTTATCGATCGAAAGCATGGAAAAATGGATGTGTCCTATTCGCATCCGGACCTCGAAGCCGTGCTGCAGAATACTTACGGAGTTATTCTGTATCAGGAGCAGGTAATGCAGATTGCCCAGGTGCTTGCCAATTACACGCTTGGCGGTGCGGACATGCTGCGCCGGGCCATGGGCAAGAAAAAGCCGGAAGAAATGCAGAAGCAGCGCGAGATTTTCCTTGAGGGTGCTGCCAAGAACAATATTGATGCCAAGCAGGCCGAATCCATTTTTGACCTGATGGAAAAATTTGCTGATTACGGCTTTAACAAGTCGCACTCGGCTGCCTATGCCCTGGTGTCTTACCAGACTGCCTGGCTGAAGCATTACTATCCCGCACATTTCATGGCGGCGGTATTATCCGGGGATCTTCAGAACACCGACAAAATAGTAATCTTTATCGAGGAATGCCGGCGTATGGATATCGAGATTATTTCGCCGGACGTAAACGGCGGACTGTTCTCGTTTACCGTGGATAACGAGGGGCGCATCATCTATGGGCTTGGTGCCATCAAGGGGCTTGGGGAAGGTCCCATTGAAAACATCATTGCTGTGCGCGAAGAGTCAGGACCATTTACCAACCTTTTCGATTTCTGCAGCCGCATTAATATGTCGGTGATCAACAAGCGCTCGGTTGAGGCCCTGATCCGTTCCGGTGCCATGGACAGCTTCGGTGCTGACCGTGCCGTCCTTCTGGCGAGTATGAACGAGGCCATCAAGACAGCGGAGCAAAGCGGCCGGGTTCAGGAGAGCGGGGTTGACGATATGTTCGGTGACCTCGTGCCCTCTGAAAGCGATGAGGATGTCTACACTAACTTCAAGCACGTTAAACCCTGGAGCGAGCAGCGCCGTCTGCAGGAAGAGAAGGAAACGCTGGGTCTTTACCTGTCGGGGCATCCGATTGAAGAGTACCTGGCGGAAATCAGGCTGATGACTAAAAACCGCATTGCCAGCCTGAAAGCCGACAGGAGCAGTCAGACGGTGATAGGCCTAATACACGACATGCGCATTATCAAAAGCCGGCGCGGTGACACGATTGCAATTCTAACCCTGGACGATCGCAGCGCCCGAATTGAAGTGTCACTTTTCGGAGAAACCTACGAGAACTGCCGGGAAATTCTGTCCAAGGATACCGTGGTGCTTGTTGAGGGCGTGGTGAATGTCGATGAATACAGCGGCAACAGCCAGCTGCAGATTCGTGCCAGGAAGGTCAGGCCCTTCAAGGAGGCGCGGCAGCAGCTTATTCGTAATATCACGCTGAGCTTGCAAGAAGAGAATTTGCCTGTAGAATCCCTTCAAATTTTGCAGAACATACTCGCCGAGTACAGCTGCACTCTCCAGGGAGTCAATGGTGCCAACGGATCAGCACAGGGCGCCATAAACGGCTCAGATGAAAACGCCTGTGACATTGTGGTCAATTATTCCCGTGAGGGAGTAAAGGGCAGCATCGTATTGGGCAAGAAATGGCGTGTGCATGTAGAGGATGAGCTGTTGCATAAACTCAGGCAGCAGTACGGACCGGCGCAGATATCGGTAAACTATCAGTAACTAGCAGTAACTCAATTATGAATTCAGCCTGCGGGCTTTTTACCTCATGAACCCTGACTATCTCGATTTTGAACAACCGATTGCTGATCTCGAAGTTAAGATCAACGAATTGCGTCTGGTAGGTGCTGACAATAAGCTCAACATCACTGAAGAGATTGCCAAGCTCCAGGACAAGAGTGAGAAGCTGACTGAAAAAATCTTTGGCGCATTAACGCCTTGGCAGATTTCCCTGCTGGCCAGGCATCCGCTGCGTCCCTATACCGAGGATTACATCGAGCATATCTTTACTGACTTTGATGAACTTCATGGGGATCGCTACTTTGCTGATGACCAGGCCCTTATTGGGGGTGTTGCCTATCTTAATGATCTGCCCGTGATGGTGATTGGGCATCAGAAAGGCAGAAGCACAGCCGAAAAAGTAAAACGCAATTTTGGTATGCCTAAACCTGAGGGGTATCGCAAGGCGAGGCGACTCATGCTGCTGGCAGAGCGCTACAAGATGCCGGTGCTGACTTTTATTGATACCCCGGGGGCCTATCCGGGTATTGATTCCGAGGCCAGGGGCATTAACGAGGCTATTGCCGAGAATCTCGCCGTCATGTCACGTCTGAAAACACCGATCATTGCGACGGTCACTGGGGAAGGTAACTCGGGAGGCGCCATTGCCATCGGGGTATGTGATCACCTCAACATGCTGCAGTATTCCACCTATTTTGTTATCTCACCTGAAGGCTGTGCCACGATTCTCTGGAAATCAGCTGACCACAAGGCTGATGCTGCCAAGGCGATGGGGGTGACCTCGGAACGGCTTGAGGAGCTTGGGATCGTGGATACTACGATTGAAGAGCCACTTGGCGGTGCGCACAGGAATGTGAGGGAAATGTCAGACCGTATCAAGGGCAAGCTCCTGGAACAGATTCACCAGTTCAGAAATATGGACATGGATGCGCTCCTGCAGCGTCGTTATAAACGCCTCATGAGCCACGGCAGTTTCCAGTAACTGACCACAACCAGTCGGCCTATGGCCTTTCACCCCACAGAACTACTTGATGTCCTTCCGGCCCCTGAGGCTGATTGCCTCGTTGCCTACAGCGGCGGGATGGATTCGCATGTCCTGCTGCATGCGATGGCTGAACTCCGAAATACGGGAAAATTTATAGGGACCCTCGCAGCCATCCATGTTAATCACGGGCTGAACCTGGGCGCAGACAATTGGGCCGAGCATTGCGCCAAAGTCTGCAAAGATCTGGGCATCCCGTTGATCACTGTCAGCGTGAGCGTTGATAGGGATGGTAAAGGACTTGAACAGGCTGCCCGCGAAGCACGGCATAAAGCGTTTGCCGACGCTATGGTGCAGATGGATGAAGGCTGTCGATTGCTGCTTGCCCACCACCAGGATGACCAGGTTGAAACCCAGATCTTCAGAATAATGCGAGGAACGGGCATACGGGGGCTGGCCGGGATTCACACCTCCAGGGCCTTTGCCAATGGCAGCATGGTACGTCCACTGCTTGGTTATACCCGGGGGGTACTGAAGGAATATGCAACAGCGCAGGGGCTTGACTGGGTTGAGGACGACAGCAACAGGAATGAAATGCTGGACAGGAATTTCTTAAGGCAGAGAGTATTGCCAGAGTTGGAAACTAGGTGGCCGGGTTACCGCAAGAGCCTGCAGAGACTGGCCGGGCTGGCAGAGGAAAGCCAGGCATTGCTCAGGGAGGTCGGGGAAGAGGACCTGCTCAGGGTCAGTGATTTTCCGCATCGGCTTTCTATTGCGAAGCTGCTTGTGTTCAGTCCTGCCCGCCAACGCAACATTGTGCGGACCTGGCTGCTGATTATGGAGGCCAACGAGGCCATCCTTGCACCTGACCACTACGTGGTGGAGCGAATTTTTGCTGAAATTATCCCGGCTGCCCAGGATGCTGAGCCTGTGGTGACGTGGAGCAAAGCGGGGCAGGTCATGGAAATAAGGCGTTTTGCCGACTACGTCTACGCGGTCCTGCCATTAGAGATTCCGCAAAGCAGAAACCGGCTTCTCTGGGAAACCCGAACCCCTTTTGAACTGCCGGGTTTGGGCAGCCTTTTTGCCGTGGAAACGGCTGACAAAGGGTTGGTACTGCCGCAAAGCAGGGAGGTTGAAATTCGCTTCCGCCAGGGCGGCGAGTCAGTAAAACCGGCAGGTCGGAAGACCCGTCCGCTCAAGAAGATTCTCCAGGATTACAAAGTTCCTCCATGGTGGCGGGACAAGATTCCCCTGATTTACATCGACAATGCCCTGGCTGCAGTTGGGGACCTTTTTATTGCAGATGAATTCCTGGTCAAAGCCGGGGAAGCAAAAGAGCAAAAAATCCATCAAATTCGATGGAACAGATCATATTTACATTGTGGATATTGACCCATTCCGATACACTGTAGTTCCATCAAAACGACTACTGATGGGCTGTTAATGACACGGTTTATATTCATTACCGGTGGTGTTGTCTCCTCCCTTGGCAAGGGAATAACCTCAGCATCTCTTGCCGCTATCCTCGAAGCTCGTGGTCTCAATGTGACCATGCTCAAGCTTGACCCTTATATAAATGTTGACCCTGGCACGATGAGTCCGTTCCAGCACGGTGAAGTGTTTGTCACCGAAGACGGCGCGGAAACCGATCTCGACCTGGGTCATTACGAACGCTTCATCAACACCACGATGAGCCAGAAGAACAACTTTACCGCGGGCAGAATTTATGAAGATGTGATCAAGAAAGAGCGCCGCGGCGACTACCTTGGCGCCACCATCCAGGTAATTCCGCATATTACTGACGAGATCAAGGCGCGTGTGCTGGACGGTGCAGGTGATGCCGACGTTGCCCTAGTGGAAATCGGCGGCACTGTAGGTGACATTGAATCACAGCCTTTCCTTGAGGCGGTCAGGCAGATGAAGGTTGAGCTGGGCTCGGATCGGGCCATGTTCCTGCACCTGACCCTGGTGCCCTATATCGCCACGGCGGGGGAGACAAAGACCAAGCCCACCCAGCATTCTGTAAGGGACCTGCGCTCCATTGGTATCCAGCCGGACATTCTGGTTTGCCGGTCAGACCATGAGCTGCCCGAGTCTGCCAGGCATAAAATTGCGCTTTTTACCAACGTTGAGCTGCCGGCTGTCGTAAGTCTGGAGGATACCGCCACTATTTATTCGGCGCCGCTTCTGCTCCATAACACCGGAATTGATGAACATATTCTGAAGCGCTTCCACCTGGATTGCCCTGCAGCTGACCTGTCCGAGTGGGAAGATGTCGTGGAAGCTTGCCTGAACCCGGAAAGAGAGGTGAAGGTAGCCATGGTCGGCAAGTACATGGATTTGCTGGATGCCTACAAGTCTCTTATTGAAGCGATCAAGCATGCGGGAATCAAAACCCGCACCAGCGTGCAGATTACCTACATCGATGCAGAAACCATTGCCGAGGAAGGCACCGGGCAACTGGAAGGTATTGATGCCATCGTGGTTCCGGGAGGATTTGGTGAGCGTGGTATTGAAGGCATGATACGCACCGCCCAGTATGCCAGGGAAAACCAGGTACCGTATCTTGGCATTTGCCTGGGCCTGCATGTGGCTGTTATCGAATATGCGCGCAATGTACTTGGTCTGTCTGGCGCCCACAGTACAGAGTTCGACAGAAATTGTGATGATCCCGTTATTGCCCTCATTACGGAGTGGGTCAATGCTGAGGGCGAGGTGGAACTGCGCGATGAGAATTCGGACCTTGGCGGTACTATGCGTCTCGGCGGCCAGGAATGCCGCCTGGAAGACAACTCGCTGGCGCGTAATTGCTACCAGCAGGAAGTGATTGTGGAGCGCCATCGTCACCGTTATGAAGTCAATAATAATTACGTGGAACAGCTGCAGAACAATGGTATGCGCTTTACCGGTAAGTCCATGGACAGCAGCCTGATGGAAGTGCTGGAGGTGGTAAATCATCCCTGGTTCCTGGCCTGTCAGTTCCACCCTGAATTTACGTCTACACCACGTGGAGGCCATCCGCTATTTACCGGTTTCATCAACGCGGCAATTGGCAAGAGTGAAGGGCAGTTCGGCAGCCAGGTGGCTTCACCGCAGACGACGGCAGCAAACAGCTAAGTCGCCGCCTCATGTCAGCATTTTCAACAGGGTTTCAGGGCAATGACAGTTAAAGTCGGCGATATCACGATAGCCAATGACGCCCCCTTGGTCCTGATTGGCGGTCTGAATGTGCTGGAAGATGAGGCCCTTGCGCTGGAAACAGCGAAAGTGTTTGTTGAGTCTTGCCAGCAACTTACCATTCCCTATATTTTCAAAGCTTCTTTCGACAAGGCTAACCGGTCTTCCATTAATTCTTTCAGGGGGCCTGGACTCGATAAGGGCCTGGAAATTCTCACCAGGGTAAAGTCCGAATACGGCGTGCCGCTGATAACCGACATACATGAGCCCGGTCAGGCAGCTCCAGTCGCCGAAGTGGCAGATATCTTGCAGCTGCCGGCTTTTCTTTCCAGACAAACAGATCTTGTCACCGCGATGGCTGCCACAGGGAAGGCCATCAATATTAAAAAGGCCCAGTTCCTGTCCCCTCCAGAGATGGGCAATATACTGCAAAAGTTTGAAGAGGCCGGTAACAGTAACCTGATGCTTTGTGAGCGCGGCGCCAGTTTTGGCTACAACAATCTTGTCGTGGACATGCTCGGCTTCCCGATAATGAAGAGTTTAGGTTATCCGCTGATTTTCGATGTCACTCACTCACTCCAGCTGCCGGGCGGGCAATCCAGCAGTGCCGGGGGCAGGCGAAAAGATGTCACCGCACTTGCCAAGTCAGGTGTGGCCCAGAAAATCGCCGGACTGTTTCTCGAAGCACATCCTGATCCTGCCAAGGCCCGCTGTGACGGGCCCAGTGCCTTGCCACTGGATAAGCTAAGCTCATTCCTGGCCCAGATAAAAGCGGTGGATGACCTGGTGAAGTCCCAGGACGATATTGAAACCGGCTAGGGTCTTTCCTAATTTATAATTTCATTTTTTGGAAGTTGTTGTATGACTGAAATTGCACAGATTAAAGCCCGTGAAGTTCTGGATTCCCGAGGCAATCCCACTGTACAAGCTGATGTAAGGCTGGCTTCTGGAGAAATTGGAACGGCCTGCGCGCCCTCGGGGGCCTCGACTGGCTCCAGGGAAGCCCTGGAGCTTAGGGACAAGGATCCCGCTCGTTATAACGGTAAAGGAGTTCTGAAAGCAGTTGCTGCAGCCAACAATGAAATCCAGGAAAAGCTAAAGGGTATGGATGCGTTGACGCAGGTCGATATTGACCAGGCCATGATTGCGCTTGACGGTACTGACAACAAGGGCAACCTTGGTGCCAATGCCATACTAGCCGTGTCACTCGCGACTGCCAGGGCCGCCGCACAGCACAGCAACATGCCGCTCTATGCCTATATGGGACAGCTTCCAGGCGCGAACCCGAAGGGCAGCTTCTCCATGCCCGTGCCAATGATGAATATCATTAACGGCGGAGAACATGCAGACAACAATGTTGATATTCAGGAATTTATGATCCAGCCGGTTGGTGCGAGCAGTTTCAGTGAAGCACTGCGTTATGGTGCAGAAGTTTTTCATGCCCTGAAGTCGGTCCTACACGGCAAGGGGCTGAATACGGCAGTAGGCGATGAGGGCGGTTTTGCCCCCGATCTTCCATCCAATGCAGCAGCACTGGATGCCATTCTTGAAGCCACAGAAAAAGCTGGTCTGAAAATCGGCGAGGACATCTGCCTGGCACTCGATTGTGCCGCTTCCGAATTTTACCGGGACGGCAAGTATAATCTGAGCGGTGAGGGCAGGGCATTTTCTGGAGAGGAATTTGCAGATTACCTTGCTGATCTGAGTAGGCAGTACCCGATTCTTTCCATTGAGGACGGCATGGATGAAAGTGACTGGGATGGCTGGTCGGTTCTGACCGAAAAAATCGGCAGCAGTGTCCAACTGGTTGGAGATGACCTGTTTGTCACCAATACCAGCATCCTCCAAAGGGGAATCAATTTCGGCGTGGCCAATTCCATTCTTATCAAGTTCAACCAGATTGGCACCCTGACTGAAACGCTGGCAGCTATTGCTATGGCCAAAAACGCCGGCTACACGGCAGTAATTTCTCACCGGTCCGGTGAAACAGAGGATACGACGATTGCAGATCTTGCGGTGGCCATCGCGGCTGGTCAGATAAAGACTGGCTCACTCTGCCGCTCCGACCGCGTCGCCAAGTACAACAGACTCCTGGTGATAGAAGAGGAGCTGGGATCTGCCGCCGTTTACAAGGGAAAAGCTGAATTTACCCGTTAAGCAATGCCGTCCTGAGCAAAGGCACCTATGCGAATATTGCAGGCACTTCTGATTCTAATCATCCTGGGATTGCAAATTCGCTTGTGGGTTGGCCCTGGAAGCATGGCTGAAATTAATCGACTGGAAAATGCCATTACTGCGCAGGAGATGGAAAATGCGTTGCTTGAGGAATGTAACCAGGAATTGATCATCGAAGTTCAGGCTTTGAAAAAGGGCACAGATGCGGTTGAGGAAATGGCGCGGCACGACCTGGGACTTATAGGTGAAGATGAAACCTTCTTCATGATTGTTGATGATGCGGAAGGGGCGCAAGAGGACGGTCGTGTTAACGGGATTATCTCTTGTGAATAGCCTCTTAAGCACTAGAGCTTGGGTAAGATGAAAAACTGGGCAATTATTCCAGCGGCCGGAGCCGGTATTCGAATGGCCCAGGACGGCGCCTTGCCTAAACAGTATCTTGAGATAAATGGCCGGACTCTGCTCGAACATTCCCTGATCCGCCTAGATTCAACCAATCTTCTCGCCGGTATTGTTGTAGTCCTGAACGAGGACGATACCCATTGGCAGACATTAACACCTGAAGTTTCGGTTCCTGTGATTACGGCAACAGGAGGCAAAGAAAGGGTGCATTCCGTGCTGAATGGACTGTTGGCGCTGGAAAGCCAGGCGGCAGAAGACGACTGGGTGCTCGTCCATGATGCGGCACGGCCCTGCATCAAGCCGCAGGATGTAGCTGCACTGATTCAAACGTTGGCTGATACCGATGTGGGTGGATTGCTGGCTATGCCTGTGAATGACACTATCAAGCAAGGAGGAGCTGACATGAAGGTGAGTATAACCCTGGATAGAAAACTACTCTGGCGCGCCGCAACCCCACAGATGTTTCGACTGGGTCTTCTTAAACGCGCCCTGGCGTCTGCCGTTGCAAATGATGAGCTTGTCACTGATGAGGCGCAGGCTTTAGAAAATGCGGGCTTTGAGGTCTCACTGGTTCCCTGCAGCACTGATAATATCAAGGTCACGTATCCGGAAGATCTTGCCATAGCCGAACGGATCCAGGCTATGCAGGGAGAAAGCAGCAGGTCATGATAAGAATTGGTAATGGCATTGATGTGCATCGGTTTGATACTGAAGCAGGAGACAAAGCGATCGTCCTTGGCGGCATTTCCATTCCGCACACACATGCCTTGCTGGCCCATTCTGACGGCGATGTACTGACCCACGCTTTGATGGATGCCTTGCTGGGCGCGCTGGGCCTTGGGGACATAGGGCAGCATTTTCCTGATACCGTTGAAAAATACAGGGACGTCAGTAGCATGTCCCTGCTTGATGAAGTGATGAATAAGGTAAACGATTCCGGGTGGCAATTAGGTAATGCTGATATTACCGTGGTTGCCCAGGCGCCCCGATTGTCACGGCACATAGAGTCAATTAAGAATTCACTGGCCGCTGGTATGAAAGTAGCCGCTGATCTTGTGAGTGTGAAGGCCACGACCAGTGAGGGGCTTGGTTTTACAGGGCGTGGCGAAGGGATCGCCGTGCTTGCTACTGTTCTTCTAACTAAGCCCTAATCCACTGCAAGTATGTCCATGTCCTTACCTTTATTGCCGAAAGCGCTTGAACTTGATCGACCGCAGGCAACGTTCCGGGAGCAGCCTGAAGATTTTTATGTTGAAGAAGTGCTTGGTTTCGAGCCCGATGGGGATGGAGAGCACCTGTGGCTTTTCCTGGAAAAAACCAATCTTAATACCCAGGATGTGGTGAAGATTATTTCGGAGCATACCGGTATTAAAAGTCGCGACATTGGTTTTTCCGGGATGAAAGACAGGAGGGCGGTAACCAGGCAATGGTTCAGCGTTAAGGCGGGCGACTCTTTCCAGGAAATTGTGCATCCTGGGCTTAACCTGCTTGAGCAGAAACGTAACAGCCGCAAACTAAAGCGGGGAGTGCACAGGCAAAACCGCTTTCGCATTCGTCTTCGTAATATGGCTGTTAGTAACTGTAATGAAGCATTGCAAGTTGTGGTCGATAAAATCAGGTCATCTGGAGTCCCGAACTATTTTGGCTTGCAGCGATTCGGCAAGGAAGGTGCAAATCTGGAAAATGCCCTGGCGTTTTTTACTGGCAGCCTGAAAAGATGCACCCAGTACCAGCGCGGCATATATCTTTCTGCTGCCCGTGCTTACCTTTTTAACCAGGTGCTAGCTAAGAGAGTGAAAGAGGGTAACTGGAACGGTCTACTGGAAGGCGACGTGATGGCATTGAATGGGTCATCCAGTGTCTTTTCGAGTCAAACAGGCGATGAACAATTGGCGGGCCGATTAGACTCCGGTGATATTCATCCCACGGGGCCGCTCTGGGGAGCAGGAAAACTGCAGTCACAGGCGGCAGTCATGTCCCTGGAGAATTCAGTGGCGAGTGAATTTTATGGTCTTGCAGAAGGGCTGGCGCAAAATGGTTTGAAACAGGAAAGGCGTCCACTCAGGGTATCTCCTGTGGACTTTTCTGTGAGCAGGGAGGGGGAAGAGACAGTAATGGTAGAATTTGCTTTGTCCAGGGGCAGTTATGCAACCAGTGTATTGCGAGAATTAGTGGAAGCGTCCGGTTTATGAGTATTTTGCTTTCCAATGATGACGGTGTCCGCGCACCTGGTCTTACTGCCCTGGCCGAAGCGCTTGCCTCAAAATACGAGCTCCAGGTGATTGCGCCTTCCTATGACCGCTCAGGCGTAAGCAACTGCCTGACGCTTGATCGTCCATTGCAGACCGAGAACTACAGCAACAAGGCTATTGGCGTTGATGGAACGCCGACTGACTGCATCCACCTCGGGACGTCTGGCATTTTTGGTCCTGTCCCTGAACGGGTAATCTCGGGTATCAACTGCGGCGCTAACATGGGTGATGACGTGCTTTATTCCGGCACGGTTGCTGCAGCAATGGAGGGGCGTTTCCTTGAGAAGCCGGCGCTGGCTGTTTCGCTGGTCACGACAAAACCACGTGAGGAGAATGTAGATTTTTCTGTGGCGGCCAGCATAGTCCTCAAGTTGCTGCCATTTCTTGAAGAGCTTGATCTTCCCAGAGCGACGATCCTCAATATCAATATTCCTGATCTTCCTGTGAAGGACATTAACGGGATCAAGTTCACGACGCTGGGGCGTCGCCTCAAAAGTGAAAACCCCGTGCGTGCAGAAAATCCCAGGGGCAAAACGGTTTACTGGATAGGCAAAGCCGGCGGTCCAGTTCAGGACTCCCCTGGTACTGATTTTCATGAAGTAGAGAATGGCTGCATATCGATTACGCCAATCTACGCCGATATGACTCATACTGATGTCCTCAGAAACCTGGCGTCGATTTCCACCACTGACATTGCTGGTGATATTGCCGGTATAAA
>RFVC01000220.1 GCA_009922595.1 Gammaproteobacteria bacterium | reverse complement strand
GAATAATATCGCCATGATGATGAGCAATATGGGCATGGGAGCGCCAGATCCTTTGCAATTCAGCAATACAGAGGCAAGGTTCTTTGGGTTTGACGTAGAGGCGCGCTACAGCCTGTCTGACCGCCTCACCCTGCGTGCTATCGCTAACGTGGTCAGAGGAGAGCGTAAGGACATCAACGATTACCTTTACCGGGTATCTCCCGACAATGTGATTCTGGCACTGGACTACACCTCAGAAGATTGGCTTGTATCACTGGAGAGCATCTCCTACGCAGCGCAGGACCGCATTTCACTGACTAATCTTGAGCAAGCCACAGAGGCTTATTCCGTGCTGAATTTGTCTGGCCTGATTGAATTTGCCGCAGGTGCAGAATTGAGACTTGGCGTCGAGAATCTGTTGAATGAAACGTACTTTGACCACCTGGCGGCCTATAACCGCGCATACAACCCGGACATCCAGACCCGGAGCCGTATGCCAGGGCTGGGCCGAAATATTTATGGGCGCCTTATGTGGTACTTCTAGTCCGGCGAATAGTTCGGCGAAAGGCATCGCGCAAAAGCACAGAACAAATGTCTAAAACGCCAGGCAGGGACGCAAGCGGGCAAACAATCGAGGCTTCAAACTGAATGTGAGTGTGGCTCGAATGCAATCAGCTCTGATTAAAATCTCTGCCATTTAGACCTGAATTTGGCGCACTGCGGCGCGGCAACCCGCGACTGACGGCCAGTAACAACAGATAAACTTTGTTGATAGCCTGACTAAGACGCCTACAGTCCGACAAGCGTCACATAACCGCCAAGCAGATTAATACCAGGCCAGCTAACAGCGTCTGCACGCATTGCAAGGTGATTCTCATTATCACTGCTCCTTTATATCTAAAAGACGTGTGCCCAGCTTACGTCTGATCTATTGCATTCTTAAGACCGTTACTTTACAGATTGGTGACAATCACACAGCAGTGCAGACTCCATGACGCCATTGGTTCGCGGCGATGCGTGCGAGCAAAGCCCGCGGACCATGGGTCCGCTGTCTTTGTTGCAATCGGTAAGGTCTATTCCGAAGACACACTGGTGAGACCTGTTGTTCCCGCTATCAGCACTGAAAGAAAACCACCTACTGGTCTTCTTTATCCACCACAGCCTGCGCAATGGCCCTGATATCGCTCTTCCACTGAAGGAAGGCAGGTGCGTCATTCGGTTCAACCCCGTGAACAGCATGCAGCCAAATTAACGTCCCTGTGTCCTGGGTAATCGTTCCAGC
>RFVC01000219.1 GCA_009922595.1 Gammaproteobacteria bacterium | reverse complement strand
TGCCCAGCACCAGATTGACCGATTAATGTAACTGCCCGGCCATAACTCTCCATTAGTGGCTTAGCCCTGTTGAATGCTTCTTGTTCACCACCGCACATAACGGTCAACACCCCATTCTCAGCCCCTGCCTGTCCGCCAGAGACGGGACCGTCCAAAAAATGAAAACCTTTTTTAGAAGCTTCACTCGATAATTGTCTGGCTAGATCTGCAGAAGCAGTTGTGTGATCAACAAACACAGTGTCACTACTCATAGCCTGAAAGGCACCACTTTTGCCCAGCGTAACCTCAATAACATCAGGATCATCACCAACACACGAAAATACATACTCCTGCTGAGCTACAGCCTCCGCTGGTGTTGCTGCAACCTGGCCACCATGACGTTTTGTCCATTCTTCGGCTTTACCCTGATTACGGTTGTAAACCGTTACTTCATGCCCGGCTGCGGCAAGGTGACCAGCCATAGGAAACCCCATAACCCCAAGACCAATAAATGCTACCTTTGCCATAAAATTAGCTCCCTAATCAGCTTCAAGTTCTGGTGGGTCTCCATCAGCAACTAGAATAGTCCATAATTGCTTCCAAAGCTCAAGGTCTGGTGCAAGTAATCCGCCAATAGAAGGATCAGATGGCCTATAACGCCTTCCATTAATCATACGACTAATTCCACCAGACTCTTTATGCATCAAAAAGCCAGCAGCGTGATCCCAAGGGAGCAATCGAGAATAACATCCAAAGTGAGCAAGGCCGCTTACACGGGATATATGTTCTTGACCTACACACCTTGCGTTCCAAATTGCCCCAAACTTTCCTCGACCTTTCCCCCAGGTCTCCTGAAACATGCGCCGCTCACGAAATTTTTTCCCGTAAACAGAACCATTCATTAACCGCAAATCTTCTGGGCGATTGCACAAAAGACGACGCCCTTCTAACCAGGCGCCTCCCCCGAGTGAGGTTTCAAAAGTTCTATCGCCGAAGGGATCGTGGATCCAACCAGCAAGAATTTCATCTGCTCTAATCAGCGATACAATGACAGCTGTTAATGGAAAACCGGCCGCAAAATTTCCTGTCCCGTCGATCGGATCGATTACCCAATGGAGCTGATCATCTGCTAGAGACGCAATAGCAGCGCGCCCGTCAGCGACTGCCTCCTCACCTAGAACTTCGGCAGATGGTAAAATATCACGCAGTCTCTCACCCAAGCATTTTTCCACTGCAAGATCAGCACTAGTAACAAAATCACCTGCCGATTTTTCAGAAATTTCAGAGTGGGATAGTGCACCCAACTTAGG
>RFVC01000218.1 GCA_009922595.1 Gammaproteobacteria bacterium | reverse complement strand
CAGCTATTCTTCCGAGTTTAGGTGGCTCCATACCAAATGATGTTTTTACAGATATTTTAGGCATGCCGACTGTTTGGGTCCCTCATTCATATTCGGGATGTCAGCAACATGCTCCGGATGAGCATGCATTGGCTCCAATCTTAAGAGAGGGATTAGGTCTAATGACGGCGCTCTTCTGGGATATTGGCGCTAAAACATAGAGCTTATCTGCGGAGCGCCATCTGGCTTTTGTTCTCTGCTTAGTCAGCATCCCTATTAAAAATATATGCGATGCTATTCAGTTTTGACGATCTGTAAGTTTGATGGTTGGAAGCGCTTTCCGTGTTGATCTAGAAAGACTATCTTCGTCTCTCTTGTTTCGTTTTCAAGCAGTACAGTTATGAGCAAAGGTAAGCGCTTCGGTGGTTATGGACCGGCGCTGTTCATCTGGAGTTTGGCGATCTCCCTCGCGGTGATTTGCTATTTCGTCAAGGGTGAACAGGCCTTCATCCGAGCATTTTGGGCAGACATGGAAATTGTAGAGACCATGGCGCCGCGGTTCCTACTTGGTCTAGCTTTAGTGGGGTTTTTAACAGTACTGGCCCCACGTGAAGCAGTAGCCAGGACCCTTGGTGGAAATTCAGGTATGAAGGGCTTAATGCTTGCCACTGGAGCTGGAGCGTTATTGCCGGGTGGGCCTTGGGTAATTATGCCCTTGGCGCTAACTATTTCACGGGCTGGTGCTGATGCTGGCGCATGTGTTGCTTTTGTAATCGCCTGGGGGGCTCTTGGTCTTAATAGGTTGCTTGTTTGGGAACTCCCTTTCTTGGGTTTTGAAACCGCGGGCCTTCGTTGGTTACTAGCGCTGCCACTGCCAATTCTAGCGGGATTAGCTGTACGTCGCTTCCTTCCATACGTGGCGGTGCGTTGATGTCGGCCTCGCTAATAATAATGATCTTGCTTGTGTTCGCGGCTGCGCTTGCCACAGCGTTAAAGCCTGGGGTTAGCTTCAAAGAAGCTCTCCAGATTTCAAAAACCCAGGCAATAAGAGTACTTCCTATAGTAGTACCAGCTGCATTTATTGCAGGATTTCTAGCAGAACTTTTACCGAGGGAGCTAGTTTCAGGTCTAGTGGGACCTGAAAGTGGGATTATAGGTTTTGCTCTTGCTGCCTTTGCTGGTGCTATTCTCCCAACTGGACCTATGGTGGTTTTACCCCTCGGCGCTGCGTTACTTCAGGCTGATGCTGGATTTGCGCAAATCTTAACACTTTATGCATCATGGACGTTAGTTAACGTGCAGCGCTTCATC
>RFVC01000217.1 GCA_009922595.1 Gammaproteobacteria bacterium | reverse complement strand
CTCAGAGCCAGGCCAGCCGCGCCCAGCTCACCCGAAACAAAAACCAGATCACCGATACTGGCTCCATTTCTTGTCAATGCTCTGCTTTTATCGACCAGACCATGCACCTGAATCGTAATACTCAAAGGACCCTTTGTGATGTCTCCGCCAATAAGTGGACATTGGTAACGCTGAATTATGTCTTGCAGGCCACGACTAAAACCTTCCAGCCATGTGCTTTCTGCTTTCGGCAGAGTTAATGCCAGGGTAAAAGCCAGAGGCTCTGCCCCCATGGCAGCCAGATCACTTAAATTAACAGCCAACGCTCGTTGTGCAATAAGTTCGGAATCTGCCTTGGCAGGGAAATGCACATCAGCAACAAGCGTATCCATAGATACGGCTAAGAGTTTTTCAGGAGGAAGTTCAAGCAGGGCGCAGTCATCACCAATGCCCAAAGGTATTCTTTCGGACTGTTCCGGCGTTGGAACCAATCCCGGTCTGTTAAAGTAGTCCTTGATTAGATCAAATTCTGAAACAGCCATGATGCCTCTCAGGCACTGTTACTTTCTTAAAAATTATTCAGCCTTTGCTGCCGGCAATTTCCACTGCTCTGTGTTGTTTCGCCAGTTTATCCAGCACGCCGTTGATATATTTATGGCTTTCACTCGCACCATATTTTTTTGCCAGATCAACATATTCATTGATGACTACTTTGTAAGGCACATCAATGCGCTCCAGAAATTCAAAACTGCCCAAACGTAAAAGCGCCAGTTCAATCGGATCAAGCTGATTTGCTTTGCGATCAAGTAGCTCAATAAAAAGTTGGTCAACTTTTTCAGTGTTCATAATGATATAAACCAGCGCCTGGTGGAAAAATTCCCAATCAATTTTTGCGCTGTTATCAGCACGAAACTGTGCCTCTATATAACTGCTTGAACCACCCGCCATCTGCCACTGGTACATTGCCTGCACCAGTAAAGACCTGGCTTTCTTCCGGTGTGAAACTCTGGGCTGTGAAGCGTCCTCAGACATCAGGCTAAAGCTTACGGGACAGGCTGACCATTTCCATAGCCGTCATGGCAGCATCTGCTCCCTTGTTACCGGCTTTTGTTCCGGCACGTTCAATAGCCTGTTCAATAGTATCAACCGTCAGCACACCAAAGGCGACAGGAATATTGAAAGCCAGACTGACCTGGTTTAAACCGCGACTGCATTCAGTACAAACATAATCAAAATGTGGTGTACTGCCTCTTATCACGGCGCCGAGTGCAATAATGGCGTCGTACTGCTCACTTTGAGCGGCTTTTTGTG
>RFVC01000216.1 GCA_009922595.1 Gammaproteobacteria bacterium | reverse complement strand
CAAACCCAAATTAATATCATGGAGGTAGAGGAGAAATCTTATGATTATGGATTTAAATACTATTGTTTCTCGATATCGGGAAAATGGATTTGTATCGGGCTTACCCGCCTTATCCCCAGATCAAGTAAGATCTATGCGCTCATGTATTGAACAACTTGAGATGGATTATACAGAGGGTGCTGGAGGTTATTCACTGAACCAGTTTTTCCGTGTCAACGGGCATGTTGTCATTCCTGAACTTGCAGAAATGGCACGCAATTCTAATATCCTTGATATTATCGAGGCTATATTAGGTCCTGATTTGTTAGCCTGGTCAGTAGAGTTATTCATTAAAGAAGCTGGAAGTAATAAAACTGTATCCTGGCACCAAGACATCACCTACTGGGGCATGGGTGAAACTGATGACGAAGTTACTGCCTGGATAGCTTTGTCTGATGTCAGTGTCGAAGCCGGTTGTATGCGCTTTATTCCTGGAAGCCATAAATCTGGCTTGGTCGAACACAATGATACATTTTCTTCAGACAATCTTTTATCAAGGGGTCAGGAAATTGCCAATGTTCAAGAAGAAAATGCTGTTCATGGCCCCCTGCTCCCAGGTCAAATGTCACTTCATCATGGACGCTGCTTTCATGCCTCTGGCCAAAACAGATCTTCTGATCGCAGAATTGGACTTGCGATACGATATGTCACTCCTGCAGTACGGGATCATGCTCCAGGAAGGGATTGGGCCATGCCAGTAAGAGGCGAAACCCCTCGTGGCGGCTGGGACTGTATTGCGGGCCCTCGTAGTCTATTCCATCCATCCGACCTAGCTCTTTATGACCGCATATTAGCGGAACAATCAAAGACGCTTGCTGCTGGAGCAGAAGGTAAAACCAACCTATACGCACAGGAGAGAGCATAATGGGCAAAACAGTTGGTTTCACTGCGATGAAAGATGGCACGAAAGAAGAGTATGAGCTTCTAGCCAGACTTGAAAAGCCCTTTCTGGCTCTCACTGCTGAGCGTGTTCTTGAGGAATTACGTAGAGCAGGTGAAACAACTTTTGAAGGGTACCAAATTACTCGCCTTCAGCATGGTCTTCAATCAGGTACTCGCGCACTCCGTGACGGCGCAGATATCGACTGGGTTGTCGGTGCCCTATTGCATGATATTGGTGACGGGCTCGCCCCACAAAATCACGATCGTATGTCGGCTGAAGTAATTAGGCCATTTGTAAGATGGGATGTTTCCTGGACGGTCGAACATCATGGCATTTTTCAAATGCTGTATTATGCCCATCATTATGGCT
>RFVC01000215.1 GCA_009922595.1 Gammaproteobacteria bacterium | reverse complement strand
ATCGCAGTATGTGGGATCACTTTACTGTGGGCTTATTTATTCCCTGAGATCCGAAGAGTAGACCGCCTCAGAGATGTACAGCCTAACTTGTGATAATCTCAATTCCTCTGACAATTGCAGCATTAGCCTGTGCAGCAAGAGCTGTTTCGCTAGCAGAGGAAATTGGGTGATCAATTACAGCAAACCTGTAATCTTCAGCCCCCAAGGCCCGAGCCATAAGGTCAGCTGCACTCTCAAATTTAGAGGTCATAACCCCTACGGAAGGAACTCCTGCTTTTTCAGCTGCAATAGCGTCATGCAAACTGCACGACGAGCAGCTTCCTCAGTCGCCTATTCCTGCAAAGGCCACATCCCAAGTGCTAGCTTCTGCAAGTATTTCAGGTTCCATCGGCGCGGAATAATTTGCTTTGGTCCGAATTATAACTTGGCCAGCGCCAAAATCCCTTAATAGTTGCTGCTCCATCGCTGAGAAAAACTGGACCGTGCCTCTTTTCCCATTTGAAATAAGGCCAACCGTTTTTCCCACCAAATCCGTAACTCTAGGAGCAAGTTCAAAAACTGCTCCTCCAGAAGCATATGTAGGATCAAATACCTTTATGCTCATATCGCGACAAACTCCTTAAGCTTCGCAGTCAACGCAAGCGCCAACAGCCATAGTGACAGCCCGGCTTTTCCAGCCAAACCAAGGCGGAATGACAGCACCAAACCCCCCAGCGGGCCCTCCAGCGGCAATGACTAATAAATCATCAGATGATGGCAAGGCCCGGAACACCTCTTCTCCTCGCTCATCAACAACCATGCCTTTTCCACAACTTGCCCAATCACCTCGTGTAACTCGAGCCTTTTCAAACACAAATTGTCTAATATCTGCCTTGGACCAATTTGCCTTCTCAAAATGAGAGCGAAGTTGCGGCGGCACTACTATGGCAAAATTTCCTGACCATATTGAATAGTGCAGCATGGATGCTTTTATTTCAGCTACAAACGTTTCAAGTATCTGCTCTGGCTCGGTCGTCCATTCATTCATAATTTGCCGTGGTGCACCGGCTGACATAACCGTTACCACAGACGCACCATCAGGAGAGCCGCGCTCCACCGAAAGTGGAACCCACGCAGTATTTTCTTCATCTTCTGCTACGCAATAAGAGATCTTTCCAGGATGTCCTAGTGTGGATCTGTCCACCTCACCGGGTCTAACATCCATCAAATTATAAAGTGCGAGACGAATTGCGCGGCCAATGGCCATCGTCGCCCTATCGCTTGCCCCAAGAGCATTAAACGTACCGTCCATTCCGAGTTCTTTTCGGGTTGGACCATTA
>RFVC01000214.1 GCA_009922595.1 Gammaproteobacteria bacterium | reverse complement strand
TGCTACTCACAAAACTCAACTAAGATAACGCTGATCATGACGCTAAGCTACTTTGATTTAATCGCAATCGCTGCCCCCGTGCCGCCAGACTGGAACGGTGTTTCTGACCTACAGAATGGTCCGCTAAAAAAAGCTGCTGTTCAACTGTTACTAGCAGGTCCCCCGCACAGGCTTGAGATTCTGCTAACTAGACGGTCAGATAAACTGCGCTTGCATGCTGGCCAGGTCAGCTTTCCAGGCGGAAAACCGGAAGCAGGTGATGAAACTCCAGCAATGACAGCTGCACGTGAATGTCAGGAAGAAACAGGTCTCAGCGCTCAGTTGATCACTCACCTCGGCTATCTGGAGCCGGTGCTGACCAGCACCAATTATTTGGTTGATCAGGTGTTGGGCTATTGTAAAGAGGATCCACGTCAGCTTGAAACCCTGCTGCAACCGGATCCGGCAGAAGTGGATATGACTTGGTTCACACCCCTTGCTCCTTTTCTCAGTATTGATGCTTATAAACGATCCGAACGGCTGAGTGAGGATGGCCGACTGCGCAGGTTTTGGAAAATTCCGCATTCAGATCCTATGATTTGGGGAGCGACTGCTCAAATGCTGAGGAATCTGGCAGTGTGTTTAAACACGCGTATTCAGCCTAAAGTGGACCGCTTATAAAGAGCACCGAATAGGTGGGCATTTATTGTAAAGTCACACCTGATTTGCTACCTCTGATTCTATGGGGCTGACTATCTCGTCTGCTGTAAGGGATTAAAACCATGCTTCGAATTTATCTCATAGCTATCATTGCTATACTGGCTGGGCTAATAGTTCTGGCTTTACTTGTGCGGCTTGGTCGACGTCATGCTGAAGGCTCAGTCCTCCTTGCTTGGCGGCATGTGATCTCAGCTGCTGTCGGTCTACTTGTTTTTTTAGGCGCTGCCTTGATGCTGGAAGTTGGCGGCACGAGTCAGCCTGGAACAGATTATCAGCCGCCTCGTATCGAGGGTGGTAAGATTAAACCCGGTGAATTCAAAAAAAGTGGACTGAACAAAGACAATTGGCCGATTTTACCCTTCATCGTTCAACAGACAATGGTCCGCTCTACTTAATGTCTGTCTCTCTATCACTATCCTTCTCTGCTGCCCGTCAGGCCCTTATCAGCGATATCTTTTCTATTGCCCGTTCTGCAGGAGGCGAGGCACGTCTTGTTGGTGGGGTGGTGCGCAATGGCCTGCTAGCTCGTCATAAAGGGTATGGTTTTGATCCTGAACAGGATTTAGATATTGCGGTCAGTCTGCCAGTGACGGTCTTTGTTGAAGCCGCTCGTCAACAGGG
>RFVC01000213.1 GCA_009922595.1 Gammaproteobacteria bacterium | reverse complement strand
ATTGCGCTGATCACCAATATTTACGAAGATTTGATTGATGCCATCAAGGCAGTGGGGCCGGGCGTATTGCAAACCTGGCACAAGGAAGGGTTAGGAGCTGCATGGCGCGAAATCAATGGCAGTTTTCTGCTTACCCTTTTACTCGGTATATTAAGCGCGCTGTTGCTGCTAGGCAGGGTAATCCTGGTCGTAATGGATTCATACCTGCCACTTTTACTGGCCTTTTTTTCCGGACTGGTCCTGGCATCCATTTACTTCGTAACCCGGCAGGTAAAGTTATGGAGCTTTTCTGCCCTGTGCCTGTTCCCAGCAGGAATTGCTCTAGCAATAGTACTTGCGACCTTGCCGCTGGCAGATTCGAGTGACAACCTGCTTTATTACTTTTTCTGTGGATCAGTCGCCATCTGCGCCATGATTCTGCCCGGGATCTCGGGCGCCTTTATCCTGGTGCTGCTTGGTGTTTATGGCTCGGTACTGGAGGCGCTGACGGATTTTGACTGGCAGGTGATCACCGTCTTCGGTGCAGGCTGCGTAGTCGGTTTGATGCTGTTTTCCCGGGTCCTGTCCTGGCTTCTGCATGCCTATCACGATCTCACCTTTTCTGCCCTGATAGGCCTGCTGGTTGGATCACTTTACCTGTTGTGGCCATGGCGGGTGGCTACAGAGCTTAATCTCAACTCGCATGCGTTTATTCGATACCAGCATGTTTTGCCTGGGGAGTACGCCAGGCTGACCGGGGAAATAGTCTCACCACTCCTGGTTTTGCTGGTTGTCTCGGTGGGTGCTGCGTTAGTACTGGCCCTTGAATTTGTTGCCGGTCCTGTCAAGGGAAGCGAACAAAAGGATCCTAAGGTAGAAGTATGAACAGGATTATGTCGCTGTTGTCTTTTCTGCTTCTGGCAGGCTGCATGAGTGCTTACCAGTCGCCGGTTGACGATATTGACGATCCGCGATTCCTGGATACCGGGCGAATTCATCGAGTCAACGAAGGTGAAACGCTATATGCAGTGGCATGGATCTATGACCTCGACTTTATGCACATAGCTCGCGTTAACCGACTTTCTTCTCCCTATACGATATTTCCAGGTCAAATACTGAACGTGGATCCCCGTGCTGTGCCTGCCGGGCCTGAAGCCTATGCATCTCGTACGATTTCAAGCTCTGCAGGTTCCAGCACCACTAATTCAAGGCAGGCGCGCCCGGCAAGCACTTCAAATAACCAGTCAAGCAATGTGCAGGTAAACCCCGTGCGGGTGAACCAGGGACCTGTTAACTGGGACTGGCCAGCCAGGGGGGCTGTGGTTGGCACGTTTTCGGCCAGCGGCGGAGAAAACAAGGG
>RFVC01000212.1 GCA_009922595.1 Gammaproteobacteria bacterium | reverse complement strand
AAATGTAGCCCTGTCTTCTCGCTTGTTTATTAGGGCTACCTGTTCGTCATATTGAGTTTGCGTAATCGCGCCGCTGTCTAAATCAGACCTTAACTTGCCAAGTTCGGTGGTCGGGGTTCTTGATTGTTTTTTCTCTCCTCCGCTAACAACCTGCCTGAACTCACCAGTTATAGGGTTTCTTTCATAAACAATCTGGCCTTCTCCGACAGTTATTCTTTCAGGAGCATCCGGACGGGCTAATATTCCTAAATCAATACCGCGCTGATATGCGTTTCCTAAAGTTTGCTGAAGTTGCTCACGCGAATTTGTATCACCAGCCATTGCATTCTGCGCAAGCTGTAAGACCCGCTGAGTATCTGATGGGTCTGAACCGGGCAGCCTCCTGAGAATGCTCAAGCGGTCATTGGCTAAGTCAATGATGCCCTGATAGTTGTTACCCTGAAGCATCTGATATGCAGCGCCAGCGTCCTGATACATGGCTTTGGTTCTGGCCTCACTAAGCTGTTGCATTTCCTGCTGGAACTGCGGGATAGTGCCGCTTAGTGCAGCACCGATGCCCTGTAACTTTTGCCCGAAAGTGTATTCGTTAGCCATGATTTACACCTTTAAAAGTGTGTCGTAATAATTTTTAACTTCGGCCTGTGTTGGATTCCTTTGACCATTCCATCCAACGCTTAACGGATTAGTTGGTTGCTGGCCGCCAAACAGGGTCGGCGCTAAATCAACTGCCCGTCCATAAGCGTCAAAGGCGCTGCCTATGTTGTAACCCGGAACCGGAGTATATGCGGAACCTTGAACCCCGCCTTGAGCAGCGCCCTTGGCCTGAAGCGCATTTGCTTGGTTAAGCCACTGGTTAGCAAATGTATCTCCAAATTGCGTGGCCAACTGTGTACCAAATTGTAGCTGGGCATCTGTCAGGTTACTGTAGAGATTACGATAGGCATCACTGACGCCAACCTGTAGGCCGCTAATTCCAGTAGTGCCTGCGGCGATGGCATCTGCGATATTCTCGCCCGCCCTCATTCTGTACTGCGCTTCAGTGCCAAGAAGATTGCCAAGTCTGCCTGACAGCGCATCCTGCATCTGGGCGGCTGTGGTTGCGCCTGCTTGCCCAACGCCTGCTATCGTGCCAGCCTGCTGGCCACCCAGTTGCGCTGACGTTCCAGCGGCTCCGTAGCCCCTTTGGGCTATCTCGCCAAGACGGGCAAATTGATTGGCATAATCCTGACCATAAAGGTCTGCCGTCAGCTTGACCAAGTCTTGACGCACGTTGCCGCCACCAAGGCCACCAAGGGCCGCAGCCTGACGCGTTAGGGCGCGTTCTGACTGCCGCTGCAAGTAATCTAATG
>RFVC01000211.1 GCA_009922595.1 Gammaproteobacteria bacterium | reverse complement strand
CTTGATATCCTTCTTTCTCTCGGGCGACGTATACACAATTACCTCGCATATCAAATTGCCAAGCGTGAAACATGCAAGTAATTCTTTTAGGATTACCAGATGCCTGACCCTCGAGAAAACTGCCCTGCGGTCTCCTTTCTATCAACATGCCACGGTGGGGGCAGACATTCAAAAGTGCGTTTATTTTCCCATCTGGGGCTCTGCAAATAATTATGTTTTCATTGCCAATACTAGCTGTCCTAAAATCATAAGGCTCTGGCAGTTCAGACTCGTGGCAAACAGGCACCCAAGCATTGCGGAAAATGCGGGTCTGCTCAGCAATGAAGTCACTATCTAGGGGGTTAGCTGCTACTTTTTCTGACATGCCTGCAATGCACTGGGCGGTGTCACTAGCGCTGGGTCGCGTGTCAATGTCCATTTTAAAACCTCTGCAAATTTCAGATATTCATACTCATACCGTTAATGTTAGTTGACAACATTTGTCGCAATTACATTTTACTATCACTTGATCGGCCGCATGAATAAGTAAATGGCTTGATAGTTGGCTCAATTCATACTTAGGATTTCGAAAGGGTCCGTGAGAAGGCCCGGTGCCTATCAGGGTTAAGTAGCCCTATTTTCAGGTGGAGGGAGCCAGCCTGCGCAACAATCCGATCAAGCGGGACTTGCGTGCAGTCGTTTTTCTCTCCAGACTACTTGAAACAAACCTATCGGGAGGAACACGATGAAAAAGGTAATGAACACGGCCCTCAAGTTGACGGCTGCAGCAGCAGTTGTGGCGGGTGCCACAGCAGCGAACGCTGCCGTGGACTTTGGTAAGAAAGGCGAAAAAGTCGACCTTGTTATCGGCTACCAGCCGTATTACACCGAATCATGGACAGGCGTCGTGAATAACGGCAAAGCCTTTTGGAAAAATCATTTGCCAGCTGGATCAACAGCTGAATTCCAAGTGGGGCTTCAAGGTTCAGTTATTGTGAACGCGATGGCTGGAGAAAAGCAGCATATTGGTTACATGGGTGATATGCCTGCTATTGCATCGACTTTTAAATACCTGCCAGAGCGTGGTGGCACTGACATTCGTATCGTTGCTGCGCTGGGCACGTCCAAGCAACAGTGTAACATTTTCCTAGTGCGAAATGATGCTCCAAAGTTTGCTAACGGCGTAGATGCAGTGAAATGGATGGATGGTAAAGTAACCTCTGCTCCACACGGTGCGTGCACCGATCGTTTTGCTCAGCTTGCATTTAAATCGGCTGGAATCAAACCTGCTAAATATCTCAACCAAAATATTGAGGTCATCACCACAAACTTTCGCGCAGGAAAACTTGACGCTGCCGCTATTTGGGAGCC
>RFVC01000022.1 GCA_009922595.1 Gammaproteobacteria bacterium | reverse complement strand
GGAATTCTTTTTAAAACTGACAGAGATGACGTCTTCTGACGAAATGTACATCAGGGTGATTGATGAGGAATGTTCCGGGCTGGCTGCTTATACATTTTCAGCAGCCAAGGCACTGCACGCCGCAGATTAGTGCATGCCGCCTTGCTGATAAGACTTTTTTCCAACACCTGTAGATACCCAGATAAAATTTCCAGGGTCTACTAATCAGTGTCATAATGATCATCAGTTTTCACGGTGCAGGTAGTAATGGTCATCCACTTTTATACCCACGAAGACTGTCTTGACCATAATCCCGGTGTTGGCCACCCGGAAAATCCACAGCGCCTGTCGCGTATTCTTAATGCACTGGCCAAAAGCCCTGTTAACCAGTCACTGCAGCTGGTCGAAGCTCCTCTTGGGGAGGACAAGCAAGTCCTTCTCGCCCACCATGAAACTCACTATGAAAATGTAAAAGGGACAGCCCCTTCAAGTGGTGAAGCTGCTCTGGATGCCGATACGCACATGTCACCCGGGTCTCTCAACGCTGCATTGCGCGCTGTTGGCGCTGCATGTGAGGGAATCGATTTATTGATGCGCGGAAAAGCTGACAATGTGTTCTGCGCCACGCGCCCTCCCGGGCATCATGCCACTCCTCAGCAAGCAATGGGCTTTTGTCTCTTTAACCAGATCGCGATTGCCGCTATTCATGCACAACAGCATTACAGTCTCGAGCGTGTTCTCATTATGGATTTTGATGTGCACCACGGCAACGGAACACAGGACATAGTCAAAGGCCGAAAAGGGATATTTTTCATTTCCTCACACCAGAGTCCGCTATACCCCGGCACTGGTCACGAAGCAGAAAACATTGAACACAACATCATGAACGTGCCCCTGCTCGGCGGGACTGGTCATGACATGTACCAGGAAATTTTTCAGGAACGCATTATTACGGCTATAGAAAATTACGCTCCTCAGCTGCTGCTCGTATCCGCCGGGTTTGATGCCCATGCCCAGGATCCACTGGCCGGGCTTGCTTTTACTGATGAAACCTATGCCTGGCTGGGCACCACCCTTAAGGAACTATCAAATAAATATAGTGGCGGCAAAATGCTCTCCGTATTGGAAGGCGGCTACAACCTGGATGTTTTGCCGGGCAGTGTCTTTGCCTATCTTGAGGGTATTCTTGGCGCCTAATCAGAAATAGTTTCCCCCTGCACTTTCCAAAAATATCCTTTCGACTAACAGTTGCATTCCACGGGCCGGCTGTTAAGTTTTTTACATTTTTTCAGGCCGCAACAAAAAGCTGGCCGAAAGTTTAATAATAATAATTTATACAAGTGCTTACTGGGGGCCTCATGAAATATCCTGTCTGGTTTTTTCGCCTGCTTTTTGCCGCGTGGATGATTCCCGCGGGACTCAATCACTTTGTTCAGATCTTTCCGCAACCCATGGGCAACCAGCCCCTTAGTATGGAGCTCATCGTGGCGCTGATCGACAGCCACCTGTTTGACCTGGTTAAAGCCGTTGAACTGCTCGCCGGTATTGGTGTGCTTTTTGGGCTGGTGACGCCGCTGTCACTCCTGGTATGCCTGCCGGTGTCCTTTGGCGTGTTTTACTGGGATGCCCCACTGGAGGGTTGGGGTTCAATTGCCGCGCTGTTTGGTTATGGCACGCTGTTCACCAACTCAGTGCTATGCGCTTTCTACTGGGACCATTACAAATCCATGTTTACGGTCAGGACATTCGTGAATGAAAGGCAGCAGCTGGTCATGATTGGACGAATTGTACTCGGCGCCCTAGTGACGCTTGTTGCTGTCAATTACCTCTTCGTGTCCGAGGCACCTACTGGCCAGCAGCCCCTTGCGGACTTGCTCATGACTTCACTGGTTAATTCCAGGCTACTTTTCGTGGCGCTGGCCGTGCAGTTAATAGCGGGATTGCTACTGCTATCAGGTTTTATAATGCCGCTTGCGCTGACAGCTCAGATGATCATTACATCCAATGCTCTGTTCTGGGCGCTTATCCTGAACCAGTCCCCCATGCTGAGTTTGCTAACCCTGGTCGCTTTCGCCATTAACGGGCTGCTAATGATCGCCTACCTCCCCTACTACAGAGACATCTTAAAGGACTCACCGTTGGCCCGGGGTGAAACTGCTGACAGCAGTTATGACGCTCTCTTTATCAACCCCCATGGCAGCACTTCAAAGGCGGAATATATTACTGCGCTGGTCACTATCGTGATCGCCATGGCCTTTTTTGGCCTGTACATGACAGGACGTACGGCGGAATTCTGCATGCTGGTGATGGTTTACCCAGCTTACGTACTCGTCGTCAGGCGCTTTCATGATATGGGCTACTCGGCCTGGTTGTTGCTTGCGCCACTGCTGATAGTTCTAGTCGCCTTCGATGTTCAGTTGGGTTATTACTCCATGGGCGAGGCGATGGACGGCATAATTAACTGGCTAGCACTAGCCTTTGCCGGAGCCTTCATGTTGTGGGGTTGTGTTGCCGAGAGCAAGCAATCAGGCCAATCTCATTAGTTGATCGGTTTTTCCAGTTCCGCGATTGCCTCTGTGATTGCGTCCATGCGTCCTTCCAGGATTGCCTGAGCGTCATAGAGGCCGCGGTTATAAAAATACTTGCCTATCTCTTCACCAAAAAAATCAAGGAGGAATTCGGCATCAAAGTGACCGATCTCCTGACCTAACTCGTCGATCAAGTAAGTACGAATCTTTTCGACGAGGGCTTCTTTTTCATCCTTGCTGAATTCGATCATGCCTATTTCTCTGGAAAATCAAAGAGGGGTTATTCATGAACCGGAAATTGTTCAAAGGTTGCAACGCCTTGAGTTAGGTTATGAAAGGCCTGCTTTTCTGAAATCCAGATTATGTGGTCGGGCTTTTCATAAAGCGATGGATCATCAAGAGTGCCCACCTTGACGATAACAATGCCCGGAGCTCCAGGCGACAGGGTAGTCAGTGATGTGCCACAATGATCACAGAATTCCCTGGTGACAGGATTTTCCAGGTCGTCTCGCCTGAATTTCTTAGGCCTCCCTTTTGTGTAGGAAAAGACAGGTTCCGGTACTCCTACTACCACGTTGGGATTTCCGCCGCTGATGTACTGGCATTCCCTGCAGCAGCACTCGCCCTTGAATGCAAAGTCGCCTTCTATTTGGTAGCGAACATCGCCGCAATAACATCCACCTTCAATCGCCATGATGATTCTCCAATCTAAAAAAGCTCTAAAAGAGGCTCTTTCTGAGAGCCTTGATAAAGAGATTAAGACAGACAAGGCGCTTGTTCAAGGCACTCCCCTAGCGAATTGACTATTCCACATGGGCAGGGAATAATTTATGAAAATATATAACACTCAAGGAAAGCTCGATGTCTGAAGACGAAAACAAGAACAATGACACTCTTACTGAAAACCGCCGCAAGGTCCTGAGGACCGGTGTTGCCATGGGCAGTATGGCGGCCACGGCCAGTATGCCTTTTTTGTCACATATTGCTCTTGGCCAGGACGAAGAGGTTGTACCTTTCACTGACATGGAAGCCTTCGGGACGCCTCCCAAGCAGGCTGGCGGAGTCTATTTTCAGAACACGGCAGAAATCGACAGCTTCTACTCTCCAAACAGCCGTTTTTACGTTGTTCAGCACTACAACCAGCCAGAAATAGATGCATCGAACTTTAGGCTAAATGTAACCGGACTGGTTAACCAGGAATTGTCACTGTCCCTGAACGATCTCAAGCGCTATCAGAAATTTGAAATCGATGCGGGCTTCGAGTGCGGCGGCAACACACCGCGTATTTTTAACGGACTTATTGGCAATGCCAAATGGGGTGGTGTGCGCCTCGTCGATATACTAGAGGAAGCCGGACTGGACCGCGACGGTATCGAAGTAGTTTTTTACGGCGCAGACAAGGGTATGGAACGTACTCGCAGCGACCTGGATTTTGATGTCGAGATGGCCTTTGGCCGCAGCCTACACATAGACGATGCACTGAACCCTGACATAGTGCTTGCCTACGAGATGAATGGCGAGCCTCTGCCACTCTTCCATGGCGCTCCGCTGCGAGTGGTGGTGCCCGGATACTACGGTGTCTGCAACGTGAAATGGCTGAGCCAAATTCATATCCAGGACAAGCGCTATATGGGCCGTTTCATGGCGCGTGATTACGTGACACTGCAGAAAGTAGACATCGGCGGTGAGGAACGTTGGGAAGAGCGCTCCGTGACCAAGATTCATCTCAAGTCATCGATAATTCGTGTCACCAAAACAGGCAATGACCATAACATTCTGGGATTTGTCCTCAATGATGGGACACCGCTGCGTGCGGTTGAAGTAAGCATTGACGGTGGTCCATGGCAGCAGGCAGAACTGGATCCTAGGAATACCAAGTACTCATGGAAACTGTTCAATTTTAACTGGCAGAATACCACGCCGGGGGAGCATACCATTGTGTCTCGGGTGATAGATGTGACAGGCCAGGTGCAGGCTACGCTGGAAGAAATGCCGGAGAAGCCCACACGCTGGGAAAACTACTGGCAGTTCCCCAGGACAGTAATGATTAGCTAACTAGAAAATAGAACTAAATCATGAAGGCCATCATCGTTTTAAAAACAACAAAAACGATTTCTTAAAAGCCTTCCACAGGGTTCAAAATCCGGAATCAGAGAGGGTTAGACCATGTTCGCAATTGGCACTTCGGTGTTTACCTCCGCCTCGTAGTTGACGCCAGGAATCTCAAAGCCAAACAGGTTCAGAAACTCTGTTTTATAGCCAGTAAAGTCAGTCAGCTTTGGAATAGTGTCCGTTTGCACCTCCCCCCAGAGATCAGCCACTGCCTGCTGCACTTCCGGCTCAAGTTCCTTGTAGTCTGCCCGCCAGCGCCCATCTCCATCTAGACGGGGAGAATCACCGTACAAACTTTCCCTGAACAAAAGATCGACCTGTTCGATACAGCCCTCGTGTGTGCCCTTTTCTTTCATCACTTTAAAAAGCAGTGAAAGATACAGCGGCATAATCGGAATGGCAGATGAAGCCTGGGTAACCACGGCTTTTAACACTGAAACTCGGCCCTCACCACCAATCGACGAAAGCGCGTCATTGATAGCCGCTGCTTTTTTATCCAGGTCTTTCTTGGCTTCACCGATGGTACCGTTCCAGTAGATATCCCACGTGAGTTCTGCGCCGAGGTATGTGTAGGCGGTAGTCTTGCATCCCTCGGCAAGCACCCCGGCATTTTTGAGAGCATCAATCCACATCTGCCAGTCTTCGCCGCCCATGACCGCGACCGTGTTCGCAATCTCTTCATCGGAAGCGGCCTCAACCGACATTTCTTGGATCTCTTCCTTGTCGGTATTGATGCCACGCATCGTGATATTTCTACCGATAGGCTTCAGCGTTGAGTTGTGTACTTCCCCGGTGACCGGATGCTGTCGGCGAGGAGAAGCAAGTGAGTAGACGACTAGGTCCACCTGCCCCATTTCGGCCTTGATAGTTTCTATCGTTTTCGTCTTCAGTTCATCTGAGAAGGCATCACCATTAATGCTCTTGGCGTAGAGTCCTTCCGCTTCTGCATATTTATGAAAGGCCGCCGAGTTGTACCACCCCGCAGAACCAGGCTTCTTTTCAGAGCCTTCTTTTTCGAAGAAGACACCAAGTGTCGCTGCACCACTGCCAAAGGCTGCCGTGATGCGTGAGGCCAGCCCATAGCCGGTTGATGCACCGATAACTAGCACATTTTTCGGCCCGTTCTCAACAGCACCATTCGCTTTGACATGATCAATCTGACGCCTGACGTTGGCATCGCACCCGGTTGGATGCGTGGTGATACACATGAATCCGCGGACACGGGGTTTGATAATCATGGCGCTATACCTGGAAATTTTTTAACGACTATATGAAATTCTACCATAGCAGGGGCACGCTGTTGGTGCTTTGCAAACTAAAGCAGCGCCCTGCTTTACTGTGGAGCGGCACTGCCGCTCCTTTTTTGCCTTACCCCCATTCATTATATTAACCGCTAGTAACCGAGTGCTCTGTTTCTATCTGTATCATCCATTCGGGCGATTTCCTTAACCCTTGCGTAGAAAAGGGGCAGATCATAATCAACCTCTTGCATAAGCGTATCGAATGCCGGCACCCGGTTGAAATAGGTTGAGACCGTTCTAAGTTTTGCGTTATTAATCTCCGAAGCAAACCAGTTATCGTAAGCACTATAACCACCCCACTCTTCTTTTTTGACATGGTAGCTGGCTCGCATTTCTTCTATAACGCGCTGCTTCTGTTCACGCTTGTCCTGGTCGGGAATTTCACTGATGTATAAATCCTCCAATTGTGAGGTATATGCCTGTACTAATTGGACAAACTCCTCCCGATAAGATTTTTCCCGCTTTGCCTGAGATATTATCGCTTCGGAATTGCTTTTCTCGCTGCCTGTCTCCATCCAGCGTTTAAGACCCTCAATTTCCACCGCTGTAGCAAAACTTTCGTTAAACTCTGTATCGCCAGGAACATAGACAACCTGGTGTGCCAGCTCATGAAATATCAGCGCGGCAAGACTATGCTGCTCACGATTAACTATAGTGTTAAGCACTGGATCGGAAAACCATCCAAGAGTTGAGTAAGCGGCTACACCGCCGACATGGGTATCGAATCCATCTTCAGTCAGTTCACTTGCATACTCGCGGGCATTCGCTTCAGAAAAATATCCCCGATAGGTAACGCAGCCTGCAATGGGATAACACCATTGCCTGGCATCAAATGAAAATTCTGGTGATGCAAATACGTTCCAAACAACAAAAGGTTTTTCCAGGTCTACGTAGGTGGAAAAAGTCTTCTCTACCGGCAGATGCATTACCGTTTCTGCGAATTGCCTGATCTGGAGAACCGATTCGAGCTGCCCTCGCAACTGATTATCAGTACTAGGATCATCAACGACAGAGATTCACAGGCAGTGAGTGCAGCAATAACGAGAAGCACCAGGAACTGCTTCATACAGGATTAATCCTCTGTTTCACCGGAGACCGTGATCACGATGGAGCGCTTACTTCCCCTGTCTCGGTGCTCACCCAGCATAATACCCTGCCAGGTCCCAAGCGCCAGCGTCCCATTGCTCACGGGTATAGTGAATTCACACCCGAGCAAACCGCTCTTGATATGGGCGGGCATATCATCAGGCCCTTCATAGTTATGGATATAGTACGGCGCATTTTCAGGCGCGAGGACGTTGATATGACTTTCAAGGTCATCTCGGACAGAAGTATCGCAATTTTCGTTAATGCTCAGGGATGCCGAGGTGTGCTGAAGGAAAAAATGGGCGTGGCCGAGACGATAGCGGGCAAGCTCGGGCAACTGAGTCAGGATTTCATCGGTTACAAGATGGAAACCGCGAGGCCTGGCTGTAAGGGTAATTGTCCTCTGAAACCAGCTCATTCCTGGAGAGCAATCTCGTAAAGCACGGGCCAGAGTTTACCTGTAACAAAAAGACGCTGCTGCTCACTATCCCAGGCGATCCCATTTAATACTTCATCCGCATTACGGCGTTCCGGATACAAACCGGTCAGGTCTACAAGGCTATTGACCATGCCGGATTGGGGATCAATGCGAAGAATCACATCCTGGTACCAGACATTGGCCCAAATTTCTCCTTTGATAAATTCCAGCTCATTCAGGTAGCTGACAGGTTGGTCATTCAGCATCACCGTGAGACGGCGCACTTCGCTCTGAGTAGTCGGATCCAGAAAACGCAAAGTGGCCGAGCCGTCACTAATTATGAGATGCTCATCATCAAAGGTTATACCCCACCCTTCACCAGCCACAAAAAAAGTTTTCTGCTGCTCAAAGGTTTCAAGGTCATAAATAAAACCAATGTGTGACTGCCAGGTGAGCTGGTAAACAAGACCATCGCGAATCGCGATGCCCTCACCAAAATAACGCCTTCCAAGATTGTGCCGCTGAAGCAATTCCCCGCTTTCAAGTGCCACCTTTCTCAACGTTGATTGCCCGTTACGGCCGGTACCTTCATAAAGAAAACCGTCATGCCATGTCAGTCCTTGGGTGAAGGCAGCTGGATCATGGGGGTACTCCTCGATGATTTCGTAGGTGTAGAGAGGGAGGTCTTCTGCAGCATATAAAAGACAAGAGAGGACATAAGAGACAATAGTCAGGAGACAATGAGCGATTCGTTTTCCTTTCCCTTTTCCTATCAGCTCAAGGAAAAGCTCGCCACCTGAATTATTAAACTTAACAGCGTGCATCTTGCCTCTTATCTCTTGTCTCTTGTCTCTTGTCTCTATGGCTTTATTTTTGCCAGATTATCCTCATTCGCCTGAAAAATACCCTTCTCCGTAATTATGCCACTGACCAGTCGTGCCGGCGTTATATCAAAAGCCACGTTGTACGCCGTGCTACCTTCAGGGGTCAATCGTACTCTATCAAGCATGCCCTGTGTATTTAGACCATGAATATGCGTAATTTCTTCAGGATCACGCGTCTCGATGGGAATTTCATCTGATGTCCAGTCTATGCTTGAAAGCGGTACAGCGGCATAAAACGGTACACCATTGTCATGCGCGGCAAGTGCTTTCAGATAAGTGCCTATCTTGTTGCAGACATTACCCCTGAATGTTGTCCGGTCGCTTCCTACTAGGCAGATATCCACCATGCGATTCTGCATCAGGTGTCCCCCGGTATTATCTGCTATTACGGTATGCGGTATTCCCTGCTTGTAAAGCTCCCAGGCTGTCAGGCTGGCACCCTGGTTTCGCGGCCTTGTTTCATCCACCCAGACATGAACATCTATGCCATTCTCAACCGCCTCGTAAACCGGGGCCATAGCAGTCCCACGATCAACGGTAGCCAGCCAGCCCGCATTACAGTGGGTAAGCACATGCACAGGACCCTTTTTGGCCTGCGCGATGTCACGAATCAATGACACACCATGCCTGCCAATATCAGTGCAATTGCTGGCATCCTCATCGCAGATTGCCTGGGCAGTCTCAAGTGTTGACGCAACGCGCTGCGAATGATCCTGCAACGGCTCAACTGCAGCGGCCACACGGTCAAGAGCCCAGCGCAGGTTTACAGCCGTGGGCCGGGTTGCGAGCAACTGGTTAAAGGCTTCCTCGAAGGGTAAGTCTTCTTTTAATGCCAGGTAAAGACCGAAGGCTGCCGTGGCACCGATCAGTGGAGCCCCACGCACCTGCATGGTCCTGATGGCAAAACAGGAATCTTCCAGTGTGTTCAACTCGAGGATTTTAAAGTGATGGGGCAGCCGGGTCTGGTCTATGATGCGGACAACCTGATCTTGCTCATCAAACCAGATGGTTCGGAAATGTTTACCATCTACTAGCATGACAGAAAAGGAACAAGGAACAAGAAGCAAGGAGCAAGAAAGTTTTGAGAAGTAATTAAATACATGGATATTTCTTTATCGAACTGACTTTCATAAGGTTAACGAGTTATCTCTTGAGCTTTGTATCTTGCTCCCTATATTACTCGGTCATTTCCACCGTCTATCGGCACTTGGGCGCCCGTGGTGGCTGAAGTTTCATAACCGGCAAACAGCCTGGCCAGCACAGCCACATCACGGCTGGAGACTTCTTTCTTGAGCACGTTGCTGGTCTTGTACTCCTCAACTGATAGGCCGTAATGGGCAGCTCGCTGATTAAGGGTCTCCTCGTCCCAGACGCCGGTATCAAAAACAGCATTAGGATGAATTACATTCACGCGAATACCGTCTCCCCCAAGTTCCAGGGCAGCCACCCGCGCCATCTGGGTAAGACCCGCCTTTGCCGCGGAATAGGCCCCGGCCCCAGGTCCCGGAGCCGGCACATTTTTAGAAGCAATGATGACCACGGCGGGATCAATCCCATCCCTCAGATATGGCAGTGACGCCCTGAGCAACTTCATGTGCGAGGTGAGATTCAGGTCAAGACTGCGCTCCCATTCAGCCGTTTCCATATCAGAAAGCGCCTGACTTGCGGTAAATACTCCCGCATTACTGACCAGAGTATCTAGACCCCCAAATTGCAGAACCCCCTGCTCTATGGCGCACTGTATAGCCGCTTCGTTAGTGACGTCGCAAACCAGACCACTGACCCGGGGATCAGAAAAGGTAGAGGTGACTACGGGGTTAATATCCAGCGCAATCACGCAGGCCCCCTGCTCGACAAATTCATCGACGCAGGCCCTGCCGATACCTGAAGCCGCACCTGAAACAAGCGTTACCTTACCTTCCATTGCCGGTGCGGCTACGGTTTTTTTCAGTTTGGCCTGCTCCAGCTCCCAGTATTCCACCTCAAACAGATCCTTCTCCGGCAGAGCCTGCCAACCGCCGAGAGCCTCGCCCCACTGAATGGCCTTGATGGTATGTTCGCTGATATCCTGGATAACCCCTAGCCGTTTCGCATTCTGGGCAAAACTAACCAGCCCTCTGTTTAACCAGACTCCTAAGCGTGGTGCAGGATCAAGGCAGGTCAGATCACCCGGATTATTTCTCGCAAAATAATTTTTGTACTCATCTGCATAAGTTTTTATTTCTTCACTACCCTGCCCATCAATGATGACAGGCTTGATCTTGGTGTGAATCGTATGATCAGGAGTAATAGGTCCGCGGGTAGCAATATCGCAGGCATTTTTAAGGCAAGCAAAGCCCGCCGCGCTGGGACTGCCGTTATACCTCGCAAGCATTGGCCTTTCTGCCAGATCGGAGACCAGCCGACGCATTCGGGCTAGCTGCAAAACATCCTCGCGAACGGGTTTGGATTCTTTCTCTGCCGCATTATCCAGAATACCCTGGTAGGCAAGAAACTCCTCGACACGACTGACTAGCATAATCATGTTTTCATAGCTGGTCCTGGCCTCGTCATGAAAAGTGAATAACCCGTGGTGCATAAGGAATATCCCCTTGATTGAGGCCCAGTCCGTATTACGGGTTTTCTGGAATACCTGCCTGGCAAGAACAAAGCCGGGCATGATGTAGGGAAGCAGTAGAACTTCGTCACTAAATATATCCTGCAAGATTTCTTGACCCCCGGCTGTGTTACTAACCGCTACAACAGAATCCGTGTGCGTGTGGTCAACAAACTTAAAGGGAATGATGGCGTGCAGTATGGCTTCAACAGAAGGAGTGGGTGCTGCGGGATCAAGCAGTGACAGCCGCAGCTGCCGCATCATGTCACTGTCAGTCATTGCCTCAAGAGCGGCCAGCTTCTGTAAATAGGCGAGATCACAGGGCGCAAACCCAGGGGCTTCGATTGTTTTCAGATCCCAGCCGGAGCCTTTTACAAAGAGTGTTTCCCTGTTTTCGCCAAAAATGTCGGTAGAGCTACTCTTGACTGAGGTATTGCCGCCGCCATGCAGCACAAGATCATCATCCAGTCCCAGCAACCGCGACGTGTAAACACGCAGGGCCAGGTCCGTATCCTGAAAGGCTGTGGCCTCACTGTCCTGCCAGCGGCTTTCCATAATGCTCGATGAAACAACCTAGAGAAGAGACACTAAGATAGCGACCAGAGTGCCTAGCAAGAGAATAAACGTGGGTAGCAGCGTTAGCAGGAATCCCATGGCACGACTGGCTGGGTCACGGACATAACTGGTCGCATACAGTAAGCGGCCAATCAACCAGATCACCCCCAGTCCCGAGGCTATTTCATCGCCGGCCCAGCCAATACTTTCAGCCATCCATGAAAACGCAAGAATCGCAGGGATGAAAGCGATCAATTGTTCTAACGTATTATGCTGCACACGAAGGCGGCGCTCAAACTCGGGATGACCTGTAACGGCCGGGGCCTTGATGTTGAATTTATCGCGCGCCAATCCCGCAAGGAGAGTGAATACCAAGTATTCAATTACGGCTAGCGTGATAATAAAGATTACTAACGTCATAACTGCCTCCTTACCTTTATATTTTGCTGAGTTTAGTGCTTATCTTGCGTAAACAAAAAGCCCGGGCAAACCCGGGCTCATAATTTTAAATTTTTAGTAATGTTATTCCATCACTGAGATAGTACTGACGCCTGCCTCTCTTGCTGCGTTCATGGATTCAACAAGAACATCAGCGCTTGATTGTTTGTCAGGACGAATAATGACTGATGCAGAAGGGTTCTCAGCACGTGCCGATGCCACCCTAGCACGTACAGCTGAGATATCGATGCGCTCCTGATTGAAGAAGATCTGGTTACGTGCATCAATCTGAATCAGAACATTCTGGGGCTGATCATTGGAAGGTGGCGGGGGATTGTTGTTTGGATCCTGGCCTTCAATGTCCATGGCATTTTCTTTAAGGAAGGAAGCCGTTACAACGAAAAAAATCAGAAGGATGAACACCACGTCAAGCATTGGTGTAAGGTCAATCTGTGTCTCATCCTTCTTTTTCTTGATGACGGAACTGGCAACTGTTTTCATTAAATACCCCGTTAATCACCTGGTCAGCCAGGCTGGTGTTTGTTCTTGCTTTAATACTCTTAAATACTGGTCTTTCTTTCCATACACCGACCAAGCACTAGTACATAGAGATGGTTACGTTATTACCTATTGATAATCGGGCATTTGAGCCTTATATAGGATTGGCGAGTATATCACCTTCAGGGTCAATCACAATACGACCCATAGCCTCACAACACCCATACGAAAACGCATTAAAAGCGCTTAAAAAAAGAGAGCAAACGCCCTCTTTTTACAGTGTAAGCTTATGTTTTTAAGGACTATTTTTTGATTGAGGCCAGTGTGTGACGAAGAAGATCAGCCAGCTGTCGCGGACCCTTTCCACTGCGTGCCCCAACCTGCAACCCAGAATAGAAATTCATCAGGATATCAGCCGCCATATCTGCACTCATTCCTCGCTTCAATTGGCGGGATTTTACCAGTTCCTTAGCGCGGGCCAGCAGTGCCTTGCGAATACCATTAAGAGAATTCTTCAAGGCCTTTTGCATGTCCCTGTCCCAGATAATGCTTTCGCAGACTGAATTTACCAGCAGACATCCCATTGCCCTCTGCTTGTTCGGCGCAGAAATAATGGCCTGATCAAAATAGTTTTCAATAGCTTCCCAGGCATTCAGTTTTTTGTTGCCCAGTGTTGCATCGATATCTGTTTTAACCTGCTGATTGTATTTATCTAAACAGGATTTAAAGAAGGTTTCTTTATCGCCAAAAGAATTATAAAGCGTGCCCCTGTTTATATCGGTCGCATCCAGGAGTTTTTGCACAGAACTGGCTTCGTAACCTTCCCTCCAGAACTGCTCCATGGCATTTGTCAGTACAGTATCTCTCTCAAATTCAACAGGCCTTGCCATCGCTGTATCTATATCCTCTTACTACAAGTGGCTTTTTAAAGGAATATTTTGGCATGTGCTATCCAAAACAGGGGCGCATTCTAGTATAAAAAAAAATGGCGAACCAGTTATGATTCTGGAAAGTTTGATTGAAAACACATATAGAATTTAAATCAGGAAATTTTTTTGTAGGCTGACACAATAGTTTGGAATACCAAGTCCAAATTTTCCATTTTCTGGTACAGCATGCAGCACGTTGGTTCTTTAGGCAGGTCACTAAATAAAGAGTATAATTGCCTATCTTCATAATTGAATTGAACCTGTAATCAAGGCCTGCATCCTGTGACCAGGAAATCTCTCAAAACCACGATAAGGCAATTGTTGCTACTTTTTTTTGTCCTGCTGCAGTGGGGCAATAGCGTTACTGCGCAAATCAGTGACACCGAATTGCCAATTGTCTTTGAAACAGTTGAGACGTCCTGGGGAGCAATTGCCGGGGCAGAGGATGTTCCTGTACAAATGCGCGACGGTATTGCCATAGCTGTCGATATCTATCATCCACTAAGAGAGGGCGCTTTTCCTACGCTTTATGCAGCCGGTCCCTTTCCCCACTCCTCGGCCATGCTTGAGAATACTGACTCTGATGCAGGCCCGCTTGCCTGGTTTATCAACCAAGGTTACGCGGTTGTAGTAGCGAATGTACGAGGCACCGGCAGGTCGGAAGGTGAATATTCATTCCTGGCCCTAGAAGAGCAGCAGGATCACTACGAGATCATTGAATGGATTGCTGAACAGCCATGGTCGAATGGCCAAGTAGCCGGTACTGGCGCCGGTTATTACGGCACAAGCCAGTGGCACATGGCGATCCAGGGCCCTCCAAGCCTAGAATGCATAGCCCCGATATCGGCGGTTCTTGATCCCCTCCGTGAATGGATCAAGCCAGGCGGCGTCAACAATAACAGCTTCATCAACGGCTGGTATGACAGTAAAATCCGGCTAGCCAATGCCTATGCAAGAAATTCTTCACGCCTGGTTTCATACGATATGCGCATGGCACAGCTGGAACATCCTGCAAACGATGACTACTGGCAGATCCGCAGTGCCCTAGACAGTGTAAGCCTGGTCAATGTGCCTGTATTTGCCATGCATGGATGGAGCCTGGAAGAAACAGATGCCGATCTATCCATGACCATGAATGCACTGGACAGCCTGAACGTTGTGAATAAAATCCTTATCAGGGACCCTGGCAGCAACCCACCCTTTACTCACGACATAACCCTTCTTGTGCAAGAACTGATGCCCTTTTATGAATGGTGCTTTAACGGCCGTCGTCCCACTTCATCATTCATTGAGAAACCCAGAATACGGTTCCAGGTGAGAGGCCAGGATACGTTGAAGGTTGAACAGAGCTGGCCCCCAGGCAATATTGCTCATGACGCCTGGTTCCTGAACAACACGATGGGAAGCGATTTTGCCGAAGGCAGCCTTGACGCTGCGCAAGACCAAGACAACCAAGCGCTCACTGTGTTTAACACCGGTAACGGCGATTCCAAATTAACCTTTGCCAGCGCGCCCCTAGTCGAAGATCTCGAAATTGACGGCCCATCAATGCTCGAGCTCTATGTCTCCAGTACGGCCAGTGACCGTGCCTATGGCATAACCGTTTACGAGGAAGACGTGAATATCATTGAACCTGTCACATCAGGATTGCCAGGCTTTCTTGCTCCTAAAGAAGTGATTTCTGAAGCTGTAATGCAAACCAGTGACAAACGAATAATTACGCGTGGCGAGCTCAAAGCCTCGGCACGTGTCAAGGACCCAGTAAAAAGCTCAGCCTTTCATCCAGTCTATTCACTGGACAGAAGCGAGCAGATGATCCCCGGCCAGGTTTACCGTCTCGATATTGCTCTTAGGCAGACCTCACATCGCATCACGGCAGGAAGCCGCCTTGTTATTGAAATTAGTGCTATCAATGATGGCGCCATTGGTGATGAGCCCGGGCGGGATATGATTCACCACACACTTACCCACCCGTCACGGCTTTGGCTGCCTAAAGTTCAAAGCCCTCAGGCGCTGAGACAATTAAGAGAAGCGACAATGGCGGCACGGGAAGAAATTGCACGGCAGGAAAATTTATTGCCGGTAGAACAAAATCCGGTCGCGAATGAATCGCAAGGAGATGAAGAGGCGGGAGATAACCCAGTCTTTTTTGTGCCCCAGTAATTCCCGAGTCTAGAGAAGTAGTTGTGTGGTTGCCAGGCCAATAATCCCGCCAATTACTCCACCCCATACCACAAGCCAGCCCAGATGCTTTTTGATCATCTCCTGAATGATTTCCTTGACCAGTTGCGGAGTAAGTTCATCAAGGCGTTGATCAACAACCTGCTCAACACTGGACAGCAGGTTCTTGGCTGAATCCTGTTGAATTTGGTCCAGGATATCCTGGTCCTCACTGACCTGCGCCAGAAACTCATGCATTTTTTCCACGAAGGGCTCCTTAAGGGGAGCAAGTGCGTTGGCGCCGCCCACCATTGATAGCATGCCCGCGAACGAGGAACCCATAATAACATCAACCAACGAATCAAAAGCCGTATTGAAATCAATGGCGTCTATAACCTTGTCCATTATGGAGTGTCCCTTCTGGTCTTCGTCTTTCTTGGCCATCTTGTTGAAAAAACTATCCAAGTTTTCTCGGGTAAAAAATTGCTCCATGACAAGAGTTTTGATACCTGACTTGAATTCCTCGAAACGGGCGGGAATAACACCGGAACCATAAAAGCCCGGGACTCGCTCAAACAGCATATGAATAGCAAGCCAGTTCGTTACCCCGCCGGATAATGCAAAGAGCCCTGTATTGAGCACCAGGGGCTGATAAGACGCAGGAACAACAAAACCGGCAATGACAACCATCAAGGCAATGGCGTTGGTTAGCAAACTTTTATTCATCACAAACTATTTTTTATATAGAGACAACTGATTTATTCTGGAGTAATTTCAGCATCCGTCTCTTGAGAAGAGTCCGCTTCCAGGATTTCCTCAGACGGTTCGAAACCAGAGACAGGATTGTCCCATGGCCCTTCCAGGCGGTAAACCACTGTGGTGAATTCATCCATCTGGTTGCGAAAGATTCTTGACGCAATGTAAGTGCTGACCGCGATTGGCCAGGCCCCAAGAATACCTGCCAGGACGGAAACATTTTGACTGAAAGGAATATTGACAAGCATGTTTGCATCAATGGTCTCGTTAACAAGGTCAAGTTCACCATCAATCGTGATACGGCTTGAAGGTCCTGCAATTACGAATTCGCCATTACTGCGGACTATGCCGTCGTTGAAATCGAGGCCTCCATCGATATTGTCATAGGCCAGTCCTCGCTCGTAAAGATCAGAGAAATCCAGCTGCAAACGCCGCACCAGGGAATCAAGACTGAACGCGCCGAAAAGCCGGCTTGAGCCCGAATCTACGTCCACAAAACGGCCGTTACGAATCGCCACCCTGACGTTGCCAATAACCTTATCCAGGTCAAATGCTGCTGGAGAACCTGACCACTGCAGATTGCTGGTGAATGCCGCATTTTGACTCTCCACATTGGCATCATAACCCCAAGCAGGGAGCACCTTGGCGAGATCACCAGCACTGAAAAGCCCGTTAAAACTGCTAGTATGCATGCCATTGCTGTATCGCCAGTTCAGGTTGGCGCCCGCTTCCTCCGAATTATCAGTTATTTGTGCATCGGGGGTAGTCATGCGCAAATCAGAGATGGACGCCGCATCGCCATTGCTACGCAAGTTGAATTCCCATGCGCCTAGGTTCTTGTCGCCGATAAAAAATTCTTCAGTTGAGAAAACCAAATCCGGCAATTCACCTGGAATAACATTTTCCAGGATATCGATATCTTCCTCTTTTGCTTCCTCACCCTCCAGTTCTTCTTCATCCTGAGGGAAACGGAGGTAGTCCAGGCTTACCCTCCAAGGAGTAGTCTCGGCATCGGGAAAAATGAAGTCACCGCTGATCGTTTCGTTTTCAAGCTGAACAAGCCAACTGTCTTCAGTAACTTCAGCACGATCCTCCTCCACTGAGGTTCGGCTTAAGATGGTCTGAATATTTTCAAGCTCCTGCTCAACTACGACCAGGCTGCCTACCCTGACGTCGGCATAAGATAGAAAGTCAGCCAGCTTAATGTCACTGCTCTTTGCACCTGACATTTCCGTAAACTTTACTGCGGTTTGCTCCCACTCCTCGTAGTCAAAATGGTTGATGGTCCCGCTTAGGCTGAGTCCAGGTCGCTCAATAATGCTCTCACCAAATTCCATGAGACCAGCATCAGGTCCGAGTATGACATTTCCTCCCTGGAATTCAGCATTACTGACCAGCAGGCTTGCACCAACACTATTATCAAAACGTACTAAGACCCATTCTGAGTCCTCAGAAAAATCGAGACGCAAAACCATTTGCCGGATTTGTTCAACGGTCTTACGGAACGGATAGGGAAGATCAAGTGACAAGCCCAGTAATTCTGAGGTGACACGCAGTGACGTTCCCATCATTGTCTCTTTGGCAAGCTCAGCGTAAGGGATTGAAATTTCTGCTAGGTAATCAATTTCACCACTGGCAAAATTCAGCACATCCCTAACAAACTGCGGCTGACCCTCCCAAGCCTGAAGCGCCGGCTTTGAGGCCCTGCCGCTACCGACAATACGCGTACCAATAATTTCTCCGCCGTCGACAGGCCGCAGCGGCTCAATAGTAGCAGCAATCGGAAAGTCAAAAAGTCGGCCACTCAGGGCATTCGCTGTCAGTCCAATATCGCTGTCAAAGACGACCCGTCCGCGCAGTTCACTGATAGACAAGGCATATTCAGGAATGGTCAGTGTGCTCCTGTCACTGAGAACATTCACGTGCACCTGAGTTTGCAGCTGGGGATTGTTCAGCGGAATCCCCAGCTCAATATCCACTTCGACACTGCCCTCTCCTCGCCAGTCATCAATGAAATCACCTATACCATTCCTTACCGGTGTGTTGCGCAAAAAAGCCAGTCCCTCGCTAGTAGTGGCAGAGGCATCTCCTTTAATCGTAAGCCATGAACCGCGCTCCGGACCCGATCGCACGGAGGCTACAGTTGTTCCTAGTGTAATATTTTCTATCTCAGCACTTTCAGCAATGACATCAATATCGTTGTTATCAACATTGACGAAAGCCTTGATACCAGTGAGCTCCTGCCACTGCGGTTGAAATTTAAGTTCACCATCTTCTATGTGGTAGAACGACATGACTGTCCCGGAATTGGGCGGGGCATTACGCCTGGTGGAAGTCCTTGAGACGAAGCCGCTATTTGTAACATTGCCTGCCAGCAATCCGGCATCGAGCCAATCCATAGTATTCTGAATCCGCTCCATATTTGGCAGAAGCGCAGACTTGTATGAGGCATCAAGTTCAAGCACACCGATCAAAAGCGTCAGCTCGGACTGTATTTCGTCTGTTGAGTCAGGATGGTTGTATAGATCAAACTGGATATGTCCATGAATCCAGTCATTGCGCACATCTATAATGCTACTGTTTACTCTCAGCACTCTGTCACCATAGGTCCAGTGCACGCGGCTGTTGATCGAATCGTAGTGCCAGCTCTGCGTAAACAGGCGGGGCAGGTGGATGTCGAAATCACTGGAATCAAGCTCAACAAATCCACCCACCTGGTTTGCCCAGACATAGCCCTGTATGCCGCTGGCAGCCGGGACACCCTGCCAGGCTCCTACGGATGCATCCTGGAGATTGGCCTCGAGCAGGAAACCGTTCTCGAACTGTCCGTCAAGCCTTGTCTGGAAGGAAAGATTGGTAAGAAAACCTGCTGGTGCAAGGTCAGTAAATGCTTCGATTGCTCTCTCAGGAAGTTCAACAAGATCATCTGCGAGGTCCATTGCCATTGCCAGGTCCAAACTGGCAGCATTTACCGTAATGGACTGCTGGTCGCCACCGGCATAATCCAGAAACAAACCGTCCGCACTCCAGGGCCGGTTGCGCCAGTCAAATTCGAGATTGTTCAACCAGGCCTTCCAATGACCTTGCGCGTCCTGGATCAACGCCAGTTCAACGCTGGTATTGGTCAAAGCAATCTGGTCCAAGGCGCTTCCCTCAATGCCTTCTGCATTAAACGCCAGAGACTCTATGCTTGCCTGTAATGAAGAAAGCGCTCCCCGGTTAAAGGTAGCCCAGAGATCACCTGACAAGAAGGTGTCTAAAATATTTAGTTCAGCAACGTTCACCAGCTTACTGAAGTCAAGGTCTTCAGCCCTGAAATGTCCAATGCCGTTAAACGCTCCCATAGGATCGCCAACAATATCTAGCTGAAGCTGAAAAGGACTCGGCTGGTTGGAGAGCCTCGCCTGCAACTGTACCAGATGAAAATCGCCTGCATTACTAAAGTCGATAAAAATATTGGAAAGTGCTACTTGGCGGCCGTCAGCAAACTGCAAGCCCAGGGTAGCCTCGGCGATCTGTAGCCTGCCAATGTTCAGCAGGAAATCGACTATCGCATCCATGTTGTTGTCACCGCTGCTGGAAACACCCGCCAGGCCCCAGACACCCGGCTCGGATTCTACGATCTCAAGCGAGGGGTCCTGAATAACTATCTGTTCTATAACAAGACTTTTTGATAAAAGGCTGTCCAGTATTGAAGGCTTGATGCTGATATTGGAAATCTGCTGGGAAAGTTGGGGATTGGTACTGTTGATAATTTCCAGATTATCTATTTCTATGATTGGACCCAGTCGAAACCACTCACCTCTGAGATTACCCAGTCTCACCTCAGCACCAAGCAAGTTCGCCAGTTCAGATTCAATAAAAGCCCGCTGCTGGGGCATCATCGGCATCAACAGACGTCCCATCGTCAACCCGGCTGTGACCAACACAAGCAGCATCAGAACCAGCTTCAAAGACCAGCCGGCAAGACGGCGCCAGTGCAGCACAGAGACCTTATTCCTCCCTAAGTGCGCGGCGTTGTTACTGTCGAATTCGGTAGTCACTTGCAAGGATTAATACAGGACAACATCAAACTGTTCGGTGAGGTACATCGGCTCTACCTGAAAATGAATCTTTTTCTTCACTAGAGCTTCCATATCCGATACCAGGGATGAATCTTCGTCGAGCAGCCTGTCGACTACTTCCTGTGAGGCCATCACCAGCATTTTTTCGCTTTCATAAGCCTTCGATACGCGGAGAATTTCACGAAAGACTTCGTAGCAGACTGTTTCAGGGGTTTTTACCCTGCCACTGCCCAGACAAGTCGGACATTCGTGGCATAGCAGCTGTTCCAAGCTTTCCCGGTTACGCTTGCGCGTCATTTCAACAAGCCCTAATTCAGACAATTCGGTCACCATGGTTCGCACAGGATCTTTTTCCAGCTCTTTCTGCAGGGTGCGAATGACCTGGCGCTGATGTTCTTCATTGACCATATCGATGAAATCCAGAATGATGATTCCACCCAGGTTTCTTACTTTCATCTGCCTGGCGCTGGCCTTGGCGGCCTCAAGGTTAGTTTTGAAAATGGTTTCATCCTGGTTACGGGAACCCAGGTATGCACCGGTGTTTACATCAATAGTGGTCATCGCTTCATTCTGATCAATCACCAGGTTGCCGCCGGACTTGAGTTTGACGGTTCTTTCCATAGCGCGCTGAATTTCATCATCGATACTGAACAGGTCAAAGAGCGGCCGCTCGTCCTTGTAAAGCTCAACCCGGCCTTCCACTTCAGGCATAAAGCGGGAACAGAATTCCACAACATCATCGTAGGTTTTCTGATGATCTACGCGCATGCGCTGCACATTCGGCTGAAACAGGTCGCGCATGGCACGCATATAGAGGACGAGATCTTCATAAACAGGACTCACGCCATTGGTTTGCTGCATTTTTTCCTCAACACTTTCCCAGCGTTTTACTAGAAAGCGAATATCCGACAGCAGTTCTTCCTCGCTGACACCTTCTGCTGCCGTCCTGAGAATGAATCCGCCCTTCATGTCCAGCCCAGCCTTATCAACTGCCGACTCAAGCAAGGAAAGCAAGCGCTCCCGTTCCTCTTCATTTTCTATGCGCTGCGAAATCCCGAGGTAATGATTGCGCGGCAGGTGCACAAGGTAACGAGAAGCGATAGACAAGTGAGTTGTGAGCCTTGCCCCCTTTGTCGCAATGGGTTCCTTGACGACCTGCACCACGAGTTTCTGTCCTTCCCGAATGAGGCTTGTTATATCCAGTTCGTGCTCATCGTTTTCATCCTTGATCTCAAAACCTTCATTATCAAGTTTTACGACATCATGGGCATGAATAAACGCCGCACGTTCAAGACCTATGTCGACGAAAGCGGCCTGCATGCCCGGCATAACACGGGCAACCTGACCCTGGTAAATATTACCAACGGGGCCAGACTTGTTGCGGCGCTCAATGTAGATTTCTTGTAGCAGGCCCTGGTCGACCAGTGCAACACGGGTCTCCATGGGTGTAGCGTTGATCAGAATTTCTGTACTCATTGCCGGCCTCCAAGAATTCTTTCTATGGTCAGCCCTGTTTTTTCCAGCAATGTCACTGTTTCCCTCACAGGCAAACCCATAATGCCGCTGTAACTGCCCTCCATTTTTTCCACCAGCACCGCACCAAGACCCTGGATTCCGTATCCCCCAGCCTTGTCTGACGGTTCACCGGAAGACCAATAGGCCCGAATCTCATTTTTAGACAGCGGTCTGAAGGTTACATTCGATTCTGAAAGCAGCACCTGGGTCTGCTCACTGGTCGCCAGTGCAACTGCTGTCAGCACCTGGTGTGTTTTACCGGAAAGCGCAGACAAAATACGCACGGCGTCTTCCTCATCAGCGGGTTTTTCAAAAATTTCATCACCGCATACCACAGTTGTATCTGATCCCAGGCTGGCAGTGTTTTCTTCACCTGCCTCCGCAAGCGCTGCCTCAGCCTTAACGCGGGCTAACCGGCATACGTAATCGGCAGGATCCTCACTGTCTAGTCTCGACTCGTCTATATCCTGAGGTCTGGCTAAATATGGGATACCCAGTTGGTCAAGTATTTCCATCCGTCTTGGCGAAGCGGATGCCAGGATGAGAGTTGCTTCTGTCATACTTCCCTGCTGTGTTGCAGTACACAAGACTATTTATTATCTCTTATCTATGCCCCCTAACATAGACACCCCGAATAGTTATGCCGCATCAGGTATGAACAGCGACTGAACCATGGAATCCTGTATACTTCAGCTGTTTTCGTGAGACGTGTCAGGGACTGCAGAACTATCCTCTACAATGCCAAATCTAACATTCAAGGGCTCAACCTTTACCCTGGATCCCTATGAATCCGTACTAGAATGCTTACTCAGGAACCAGCAGTTTATTCCCTTTGCCTGCAAGGCAGGGACATGCCAGGCCTGTCTGGTCAAGGCTGTCGACTGTGAAGCAACACCGGAGTCCCAGAAATGGATAAAGCAGTCTCTTCGGGACCAGGGCTACACACTGGCGTGCCAGTGGGTTCCTAGTGCCGATGTGGAAGCCGCCCTTCCAACTCTGACCGAATTTTCCATCCCGACCGTCCTGCATAGCCTTGAACCGCTGAATGATGACACCATGAAAGTGGTCGTTGATGTAACTGACAAGGCTGCCATGTTCCACTATTTTCCAGGCCAGTACGTCACCCTGATCAATCCGCAGGGGATAGCGCGCAGCTATTCAGTGGCCAACAATTATGAACAGGACCAGTATCTTGAGTTTCATATCAGCACAACCAGCCACGGCATCTTTACGCACTGGCTGTTTGAAGAAGCGGCCGTGGGGGACACCATGCATATGCGAGGGCCCTATGGGGATTGCTATTATTCGAATAGCAGCGCAGAAGATTTTCCTATAATCCTGGCTGGCGTGGGGACAGGACTCGCACCGCTATACGGAATTCTTAATGATGCCCTGTCCCGGGGTCATAAGGGCGACATTCATCTCTTCCATGGTGGGCGTTCAGCAGAAAAGCTTTACCTGGCCAGAGAACTGGGAGCAATTGATGCTGAACATAAGAATTTTTACTACCACCCCTGCCTGAAAGAACAAAATGGTTCGGTAGAGGATGTTGTGGACCAGACGCTCGATTTGGGCTCCCTTAAAAGAACGCGGGTCTACCTGTGCGGCGCACCGGATTTTGTTCATGGCCTGCGCAAACTGATATTTCTGAAAGGAGCGAGCTCAGGAAATATCTTTTGCGATCCATTCCTCGAGCGCAGCGTGGCTCCTACCGGTGGCACCAATCACAACTGACAGCTGTACGCTCCAGCCTGAGAAAGTTTTGAAACAATCTTGTCAAATGCTTAAAGTTTTATGCTTGAGTCTTGAGCCTAAATAGCCTAGCTCGCAGAGTTGTTTTTTGACCATTCAACTACTTGCTGGTACGCAACCTGCCCCCCAAATATATCCAGCGCACTGCCGATAGTCAGGTCAACTCGTCCCTGCCCCAGGGTTTTAACAAGCTCGAGATCCGAGAGATTGTGCACGCCGCCGGCATAGGTCACGGGAATTGGCGAATACTCGGCCAGAACCCTGATCAGGTCTTCCTGGATACCCTGGCGTTTTCCTTCAACGTCAACACCATGGACCAGATATTCAGCGCAGTATTCGGACATGCGCAGCAGTAACTCAGGACTGACCTTTTCCTCGGTGAATGTCTGCCAGCGGTTAGTGACAATGTAGAAATCATCACCTTTCTTTCGGCAACTCAGATCCAGCACTAGTTTTTCACGGCCCACACTGTCCCGCATATTCTCCAGTCTGGATTCGCTGAGCCTATCATGCAAAAAAACCCAGGATGTTACGATGACATGACTGGCCCCCGCCTGGATATATTCGCCGGCATTATCCGGGTTTACCCCGCCGCCGTATTGCATACCACCGGGAAAAGCCTTGAGCGCAGAAATGGCCGCGTCACTGTTGCCTTGACCCAGAGAGATCACATGCCCGCCGAAAAGACCATCGGCCTGGTAACGACTTGCGTAAGCCGCGGCAGAGTCGCAGGCGATGAAGTTTGTTTCCAGGGCGTTTTGGTCGTTATCCAGGAGGGAACTGCCAACTATCTGTACGACTTTTCCCTCGTGCAGGTCGATGCAAGGTCTGAAACGCATCTAACTACCCAAAAAAACTAATGAACAAGGCCAATCAGCTCGTTATAGATAACAGGCAAAATACCCGTGGGGTCTCCCCAGCGATCGTCATATTCAGTCGTAAGGTTGGCCGACATAATCTGTTCCAACGTCATTCCACCACGAATAGCATCCTGAACGCGGTTGTGGATGGTGTAGAACATCTGCAGTTGCTCACGCACATCGGCCTGGCTGCTGACCACACCATGGCCCGGCAGAAAACGGGTATCAGCATTGGAGACTTCCAGGAGTCTTTCGTAGGAGGCCACGATGCCATGGAAGGAGCCGCCACTGCCTGCATCAACACGTGGATAACTAGTCGTCCTGAACACATCACCAGTGTGAATAATATTGTCTTCCATGAAATAGACAAAGGAATCGCCACCGGTATGACCGGGGCCGACGTGAAATACGTGGATTGAATCTCCATTAAGGTGCAGGTTTACCGTGTCGTTAAACGTGACGATGGGAAGGCCCAGTTTCTGTTCATCAGTCAACGACTTCGAAAGGTCACCACCGGTAAAACCATTGCTGAGAATGGTCCTTACATTTTCATGGGCAATGATGACGGCTCCGGTTTCTGCCATGTTAGCATTACCGCCAACGTGGTCAGGATGATGGTGAGTGTTAAGCACAAACCTGAGAGGTTCGTCGGAGAGTCCTTCGAGGGCATCAAGAATTTTTTCCGAAAGCGGCGCAAACTGGTCATCAACAATAAAGACCCCGTCATCGCCTACCGAGACACCGATGTTGCCACCCTGTCCCTGGAGGTAGTAAATATTGTCAGAAAGCTGATGCGGGATGATCTCAACTTCGCTGAAGTCCGGCTGGGCGGCCATCAGTGAGCCGGAAATGCAGGCTAATCCCGCAGTCAAAAGTTTGGCAAGTTGTTTCATGTTTTTCCCCTGGAATCTGAGCGTCCCTGGCTGGGCTGACTTAACTCAATATCATAGCAAAAAGGGCCAACGCAAAGTATAGAAGGCCCAAAATATGGGAATAACCTCAAGATTCCGCTTTAACTCCCTGTAAAAAAATGGATAAATATCTGTTAATTCGCCCTAAACACATTGTTCGGCTGTGCACGCTGTGGCAAAATCCATCAAACAATTGCATTTAACCGCTAGCGTTAGTTGCAGCTCAGGAGAAAGCCTCTCTTTCTCATCATGACTTTCTCAGGCCTGCCTGTCCGACGCACTGCAAGGAGGGTACGGTCACCACTACTTAAAATCTAACAGCAAGATTCTTGGTTTATTTGTTTTAACTAACCAAATCGGAGAAGTCCTTTATGGCTAAACGATCCAATGCCAAACGACAAGCCAGATACCAGGGAGAACAGTACACATACAATTCAAAACACAGGGACGGTAAACGTTCAAAGAACAAACGGCGACAGGTGGAAGAACAATCCAACATCGTCGACATCAATGCTCACAGCAATCAGCTTGAGACAGCCTACGCCCCCCGCCACAAAAAACAGCCCCTCGAAGCCCGCACCACGGCTCAACATAAATTTATCAACGCCATCAAGAACAACTGCCTGACTTTTGGCATTGGTCCTGCCGGTACCGGTAAATCTTATTGTTCTGCCGGCCTTGCTGCAGAGGCACTCGAGTCAGGACGCATTGAGAGGATAATCCTCACCCGCCCTGCTGTTGAAGCCGGCGAAAACCTTGGCTTTCTGCCCGGCGAAGTCGAAGACAAGTTTGCTGTTTACATCGATGCCTTCAGGGACATTCTCAACGAGCGGCTTGGCCGCGGCGTTGTGGAATACTGTCTGCGCCATGGTCGTATCGTAGCTGCCCCGTTGGCCTACATGCGCGGCAAGACATTTGATAAAAATACTTTCGTGATTCTGGATGAAGCACAAAACACCACACCGACCCAAATGAAGATGTTCCTCACCCGTATTGGTGACGAGTGCAAGGTCGTGATTAACGGTGACATCAAGCAAACGGATATTCGAGGTCCTAACGGGCTCGAGGATGCTGTTCAACGCGTCCAGGGATTACCTGGGGTACATGTACATAAATTTGAAAGAGGCGATATTGTCCGCAGCGGACTGGTCAGACACCTGATTGACCGTTACGAGACTTACTAGGCAATAGCGTTACCAGATATTTTGAACCACCTGCCCAAAGACCGGCAGGATCAGTAGACAGCCTGGCTGCCTGGAAGGTTCAAAAGCCCGAGATTTCACCTGGCCGGGAGTCAGTGCTGTAATTCGTACTGCTGGCAGCTTTCAGGACACATACTGGCGGCAAGACCTGCTCACCCCTCTGAAAAGCCAATTTCCCACACCAAATTGATTTCCTTATAATCCCCTGCCCGCACGTTTAATCCAGGAAGTTTTATGAACAGTCTTGACCAGCAGGTGGTGACACAACTCGCTGAATGGCTGAATGCCGGCAAGCAATGCTGGCTCTGCACAATTATTAACACCTTTGGCTCCTCCCCCCGTCCGGTGGGCTCACTGCTGGCATGCAACGAGGACGGTCTCTACTGCGGCTCTCTCTCAGGCGGCTGTGTTGAGGACGACCTTCGTAAAAGCATCAACAACCGGGAACTGGCCACTGAAAAACCAGAGAAAATCAAATACGGTGTGACGGTGGAAGATGTCCTGCGTCTTGGCCTGCCATGCGGCGGAACCCTCGAAGTTGTCATTGAACCTGTACGCCCTGGACAGTACGAACTCTACAAATCTCTGGCAGACAAGATCGCCGCACGGCAGCTCATCACTCGCCTCGTGAATATCGAAACCGGAGATGTCTCCCTCGCGGAAGCTGATGCATACGAACCCCTCAAGCTGGAAGGCAACAATCTCTCTCACACTTACGGACCATCCTTTCGACTTCTGCTTATTGGAGCCGTACAGGTTGCCTACTACCTAGCCAACATGGCCCAGGCCCTGGATTACCAGGTGGAGATTTGCGACCCGCGCAAGGAACTGGTGGAAAATACAAACATTGATACCGCACCCGTGGTCAATTCCATGCCGGATGACTGGCTGCGGGAAAAAAATCTCGACAGCCAGACTGCAGTCATTGCTTTGTGCCATGACCCCCGCATAGATGACATGGCCCTCATGGAAGCGCTGCAGGCAAGCGATGCTTTTTATATTGGCGCCATGGGGTCCGAGCGCACCTCGACCCAACGCCGGGAGAGACTTGAGCAGTTGGATCTCACCAGGCAGCAGATAGAATCTCTTCACGCGCCCGTAGGTTTGTCCATCGGCAGTAAAACGCCTCCTGAAATTGCCATTGCCATCCTGGCCGAACTGACCAGCTTGCGCGCGGCGGCCCGAAAGGCTGAAAGCAATTAATGGCTGACAGTGACATCGGCATTATTGTCCTGGCGGCAGGACGAGCAAGACGTTTCGGTATGGATAAGCGTAAGGCCAGCATGAACAATGGCCATACCCTGCTCGACAATAGCCTGGCCAATATCCCGTCCTCATTCACACGTCGAATACTGGTACTTAGAGAAGACGATAGCGATATTGCGGCAAACCATCCTGGATGGCAGATCTGTCATGCGGATAATCCTGACAGCGGCATGGCAAACAGCCTGGCCAGCGGTATCAGGCTGACCAGCGAATGGTCCGGCGCCTTGATCACACTCGCTGACATGCCCTTTATCCAATCGACAACCTACGAGGCAATACAGGCTGCATTGTCAGAACACGAAATCGTGATTCCCTGCTGCAACGGAAAACGCGGCAATCCTGTTGGGTTCAGACAAAGTTATTTCCAGGAAATCGCTGGGCTCACCGGTGACCGGGGTGCAAGGTCACTGCTGGGTAAATACGAGAAGGTTTGCTTTGATCTGGAAACTGGGGATGAGGGAGTTATCCTGGATATTGATACTCCGGAAGGACTGGAATAAAGCTCTCGGAGGCGGACTTACTTGAAAACTTCGTCAAGGACCTTGGCGCTGTCTTCATCAGAACTGGGATTCAGGCAACCTGACTACCAGGCCATCCAGGTCATCAGTCATATTGATTTGACAGCTAAGACGGCTGCCCTCCTGCGGCTCAAGCACGCACTCAAGCATATCTTTTTCCATTTCACTCGCGGCGGGCACCTTATCCTTCCAGGCATCGTCTACGTAACAGTGACAGGTGGCGCAGCTGCATGAGCCACCGCATTCAGCCACAATACCGTCGATCATATTATCAACAGCACCCTGCATAACACTGTTACCGCTGGCGACTTCTACTTCATTGATAGCACCATCGGCGCTGATATAGGTTACTACTGGCATTTACTTATATTCCTCTGCTATAAGGAAACCATTAACTCTTTCATGGCAACCGCCGGGTCGCTGAGCCTGTTCCTGTCAACTTCTAGTTGCTTACTGATTATCTGCTTCCCAAGCATGAATTCCTGCGGGCTGTTAACAGCATCCACGGCAATCATGCGACCATCCCGAAAATAGAACGCGGAGAACTTCCTGCCTTCGGCAGGGTTCCCCCTGAGTACCACTTCATCGAAATATTCGGATAGTCCTGCGATCTGCAGCTTGAGATCAAACTGGTCCGACCAGAACCATGGCAGCGCATTATACTGATTTAGATTTCCACATAAAGCGGCAGCGGCAACCTTTGCCTGGTCCATGGCGTTTTGCACACTTTCGAGGCGAATTTCACGCTCATAATGGGGCTGGTAGAAATTGGTGCAGTCTCCGGCAGCCGCAATATCCTCATCATTGGTAAGGCAATGTTCATTCACATTGATGCCGTTGCGTACTTCAAGGCCGGCAGCCTCGGCAAGTGCAGTATTGGGTATAACACCTATACCGATCACTACCAGATCGGCCGGGAATACAGTCCCATCAGCACATTGTACTTCGCTGACGCGATCTTCACCGCCAAAGCCTGTGACATTGACCCCAGTCTTGATTGTGACACCCTCTTCCGAATGAACACGAGTAAAAAACGCGGAGACATCGGGTGCTGTGACCCTGTTCAGTATACGGTCTGAAGCTTCGAAGATAGTTACATCCAGATCCAGCTTCTTCAGCATCGCGGCTGTTTCCAGGCCGATGTAGCCACCACCGATGATGACCGCTTTCTTCCTTGCACCGATGAACTGCTGTATCTGTTCAACATCACTGATATCACGAAGATAGAGCACGCCTCTGAGGTCACTGCCGGGCAAATTGAGTTTCCTGACACTTGCGCCGGTGGTCAGGGCCAGTTTGTCATAGGCAATGACCTCTCCATGAGTTAGGGTGACCTTTTTAGCTTTCCTGTTGATTTCAGAAACCTCCTGGCCGAGAAGAAACTCGATACCTACTTTTTCATACTGATCTTCCGGTCTGATCAGCAGGTCCTCAATATGCTTCTCACCTGAGAGAAAGGTCTTGGAAAGCGGAGGTCGGTTATAGGGGAGATAAGGTTCGCTGCCAATGGCAAGGATGCGCCCCTCCCAGCCGCTCTGACGCAGGCTGACTGCAAGCTGTCCGCCAGCATGGCTTGCCCCGATTATGATGCAACAGGTATCAGTCATAATATGATTTAAAACTTCCTTCGAATTTACACTGCCTGAAAAAATGAAGTGCATCACACTTAGAGGCTACACATCAAGCTGCCAAAGGGCTATATTTAGCTTCAAAGATTATCACCACAATTCTTGTAGAAAAGGATAAAAAAAATGAAAACAAAAGCTGCAGTAGCCTTTGAAGCCGGAAAACCACTCGAAATTTGCGAAGTTGACCTTGAGGGTCCAAAAGCTGGTGAAGTCCTGGTTGAACTGAAAGCCACCGGTATCTGCCATACAGATGCATTTACACTAAGTGGAGAAGATCCCGAAGGTGCCTTTCCCGCAATCCTGGGCCATGAAGGTGCAGGCGTAGTTGTCGAGGTTGGCGAAGGGGTTAAATCTTTGAAACCCGGCGACCATGTAATTCCCCTGTACACGGCAGAATGTCGCGAATGTGATTTCTGCTTGCATCCTAAAACCAATCTTTGCCAAGCGGTCAGGGCTACCCAGGGACAGGGCGTGATGCCGGACGGTACCAGCCGTTTTTCACTCGACGGCAAACCCATTCTGCATTACATGGGCTGCTCCACTTTTTCTAACTACACAGTGCTGCCTGAAATTTCACTGGCCAAAGTCCGTGAGGATGCACCATTCGACAAGATTTGCTACATCGGCTGCGGTGTAACCACTGGCGTCGGCGCCGTCGTTTTCTGCGCCAAGGTAGAACAGGGTTCAACAGTAGCCGTATTTGGTCTAGGCGGTATTGGACTGAATGTCATCCAGGGCGCCAAAATGGCCGGGGCAAGCAAGATCATCGGTATCGACCTTAACCCTGACCGAGAGGCTCTAGGTAAGAAGTTCGGTATGACTGATTTCGTCAACCCGAAAGACGTGGATAATGTTGTCGATCATATCGTGCAGATGACCGGCGGAGTCGATTACAGTTTTGAATGTATCGGCAACGTCAACGTTATGCGCCAGGCCCTGGAATGCTGTCACAAGGGCTGGGGAGAATCCTACATCATCGGTGTTGCCGGTGCCGGACAAGAAATTTCCACGCGTCCTTTCCAACTAGTCACTGGTCGTTCATGGCACGGTGTTGCCTTTGGCGGAGCCAGGGGTAGAACAGATGTACCCATGATCGTCGACTGGTACATGGAAAACAGAATCAACATTGACGACATGATCACCCACACGATGCCGTTGGAGGATATCAACAAGGCCTTTGACCTAATGCATGCAGGTGAGAGTATCCGTTCAGTCGTGGTTTACTGATCAAAATAAAGCTCAAAGGGGTCAGAGTTCTGGCCCCTTTTTCTTTGAATCAGCAATAATTATTCCGGAGAATATTTCTATGAGTCTTGAACAGGTTAGCGCCAATGCCATGTTTGGCGGCAAGCAATTGAAACTCAAACACAGCTCCAGCGCATTGAACTGTGACATGATTTTTTCTGTTTACCTGCCACCCCAAGCCGACTCAGTAAATGTCCCTGTCATTTACTGGCTGTCCGGACTGACCTGCACAGATGACAATTTTGTCCAGAAAGCCGGCGCTCAGCAGTTTGCCGCCGAAGCAGGTGTTGCTATTGTCTGTCCTGACACCAGTCCGCGTGGTGATGATGTGCCTGATGATCCGGAAGGGGCTTATGACTTTGGTCTTGGCGCCGGTTTCTATGTGAATGCCAACCAAGAACCCTGGTCGCAGCACTACAATATGTACGATTACGTGACACAGGAATTGCCCGGGGTTCTGGCGTCGAGCGATTTGCCATTGAACACTGAAAACTGCTCCATTATGGGCCATTCCATGGGAGGCCATGGTGCCCTGACCATTGCCCTGAAAAATCCCGGCAAGTACAAGGCCGTTTCAGCCTTTGCACCTATCGTTTCGCCTATGAACTGCCCCTGGGGAGAGAAAGCCCTGTCGAACTATATTGGAGACAACAAGGCGGACTGGGAACAATACGATGCCTGCGCCTTAGTAGCAAAAGTCGAAGAAAAGCTGCATATCCTGGTGGACCAGGGTCAGGAAGATGATTTTCTTCGTCCCCAGTTAAAACCAGAGATGCTTCAGCAGGCCTGCCATGAAGCCGGCCATCCGCTAACACTTAGATTCCAGGCAGGTTATGACCACAGTTATTTCTTTATTGCCACTTTTATTGAAGATCACATTAATCATCATGCCGCGGCCCTCTGGGGCTGATCATGCACTGAATTAAGGATCCAAGGAACAAGGCGGCACACTTATAACACTGTCTCTTTAATCCTGTATCTTGTTTCCACGAGCATGGAAAATCTCAAACTCACCCTCGTTCAGTCCAATCTTGAATGGCAGGCGGCTTCTGCCAACCGCAAAATACTTGGCGAGCTGATCAGTAACTCGGTGACGGACACGGACCTGATCGTGCTGCCTGAAATGTTTACCAGCGCGTTCACTATGGACAGTGGCGCCATAGCTGAGGACTGGCCAGGGGAATCCGTGGACTGGATGCATGCCGCCGCAACGGAATTCCAGGCTGCCATTTGCGGCAGTATCGCGGTAGTAGAAGACAATAAGCGATTTAACCGCATAGTATTCGTCACACCAGAAGGTAATGTGGCCCACTATGACAAACGACATTTGTTTCGCATGCTTGGAGAGCACAAACGCTATAGTGCCGGCAGTGAGCGAGTTGTTCTTTCATGGCGCGGCTGGCGTATCTTTCCCCTGGTCTGCTATGACCTTCGCTTTCCAGTCTGGAGCAGGAATACACCTGACCTTGCCTACGATCTCCTGATTTACGTTGCCAACTGGCCTGCTGCACGGAATAAGCACTGGCAGCTCCTGCTGCAAGCGCGATCGATTGAAAATTTGTCCTACGTTGCCGGCGTAAATCGCATAGGTCGAGATGGCAACGACCTGGAATATGTCGGTCACAGCATGGCTTTTGACGCGGCGGGCGAAGTGCTGGTCGATGCCGGTGATACTGAGGGGTGCTATACAATTTCTCTCAGCAAGCCTGCACTTGATGAATACCGTAAGAATTTTCCCGCCCATCTTGATGCCGACACCTTCGAGTTGAAAGATTAATCGACAGTTACGCCACTTCCAACTTTCAACTCCTCAGGTACAATCCATAAATGCCTAGACCGCGTGCCTATCTCATAGACTCCAGCATCTATATTTTTCGGGCCTGGCATATCTACGATGAATCCATCACCGACAGCCAGGGCAATCCCAGTAACGCCGTTTTCGGTTTCTGTGACTTTCTTTACCAGCTGATAAGGCAGAAGAAACCAGAGTTCATTGCCTGTGCCTTTGACTCCTCACAGAAAGAATCCTACCGCAAGGAACTCTATCCCGAGTACAAGGCAAACCGGGACCCGGCACCCGAAGAGCTGAAAGTCCAGTT
>RFVC01000210.1 GCA_009922595.1 Gammaproteobacteria bacterium | reverse complement strand
CCACAGTCAAGACGTCAAGCATAGATACTGAAGACAGGGTTGCTCCCGGAGGATTGGATGAGAACATTCCACCTGGATTCACAATTGCTGTTTGGTTAGCCATAGGTGCAGCGAGCACATCAGCCGGAGGGTTTAAAACCAATTGAACCGTGCCCGTACCAGCAGCGTCAAAGCTTGTTGCTGGGATTTCAATAACATTATGGAACTGGTAGTCCTTACCCGGGTTAAGGATTTGGACAGCTGTTACAACATTATTAGCGACGGTGACTTGAAGTGTCATGCCAGTGCCAGTAGTCCCTGTCCCAGTGACTGCCGGAGCGCCTGGCACATAATCAGCGCTAGATTTAGCAGTTGGCGTGTTGATAATATAGGTGCCATCAGCAGCAGTAAAGTTGACATTCGCGTTGCTATCTCCAGCAACAGACTCATATGGTGTCAGCGGCGACATCAAATTTGGCGCAGCAGATGTCCCGACGCTTCCTGAGGCAACTGAGAAAATAAACGGTGATCTAAATGTTACCTCTCCACTGACCTGGACACTATTTGGCTCCACTCCAGCCTTGAGGTTCAATTTTGTGACGCCTGCTAATGCAGCGTGTTTTTCATCGGCTCCAGCAACAACCATATCAGGGCCGGTCACTCCAACAAGTGCATAGTTTTCAGCGACAATGTCATAACCGTCATCTGAAATCAGTGTCATAGTAGCCTTGTCCACACTCAAAGCAGCTGAGATGCCAGTTTTACCGGTTGCGCCATTCACAGCAGCTGCAAGCTCAGTTAAGTCAGCCCCTCGGCCATTCGTCTCGCCGAATGCTACGTTTGCGGCAATTAATGTTGGCGTTGTTGTATTTTTACCGTAGAGATTAAATGAAACGGTATCAGTTTCTTGCGTACCGTTCGCGGTTTCTGTGAATTCAACATTGAGTCGTGTTTGCGCGGTTGCAGATACGCCAGTCTCACTCAAGCGAGATGATATAGACGCTGCGATTTCTTTTGCTGTGGATCCACCATTTATATCAATAGTAACGTTACCAACGTTTCCATAGATGGTTAGGTTTTCAGTCTCCTGGACCCTTGGCTGAAAAGACGCCTTGTCGTTAGCAACGATTGGCGCAGCAGCTGGCATAAAGGCAGCGCTTGCATTTCGAAGCTGATCAGTCTTTGTTAAGTACTCACCTAACCCAGTTGGATCCACATTCTCAATAGAGAGGATGGCCGTGTCATTCGGCTGGAACCCAATTTGGAAAGCCGTGTTAGTAAAGTCTCCGTTGAGCATTTTGACAGCATTGAAAGTACTATTTTGAGCAATTCGAGCAAGTTCAATCTGAATTTGACCAACCTCATTTTGGA
>RFVC01000209.1 GCA_009922595.1 Gammaproteobacteria bacterium | reverse complement strand
ACCTCTGTTTTTGGTGAGAGCGGATATCTGGCTGAGGAAGCAGAAATGGGGTTAATTCGTCTTATACCCCGTCTTATACCCTTCCTCTTTTTCGTGTGGCTAGATTGTAACTATTGCCCAGAAAAGTGGAATAGGGTTCTCATTCACAACATTTGTGAAATAAAGTCAATAGAATAGGGTGCAGTATCAATCCTTAGGCAATAAAAAGCCCGCCAGAAGGCGGGCTCTTGTGGGAAGCAGCCTGGTTTAAACCACACCAAAGGCCAGCATGGCATCCGCAACTTTGACGAAGCCAGCAATGTTTGCGCCTTTAACGTAATCCACTGTGCCGTCTGGCTTTTCACCATACTCCAGACAACTGTCGTGGATGTCTTTCATGATGTTCTTCAGGTGATTTTGCAGTTCTTCTTCATTCCAGCTCAGGCGCGCTGAGTTCTGGCTCATCTCCAAACCAGAAACCGCAACACCACCGGCGTTGGAAGCTTTACCTGGCGCGTAACAGATACCAGCCTCTTTAAAGACTTTGATGCCCTGCAGGTCAGTAGGCATATTGGCTCCCTCCGATACACCCATGCAGCCGTTAGTCACCAGAAGTTTTGCCGCATCACCGGGCAATTCATTTTGGGTCGCACAAGGCAGTGCGAGGTCACAGGGGACACCCCAGGGGCGTTCACCCTCGTGGTAAGTCGAGCCGGCAAACTCATCCGCGTAAGCCGAGATTGGACCACGGAGATTGGTTTTAAGATTTTTCACCCAGTCCAGTCTTTCCTGGGTAATACCGTGGGGATCGTGGATAAAACCTTTGGAATCTGACAGGGTCAGTACTTTACCACCCAGCTGTAAGATTTTCTCAGCGGCATGGGTTGCAACATTACCGGAACCTGATATCACCGCAGTTTTGCCGTCAATGCTGGTGCCTTTGTGGGCCAGCATGTTCTGGAGGAAGTAAACAGCACCGTAGCCGGTTGCTTCGGTTCGAACCAGGCTGCCACCAAACTGCAAACCTTTGCCGGTTAGCACCCCTGTAAACCTGTTGGTGATGCGTTTGTATTGGCCGAACATATAACCAATTTCTCGGGCGCCTACACCAATATCGCCAGCTGGTACGTCGGTATCTTCACCTACATGACGGTAAAGTTCAGTCATAAAGGACTGACAAAACCGCTGAATCTCATGGTCGCTTTTACCCTTTGGATTAAAGTTGGAACCGCCTTTACCACCGCCCATGGGCAAACCTGTTAGGCTGTTCTTAAACGTTTGTTCAAAGGCGAGGAATTTAAGTACGCTTTCAGTCACTGATGGATGAAAGCGAATACCGCCCTTGTAAGGGCCAATGGCGTTGTTGTTTTG
>RFVC01000208.1 GCA_009922595.1 Gammaproteobacteria bacterium | reverse complement strand
GGCCCTGAACTCGGTCTATCTGGATCAGACATTCCTCGCTGGACTAGGCAACTACCTGAGGAGCGAGATCTTATTCATTTCAGGCATTCATCCGGCGAGAAAAGCACGAGAGCTGAGCAAAGGCGAGATCGGCAAGCTGGCGCGCGCCACGCTGGATATCAGCCAACGCAGCTATGCCTCCCAGGGCGTTACAATCCCAGATCGACAATACAAAGCCTTAAAGAAAAAGGGCATCAGCTACGGTAAAGCACGTTTCTTTGTTTTCAGCCGTGCCAACCAGCCGTGCCGGGTGTGTAAAACCAAGATTCAGCGCTCAACCGCCAACTCCCGGCGGATTTATACCTGCGCCACCTGCCAACCCAATGACTGAACGCGCCCACCGTAAGATCACTTTGCTGACTTTTTGTATGGCCGGTAAGGCATGTCCTGCTTTCCTGACCTTTACTCCTGTTAGGATCCCCCGATGCTGGAATTTTTCTTCCTAATCATTGACGTGGTGATCGTCGTGGCGTTCATCGCGGGGCCGTGGATCATCCTGACAAAGCTGAACGTTCAGTGGCCTAACTGGCTGAAGGACGGCATCGTCGGCGTGATCGTTTTTGTCATCTGGGCGGGCATTGCACTGTATCTCGCCACCCAAACAATTATTTGGCTGGGCTTCGTGCCCTAACGCATCTGTTTTCGTCGCCAGCCTCCCAAGGGTCAGGGGGGCATCGGGGCTGACTTATCGGTTACGGTCACTTTTTGTTGCTGACCCCAGCATCATCGGTCGCTAGAATCAGGGACGAGCATTACAGGGGGTAGCTATGAAAGATCGAGTATTTATCGTGCTGTCGTGGGTCGCGTTCGCACATGCATTGATTGTGCTGGCCGGCGTGCTGGATGGGATGAATAACTCCCTGCCGATTCCCACCAGCGAAGTGGGTCGCTTTTACAGTGATTACGTTTCAACAATTTTCGCAGGCGAGGAGATCATCGCTTACGCTGTGTCTCCGGCCATTTGGCTATTGAGTTACGTGGCCACTGGCTCACCCAGAATCCTTCCTTGGAGAAAATAAAGCGATTACTCATCACCGAGAGGCTAAACAGATGAAAATTGAAGGCGGATGTTATTGCGGCGAGGTGCGCTACAGCTTTGAGGGCGAGCCGGGGCCGGCAATGCAATGTCACTGCCGCGAGTGCCAATACATCACCGGCGGCAATCCCAACGTATTCGTCATGATTCCCGAGTCCGGGCTTCAATTCACTCAAGGTGAACTGAACTCATTCCAGCGCACCGATATTGAAAATGCCGTGACCCGACACTTCTGCCCAAGCTGCGGCACGGCTGTAGGAACCACCACGCCCGGCGCGCCTGGTATTTTCGTGATGAAGGTCGG
>RFVC01000207.1 GCA_009922595.1 Gammaproteobacteria bacterium | reverse complement strand
GCCGCAGCGACACAGCCAGACGGCATTGTAGTGTCTCTGCCAGACCCAGACGCACTAGGCGGAGCGATTAAAGCTGCCGTGGCTGCCGGTATTCCGGTAATCACAATGAACTCAGGTCTTGAATCATCAAAAGATGTGGGTGCCCTAATGCACGTTGGTCAGCCTGAATTTTTGGCTGGTCAGTCAGCAGGCGCACGTGCAAAGGCTGAAGGTGCAACAAAGGCTCTTTGTTTTATTCAGGAAGCGTATAACACAGCGCTGAATGACCGTTGTAATGGCTATGGGGAATCAGTGCCAACTAAGTTGGTAGATAGCTCCAATGATCCAGCCACGATCCCAACACGTGCGGCAGCCGGTCTGCAGGCTAATCCAGATGTGGATGCAGTTCTGTCAGTTGGCCCTCATGTTTGTGTTGGTGTTCAACAAGCCATTGATGAGTTAGGTATGTCTGTTCACCACTCATGCTTTGACCTTAGTCCACCGGTTATGGATATGATCAACTCAGGTAAGGTGCAGTACACAATTGACCAGCAGCAGCGTCTGCAGGGTTATATGCCTGTAATTGTTCTGCATCTGTACAACAATGGTGCAGGCCTGCTTCCGGGTGCAAATATCCCATCTGGCCCTGGCTTTGTTGACAAGTCCAACGCATCATCTGTCGCCGCTCTTGCTGGTGTAGACAGATAAACACGTAAAATAATTTTTAGAGTGGGTAGCTAATTTGGTTACCCACTCTTTTTATATTAAGGGGGATAATCACTATGTCTGCAGCACCGCGGCAGGAATCAGACAGGCATGACGCAAAAGGCCCATTGGCGGCTCTGTTCAGCCGTCCTGAAATCGGTCCTATTGGGGTTATGTTGTTGCTGTTTGGGATGTTGGGTTATTTTTCCATTCCTGCAGGCGAATTCTCTTTAAACCCTTTTGCAGGGGAGGGCTTCAATGCGCTGGGAATCAGAAATAATCTTCGTGTAATTTCCCAGCTGGGCATAATCGCGCTTGGCGCAGGCCTTCTGATTATTGCAGGTGAATTTGATCTGTCGATCGGGTCAATGATCGGCTTTGCCGGTGCCTGTATGGCAATGATTTTGCGCTGGGGTTTTTCAGTGGTCATTCCCTACTTGTCTTTTGAAGGCGGCGTCCACATTGAATTTTTTACCCTTATCCATCTCTCTGATGTCTCGCCTTTAGGGGCAATTGCCATCACGATGTGCTTTACCTTATTTTTTGGCTGGCTGCAGGGGTATATTGTGGTCCGCTCTGGCCTCCCGTCTTTTATTGTGACGCTAGGCGGCCTGTTTTTTCTGCGTGGCCTGACCGAGGTATCGTTACGGTCATTCAACCACCGGCCAGATCAGGTCAAGGGTGCAACCACAGTA
>RFVC01000206.1 GCA_009922595.1 Gammaproteobacteria bacterium | reverse complement strand
GCCTGCCTCACCCCAGTTGTAGTCCGCATACTTATCTGCCATGCCAAGGTCAGTGATGAGCTTGCCTGTTTCCGGGTCGTAACCAGCACTGCTAGTCCCTAAACCAGTGGTAACACCGTACCCCTGAAATTGAGAGCCAGTATTCAACTGACTGCCTAAGCTATCTAGATAAGCCTGAATGCCAACACCAAGCTGTCTGGTGTCATTGGCATTATTTAAAGCCCCAGCAATAGAGCCAATACCAGTTATTGCTCCGGCGTTACCACTGAGCCAATCTCCGAGCCCGCCAAAGAAATCACCAAAGCCTTTCCAGCTACCGTCTGGATTAGTGGTGGTAGGCACTTTGCCAGTAGCCCAATCGGTGAGGGTTTCACCTCCAGTGTTTTGAGAGGCCATCCTAGGACTCATTTGTTGAACTTGAGCACCAGTCAACATTCTATTTGGTGGCGGAGCGCCTCCCTGAATAGTTTGCGGAGCAAAGGCAGTATTCGGCCCCTGAGTCATAGGTTGCGGAGCAAAAGCTGGATTAAACCCTTGCGGCAATTCCAATAAAGTAGTCATGCTGTGAGCCTCCCTACAGCAGAGTTGATATCAATTTCTTGCAGGGCATAGCGACCACCCTGAACCTTAACTTCAAAACCCACACGGAACAGCTCACCTGATCCTGTGGTATTAATCTTGTAGCCCCTGTAGTACGGCCCACCGTCAGGGTAGTAGCCAGCCAGCTCTTCACTTCCGTCATCAGTAAACTCATTGACGTTGTACTCAGAGCCACCATCAACTTCTATCTGAAACTCTCTGCTACCAATCATCCTGTCAGAGAATCCCCACAAAGCATTGGCCTGACCGGGGATAAACTCACCCATGCAGACATAGTGAACAGACTTAGGAATGGTGGTTTGCATAGGACTCTGGCCTAAAGCCAGCGCCATGCTTTCATAACGCATGACGTATGGGCTTGGGTCTCCAGCAAGACTGCTCTGAAGATAGCCATCGTATTTCATCAGCCCCTTTGTTGGTTTGCCGCCAAGGAATACGATGTCTTCCTGCCACTGCTTCAACTCAATAGCATCATTCCAAAAGCAGTCAGTCCAGCGAGTGACTTTTAAGCCGCCAGTCTTTGACGGCATATTTGTATGGAACACATAGGCTACTTCCAGACTGGCAAATTGCAGTACAGCAATAGACTCAGAGGGCATATATCTAAATCTGATAGCACTGTGCGAGGGTGAATCAAGCAGTTCAGTCTGAATAACCTCTTGAATCTCCCTGCGGATGTTTAAGCTGGGTTCTTGCAGTGGGTTTGATTTTTCCTGAATTACCCTGCCAAGAGAGCGCACCCCAGAGTCATCAACAAAGAGAACATCAGTACCGATATTG
>RFVC01000205.1 GCA_009922595.1 Gammaproteobacteria bacterium | reverse complement strand
CGCCTGTCGACTGGGGTGACCTAGCGCAGCTTCATCGTGGTGGAGAGCGCGAGCGACCATCACCGGATGACCTACCCATGATCGGCATTCATCACCGCTGAGCGTTGGTGCCCTGCCCTTTGCGACGCTCGCTACTGTTGCCGCATTGAAGGTGATACGGAAGCGTTCTGTGTGGATGGCAGGATTTCCTCTGTTTTCCCATTCTTTATAGCCTTATTTTGCCGTTCACGAGGCGGGTTATTTCGCGACTCGGCCTGAAACGTGAGCGGGAACCGAAGGTTCGGTTGTTCCACGCGGGTGAGGCGCTTGGAAATTGCCGTTGACCGTACTAAATTACAATCCGGAGGGTGTCAGTCGTGTCACCACAAAACGCTAAGAAAAAGGTGCTACGGATCTCTTAAAGCAGCGTTAGAAAAGTAAGGTATCGATAGGAGGGCGTGTCGGACTTGTTCAGCCGTTCTCAGTCTGGGCCATGGTTGCCTCTGGCAGATCTGTTCCGTCCATCGCCCGTCGCTGCACCGGCACGCAAGGTAGAGAATGAGGTTGAGGACGAAGACGAGGACGACGACTGGTTAAAAGACGCTGTCGCGGCTCAGAAGGCCAATCCTGTGGCAAAGGGAAGGCCAAGCACAACCGCGCCTGCGAAACAAAAACGGAGGGAAAGAAGTGGGGTACGCGATGCCTTAGCAAGCCTTTCCTCATTCGTGCTGCCAACGCCATCATCGACTCGCGAGGTGTCATGGCGAAATTCATATGGCGGCAAGGGGAGGGTTTCGTATCTGATAGGAACTGTTACATATCCCATCATTTGCATTTTATTCATTATTTTCCTTACGAGGATCCTGCCACAAAACCTTGCTCTTGGCGTGTTGATAGTCAGCCCGCTCATGATGATTGGAGCTTGGGTAAAGTTAACCTTGGACAGGTTGGCAAATATAGGCTACCCCAAGTGGTTTACCCTGCTCTACTTTGCGCCATTTGTTAATGCATGGCTCTTCATTGTGCTGAGTGCTGCCCCTGAGGGATACGCTGATCATAAGACTTTTGATTTACCCGGAAAAATATTAATAGGAGTAATCGTATTGTTGCCTGTACTCGCCTTTTTCGTAGGAATAATCGCTGGAATTTCTTCAGGCGGTTCAGGGACATTGTGATGTGACGCAAGGCTGGTGGTTGCCTTCGCCAACGACGCGGCCTGGGGCCAGTGGTGTCATTGAGTTGACGCCGTTTGAAGTTCTTTTGGCTCTGCGCTCAACCAGCATGTGCATCTGCATGCCTGCGTGACCGACGGGGTGTTCAAGCAACGCGCCGCAGGTAATGGCGTGACGTTTCACGCGGCCCGGCCTCTGACTGCTTCAGATCTGGCAGCAGTGACCCAACGGGTACGG
>RFVC01000204.1 GCA_009922595.1 Gammaproteobacteria bacterium | reverse complement strand
CCTATGTTGTGGGCGATAGGATTTATCTTCCTGTTCACGGTCGGTGGTGTAACGGGTGTTGTCCTCGCAAATGCGGGTGTAGACTTAGCCCTTCACGATACGTACTACGTTGTCGCTCACTTCCACTATGTGCTCTCTTTAGGGGCTGTGTTCGGAATATTCTGCGGCTTATACTACTGGCTCGGAAAAATGTCTGGCCGCCAATATCCAGAATGGGCAGGGAAATTGCACTTCTGGGCTACGTTTATTGGCGTAAACCTGATCTTCTTCCCCCAACATTTCTCAGGGCTCCAAGGAATGCCAAGGCGGTATGTGGATTATCCTGATGCCCTCCATGGCTGGAATGCAATTTCCTCTTATGGTGCCTACATAGCAGGACTTGCTACGGTGTTCTTTGTTTGCGTTATGATTTGGACACTTATTGCTGGTCGTAGAGTCGAGGCTAATTATTGGGGCGAAGGTGCAACAACCTTGGAATGGACAGTGTCCTCTCCTCCACCATTCCATACCTTTGATGAGCAACCAGTAATTAAAGAGGAAGCGGCGCACTAACGCGCTGCGCAGCTAAACGAGCTCAGACGAAAGCCAATGGCCGAAGCGACAGTTGTCTCAGCCTTAACTGAAACCCCGAGCACTGACCCCAGCGTTCGGGATTTCCTGGCTTTGCTAAAACCTCGCGTGATGTCTCTGGTTGTATTTTCCGGAGCGGCCGGGCTATTCGTTGCGCCTGGGTCACTCCACCCTGTGTTGGCTGTCGTAGCAATTCTATGCATAGCAATTGGTGCTGGTGCATCTGGCGCAATTAATATGTGGTATGATGCAGATATCGACGCCACCATGTCACGGACGGCCAAGCGTCCAATTCCTGCAGGACTCATTGATAAGACTACAGCCTTAGGATTTGGCTGCATTCTTGCAGTAGGCTCCATTGCTTTGATGGGATTAGCAGTGAACTGGGCAGCATCTGCTCTATTAGCTTTGACTATTGGCTTTTATATTTTTGTTTACACAATGTGGCTGAAACGCAGCACAGCTCAAAATATTGTTATCGGAGGGGCTGCGGGTGCCTTTCCACCAATGATTGGGTGGGCTGCTGTTACCGGAGATGTAACAGTAGGATCCTTCGTACTTTTCCTGATTATCTTTTTCTGGACACCGCCTCACTTTTGGGCGCTGGCCCTTTACAGGGCAAATGATTACGCTGCCGCTGGTGTACCAATGCTACCAGTTGTTGCTGGTCGGACGGAAACTCGAAAACAAATTCTTATTTACAGTCTTATTCTTGCGCCAATCGGTATAACACCTACGGCAGTGGGCCTGTCTAGCTTCGCATACGGTGGGTTTGCGGCTGTATTAGGGGCGCTGTTTGTTGGAATGGCGTATCGGCTGTTTCAGAGCGACGATGATCG
>RFVC01000203.1 GCA_009922595.1 Gammaproteobacteria bacterium | reverse complement strand
GTCCGCTTGCTGGATTTAGTGGAAAAATGTGCTGCTGAGCTGGGATTAAAATTAATACTTGAGGGTTACGAGCCGCCACGTGATCCGCGTTTGAAAAAATTAATGATTACCCCTGATCCCGGTGTGATAGAAGTTAACATTCATCCTGCGGCCTCCTGGGATGAGTTGATAGATAATATTTCAGTGCTTTATGAAACGGCCAGAACCTGTAGGCTTGGGACTGAGAAATTCATGCTGGATGGTAAGCACACTGGCACAGGCGGGGGTAACCACGTCACTTTGGGAGCTGCCAAAGCAGAGGACAGCGCCTTTCTTAAACAACCACACTTGCTCGAAAGCCTGCTACGTTACTGGCAAAATCACCCCAGCCTGTCTTACCTTTTTTCAGGACAGTTTATTGGTCCAACATCCCAGGCTCCACGTGTCGATGAGGCACGTGACGACAACTTGTATGAGCTTGAAATAGCCTTGCGCCAGCTTCCGTCAGGTGAAACAGACAGTCCCTGGTTGATTGATAGGATATTGCGCAACTTTCTGGTTGATTTGACCGGCAATACACACCGCTCGGAATTTTGTATCGATAAGCTTTATTCGCCTGGTAGTGCAACAGGCCGTCTTGGTTTGGTGGAGTTTAGAAACTTTGAAATGCCGCCACACTGGCGTATGAGTGCAGTACAAATGCTGTTGCTGCGTAGTCTCTTGGCCAGATTCGCAGAGACTCCGTATAAAAAGAGTATGATTCACTGGAACCATCAATTACACGACCGCTTCATGCTGCCACATTATATATGGGAGGATATGAACTGGGTTGTGAAAGATCTGACTGACGCCGGGTTTGATTTTGAACTGGATTGGTTAAGTCCTTTTCAGGAATTCAGATTTCCACACTATGGCAGTTTTCATATTGCCGGTTTACAGCTGGATATCCATGGTGCGATAGAACCCTGGCATGTGCTTGGGGAGGAAAGCTCAACCACGGGGACTTCACGCTATGTGGATTCTTCCGTAGAAAGATTGCAGGTGAAAATACAGGGGCTTTATGGTGAACGCTTGATGCTCTGTTGTAACAAGCGCAGGGTTCCCCTACAGCCAACAGGGAAAGATGGCGAATATGTGGCGGGTATACGCTTTAAGGCCTGGAATCCTTATTCATCCATTCATCCCACCATAGGGGTTCACAGTCCTCTGGTGTTCGATATTGTTGATACCATGAATTCACGCTCACTGGGTGGCTGTACCTATTATGTTTCTCATCCCGGTGGCAGGAATTACGACACCTTTCCGGTGAATGCAAATGAGGCAGAAGCACGTCGTGTTGCACGAATAACTGGTAAAGGACATTCTCAGGGAAAAATCAGAATGTTTAAATCAGAGCCTCATCCCAAAAGACCCTATACGCTCGATTTACG
>RFVC01000202.1 GCA_009922595.1 Gammaproteobacteria bacterium | reverse complement strand
ACTCATTCCATAACAAAACCAAGCTCATTCGTGTGCAATTTTCCCTTTTGTCATCAATTTTTTTAGCGTTTGGCGGACAAAGTGTTGAGGCGCAGAATGAAAGTACGGGCGCAGAGCAAATACTGGAGGAAGTTGTAATTACGGCCAGGCGCCGCGAGGAATCTCTTCAAACAATACCCATGGCTGTCTCCGCATACAGTGGTGATTCGCTTGAATATAGGGGAATAGAGCGACTTGATGAGATTAGCCGTTTTGCACCAAATCTTAGCCTAGGAAATAACCCAAGCTTTGGTGGAGCATCCAATTCTGCTGCAATCTACATGAGAGGCATAGGCCAGAAAGAATTTCTACCCACTACCGAACCAGGGGTTGGCCTTTATGTGGATGGTGTATACGTAGCAAGATCGGTAGGAGCTATACTCGACATAGTTGACATAGAGAGACTAGAGGTTCTTAGGGGACCTCAGGGCACGCTTTTTGGGAGAAATACTATTGGTGGGGCGATCTCAATCGTTACCAAGAAACCAGACCCCACGATGCCAAAAGAGGGCTCAGTCTCTCTAAGCACTGGTACCAACGACCTGCTTAACATCAAGGCGTCATACCACACACCAATCAGCGATACTCTGGCAGCAAGATTCTCCCTGGCCTCACTGACCCAAGACGGCTACGTAGTTCGTGGCGATGGGGTCGACCTAGGTAATGACGACACGATAACTGGCAGGGCATCATTCTCATGGGTGCCCTCTGATCGCCTCAGCGCCGATTTCAATATCGAAATGACCAGGGACAGAGAGAATGGCCCCGCACTTGAACTTATTGGCATCGATTTCACTGACCTGAGTCAGCTAAATGGCGTTGTCTTGGCCCCGCCACCCCCTATGGCATTCATTCATAATGTTACAGCCGCGGCAGCTGGTCCAGGCATGCCATGTGCTGTTACCGACGTAGCAGGAAACGGAATCACATCAAACCCCGGTATCTCTAATTGTTACGATAGCAGGTATGTGGGCGCTGACAGGAGGGATGGAGGAACTGCGCCAGCATTTTCTAAGACCGACCTACTTGGCATCTCCTCTACCGTGAACTACGACATATCAGACTCGCTTAATTTCAGATCAATCACCGCCGTGAGGGACCTAGAGTCAGAGTTTGCTAGAGACGGAGATCACTCCCCGGCCCGAATATCACAGTTTTATGATGACCTTGAGCAGAGACAGTTTAGTCAAGAACTGCAACTGTTAGGCACGTATGATCGGATGAATTGGGTCCTTGGCTACTACTATTTTAGGGAGGACGGGTTCAATACAAATATCCTTGATTTCACCGTATCTAACTTCAGGTCGGGCGGTGAATTTGATAACTCAGCCTGGGCGTTATTTGCGCAAGCCAACTTTGATATTACAGAT
>RFVC01000201.1 GCA_009922595.1 Gammaproteobacteria bacterium | reverse complement strand
CTCCATAATTGTTGGCGCGATGTCAATATTGGCAACCATCTGATCGACAACCTTCCCGCCCTCAAACAAGTCGGGGCACTGCATCAGCATCGGCACCCGAATGGACGTCTCGTAGGCGACTCGCTTGTCGATCAAGCCGTGTTCGCCAAACATAAAGCCATTGTCACCCATGTAGATAACAAGCGTCTCGTCACGAATGCCCATTTTTTCCAACTGCTTCAGCACCGTGCCCACGCTGTCATCAACAGAACAGAGTGCCTCGCAATACCGCTTGTAGTACCGCTCAATATCAAGCTCACTGTGGTACGGAAAATCGACCCCGTGCCAGCTATTCCGCTGATCAAGCAGCCAGCGGGGAAGATTGCGACTGTTGCCAACAACTTTGGCTTCACTCGCAGGCCGCTGAAAGGTCTTGCCATCAAAGCGACCGTCGTACTGTTCTTCTGGCGTAAAGTTTGCGTGCACCGCCTTATGCGAGAGGTACAGGAAAAAGGGCTTGTCTTTCTCCTGCTGCTCAAGGAAGTCAATCGCATAGTCAGTCAGCATGGTGGTGATGTACCCGTCTTGTGGCACACGCTTACCGTTGTCATTGAGTGTGTACTTTGGCCCTGGTGACAGATAGTGCCCCTGCCCTTTGAAACTCACCCAATAGTCAAACCCAGGCCGTGGGTCATCGTGATGCCCCCCCATATGCCACTTGCCGACAAAGCCGGTTTTATAACCAGCTTTTTGCAGATACTGCGGAAAGAAGATTGTCCCCTCAGGCACCAGTCGATTGTTGTCAATCACTCGGTGCCGAAAGGTATACAACCCGGTCAAAATTGAAGCCCGACTGGGTGAACAGAGCGATGTGGTGACGAAGGCGTTCTTAAAATGGACGCCATTGGCTGCCAGCGAATCGAGGTGCGGGGTCTCAGCAAATTGGTGCCCGAGAAAACTCATCGCGTCATAGCGGTGGTCGTCAGACAGAATGAAGACCACGTTTCGTGGCTTGGCGTTCGGTCGTTTTTCCACACGCACCTGGTCAGGTACTGGAGCGACCTCTCGGCGGGCCGCCACCGCCGGCCGCAACCCAGAAATAACAACCAGAACGAGCAGAGTGACTGCCCCGATTTTTTGCTGTTTTGAAACCATCTGCTGTTCTCCTGCTCCTACGACCATGTGTCTCTCTCTTTGCTTCACTTCAAACCACCGCAACATACTGTCAGGGGCCGGTTTTTTCAATTTCGCCAAACTGCTGCTGCAACAATGCGTCAATCTGATCAACACAAGTCGTAAACCAGGGCAACTGATTCCAGCAGCCGTGTTTTGCCTTGGGAACGACGGTCAGGCTTGTCGGCACCGCTAAACTTTTCAACTTCTCGCGTGCCGGAGCATTTCGAGTTGGGTTGTCGTACTCTCCCGTGATG
>RFVC01000021.1 GCA_009922595.1 Gammaproteobacteria bacterium | reverse complement strand
CTCCCCCATCAGGCCCGCCCTTCTCAATGAACTTCTCGCGCAGAAAACTCATGCAGCCGTTACCCCCCTTACCGGCTTCAACGAGAATTTCTGCTTCATCTACAAATTTCATGAGAATTTCTAACTTGTTCTTCACAAATAAAAAAGCCCTGTCAGAGACAGGGCTTTCTTAAATACTTAATGGCCTGGTGAAATTCAGGCAGTTGCCGTCTCGATGCTGACAAAGCGACGGTTTTTCGGGCCTTTCACCTGAAATTTAACAACGCCATCGGCTTTTGCAAACAAGGTGTGGTCTTTTCCACAGCCGACGTTGGTGCCGGGGTGAAAATGGGTGCCACGCTGACGCACGATTATATTACCAGCCAGAACCTTTTCACCACCAAAGCGTTTGACGCCAAGGCGTTTCGATACCGAATCTCTGCCGTTATTAGTGCTACCGCCTGCTTTCTTATGAGCCATGATGGTCTCCTGTAAGTCTTTTCTGCTTAAGCGTCTTGATTAACTAGTCTTTGCTTTCTTCTTTGGCTTTTGCCTTGGCTTTAGGAGCGGCTTTTTTAGCTGCCGCTTCTTTTTTAGGAGCTGCCTCAGCTTTTGCATTGTTGCCAGAGGCGCCTGTAGTGGAAATCTCGGTGATCTTTACTTCAGTGAACCACTGGCGATGACCCATCTGCTTCTTGTGGTGCTTGCGACGGTTGAACTTGATGATCTTCACCTTGTCACCGCGACCGTGACTGATAACTTCAGCAGTCACCTTGCCAGACTTTACGTAGGGAGTGCCTACTTCTACGTCTGCACCTTCACCAACCATTAGGACTTTGTCAAAATCTACTTTGTCACCAGTGCTGGCTTCAATTTTTTCCAGTTTCAGCACTTCACCTTCTGTGACCCTATGCTGTTTGCCACCACTTTCAATTACCGCGTACATATTAGTCTCCAATAGCGTTTTGCTATCTAAGGGAAAGGTGATTTTCCTGACCCTTTAGTAACCTTTTTTACCAGCTCACGATACACAATTTACCGTGCAATGATCCCCTCATGGCACCCAGTTGGATGCAAAATTCAGGTTTGGAGAAGGGCTGGTCTTAACGAGGGCCGGAATTGTACGGGAAGAGCCCCCAATTCGCAACCAAATAAGGCCACTTTTTGGGGCCCCGGGCTGCACTCGCCGCCAAACCGATACCAGGCTTGAAATGCCCGTATTCCTTGACTTTGCCGGAGGCCAACTCTAGCATTCGGCTTTCATTTCAGAGCAGTTTCTAGGACAAGAAAGGGGATATCCAGGGCTGGCAATGGTATCGCATATACACAAAATCGTTGAGGATGATTTCTCGGCGCTGAACCAGACCGTGGTGGCACAGCTGCACTCCGATGTCCCACTGATTGAATCGATTGGCCAACACATCATAGGAGCTGGCGGTAAGCGCATTCGCCCTGTCCTTGTTCTCCTAACAAGCAATAATTTGGGATACGAGGGCAACAATCATATCGAGCTGGCCACCGTTATCGAATTTCTACACACCGCCACGCTGCTGCACGATGATGTAGTTGATATGTCTGAGATGCGGCGGGGCCGACCCACAGCCAACACAAAATGGGACAACCCATCGAGCGTGCTGGTGGGCGACTTTATTTACTCCAGGGCCTTTGAACTGCTGGTCGGAATAGGCGACATGGCCATAATGGATGTCATGGCCAGCACTACCAACAAGATTTCCGAGGGCGAAGTGCTTCAGTTGGTGAATCAGCACAACACCAAGGCGACTGAAGATGATTACTTGGAAGTCATCCTGAACAAGACCGCCATACTTTTTGCCGGGGCCTGTAAATCCGCTGCCATCCTTGCCGGCGCCAATGACTTTATCCAGGGCAACCTACACCAGTTCGGCCTGCAGGTCGGCATGGCCTTTCAGCTGGTGGATGATGTTCTCGATTACAGCGGTTCCAGCGAGACCATGGGCAAAAATGTCGGGGATGACCTGGCAGAGGGAAAACCCACGTTACCACTTATCTATGCCATGCAGAATGGCAGCAGCAAAGAAAAAGCCCTGATAGAGAATGCTATCCGGCACGGCGGCCTGGATCATCTGGACAACATCGTCGAGACAGTGATGGGATCGGGCGCACTTGATTACACGAAAAACAGGGCCAACCAGTGCATTGAAACCGCACTGACTTGTCTTGACTGTCTTCCTGATAATGAATTCAAAGACGGCCTTGCAGCCGTAGCCGATGCCGCACTGAATCGAAGCTGCTAGCACAAATCGTTTTCAGCCTTATCTCCTTCAAAACGCCCTGTTTGCAAAAACCGGATTGCCTCAGCAATGACCCGGCGGTTACGCATCATCATCGCATGCGTTGTCGACATTTCTATGAACGCACACATCCCCTCAACACGCGTACTGGCCACGCTGACCTTGCCGTCATCGGGATTTTTAAGGAACTGCGAAAGAATGAAATTGATGGTTTTATTACCCGCAATAACGCCCAGCTCAAACGCTACTGAACCCAGCTGACTGGGCACACTGTCTGGATCAGTACCAAGCTGGAGTCCCGCAGGTCCGCTCAGTAATTGATAACCAGGAACATTCCGGTAAGCGTCTACTATTTCGCTCCCCTGGTTAGGAGGCGCCAGCATAACAACACGGTGCAGACCATTGATGACGTTATCTTCCAGGTAATGACGCACCAAGATCCCCCCCATTGAGTGGGTTAGAAAATTAATGCCTTCGGCTCCCTGCTGCCGGCAATTCTGTACTCCTTCTTCAACGGCAAGCGCCGCCAGTTCCTCAATAATATTACGGCGGGAAGGGTACTGTATATTAGCAACCAGGAAATCCTCCTCGAGAAGTGAGCGCTCTATCCTGTTGAGTGATATAGATGTCCGACCCAGTCCGTGCAGTAAAATGACACAGTCTGCGGCGATGGCCGGAGGAGAATTGACGGCCAATGCAAAGAGCAAACAGAAAATCGGAAACCGCTGGCACACAACACATTACCCATTGATCTCGACGTCATCATGAGCCAGCCATGGCCGACACAAACGTCGAACTCATCACATTGAATGCCTAGGCCCTCTGTTACCTCTCCGGCGGACAATTCTTCCATGAGGGTGCTCTCATTCTTTTGTTTGGCAATACTCTGGAGTTTTACTTTCATTCTTGTTGTTTCCAATGAATAGGTTACTTAAGCGGATAATTAAAAATCCCCGTAAATTTGTAAATTTTATCGATTTTATTTGGACAAGCTCTCAGGCTATCCTTAATCTTAGGAACATTGTAGTCCCAAATAAGCCACGTTTTTGTTAACTGCTTTAAAGTCATGACGAAAAAAAGTACTTTTCTTCTCCTCTCCGGGTTGTTCCTCATTGTCGGCGCTGCTTTTATCGCTCTTAATTTAAGAATACGCTCCATGGTGGATGAACGCATGGAAGAATTCGTAAGCGCAGGTTACTACCAGTCGCTTGATTATGCCGTTGTCTGGCTAATGCCAGACGGAGAGATCATTATGCGGGACCTGCACGTCGTTGATACTGAGAATAACGAATATGTCCTTAAGGAGATAGCAGTAAGCGAATTTGACTACTTCAATGAATTTCCCCATCACCTGAAACTGTCAGTAAGCGGCATGCATTTTCCAGGCGGGATACCTGCTACAAACAACCTGTCTACAAGTGCCTGGCACACCTATATCGAATCCATCATTGATGAAGATGTACTGCCGATTTCAGTGGCGTATGGATATGACTATTCTCCCGATAATAAGCACTACATGGAAAATGATTTTTCCATCGAGCTGCCAGGCTCCTTCCTGCTGACGGCCAGTTCTGAAATTGAGAACATTTCGCTATTGCAGCTTGACTCTGTTGGCCTGGGCCCAGGCACAAGTGCTACACAGTACTCCTCCTCGCTTCAGGATAGCAGGATCTTGGGAGCCGAGATTACAGTACAGGATATGGGTCTGGTGCCGGCTATACTGGCAGCCCAGGGTGAAGCCGTTGACCTCGATCCTTCCGAGTATCGTCAGCAGCTGATGCAGCAAATGCAGGCCTTGGCGGTCTTCGCCCCACAGCAGTTCCAGTTTGTCGCCAAAGATCTTGTACTTAGAATCGGGAAGTTACTAGAAGGTGGGAAAACCCTGCGCGTTTCCGTGTCTCCCGAGTTCGAGGGCAACGTTCAGGAACTACAGTCAGAAATTATGGACGCTTTCTATACCGCTAATTTTGAGCGAATCTATGAGGTCTTGAACCCGAAGATTGAAATCTATTAATTTCCTACTCGACAGGTTCAATGACCAGCAGTGCACCGTCAGATTCCTCTGTAAGCACATAGATCAAGTCGTCCGGTCCCTGCTGAACATCCCGCACCCTCTGTTTGAGGATAGTTAAAAGTGATTCGCGGCGCTGCTCGCCATTTTCATTAAATTCTATCCTTTCTATATGCCCTGTCCCCGGCACCCTGGCCGTCATTAAAGAGCCGACAAAGAGGTTGTTTTTCCATTGGGGAAACACGTCACCGGTATAAAACATCATGCCTGAAGTCGCGATTGAAGGAACCCAGAAAATCTCGGGCTGAAGCATTCCCTCCATCCAGGGCCTGGGCGCCACCCTTGTACCATCATAGTCGCGGCCATAGGTCACAACCGGCCAGCCGAAGTTGCCCCCTTTCTGGATGATATTGACTTCATCACCCCCAAGCGGCCCATGTTCACTGGCCCAGAGTTCACCGGTTACGGGGTGAAAGGCCAGGCCTTCAACAGCGCGGTGGCCAATACTCCAGATCTCGGCAAGATGGGTATCGCTGCCAACAAAAGGATTATCGGCCGGTACAGAGCCGTCATCATTAAGACGGAGAATTTTACTGATATGACTCATGGTGTCCTGAGGCTTTTCCATGTTGCGGCGAAAAGGCGATGACATGAACACGGTGCCATCCGCTGCAAACCGTAACCGCGAGCCATGCCCGCCCGGCGCTGTATCCCATGCGTTCGCCACAAAGATGTCCTCGACATTTTCCAGTGCCGTTTCGGCCGCATTGAGACGCCCGCGCGCCATAACCGTGGTGGCATAGTAGTCTGCACCGGCGGATGGTTCCGCGTTTTTGGCGTAGGTGAAATACACCAGGCGGTTATTGTCAAAATCCGGGTGCAGGGACAGGTCCATCAAGCCGCCACTTGAGGCCACCTGCACTTGTGGCGTACCACTAACAACCTGATCATCAAGGACGCCATCGCGAATAATGCGAATACCGCCTGGTTTCTGTGCTACCAGGATATTGCCGCTGGGGAGAAACACCATGCCCCAGGGATTCTCAATACCCCTGGCTACTATGGACACTTTGATTTTTGATGACGGTGCATAGGTATCAAAAAACCAGGGACCTTCGCCCAACGGAAATGGCTGCGCCTGGATACCAAAAGAAACCAGAACCAATATTATGAAGCTGAATAACGTTTTAATGCGGAACACCTGGCACCTCCCCTGGTTTCTGCTGATGAAATATTTTTCTTGCAATCGCTTTAATGTCATTTTTCAGGCGTCTCAGGCCAAGATATAGTCCAAGGCAGCTCACCAAGAGCCCTCCAAGCAAGAGCACAATCATGCCAAGATCCCAGAGAGGACGCTTGTGATACCAGAATGCAAAATCAAGGCTATGCAAACCGCTGTACAACCAGCGCTCTATCCGGCTGTACTTGTGGATCAGGCTAAGCAGCTCACTTTTCTGCGGGTCGACATATATCCAGCTCAGCGCCGGGTCATCAAACTTGACGCGCAAAACCGGTAAAGGCAGCTGGTTATTGCGTGAGTAGTAGTAATCATCGTACTCGTCAAGCACGTCATAAGCCGTAACCTTAGCCTCCACGCTATTCTGGAGCTTGGCCACAAGAGTATCCACATCAAAACCATTCTGCATAGTGAATCCTTCCGCTTTTATGAGCGTGCTGCCAGATTCAAGCTGGCCGACGATGTAGTAAGGCTGGTGCAGCCGGTCGCGCTTGTCCACGGCAAGATTGTCGGTGGCACTGTACAGGGCAAGGTAATAGGGCTCGCCGCCAATCCACCTGAATTCAACTTCCTTTATGGTGCCAACAACAAGTCCATCCCATTGCTCGGCATTTGTCTCAGGAAAAGCATCAAGTTCCAGAATTCCTTCCTGGTAAATGCCCTCATTCACCGGCAATCCCCTCTCATTGGTCCAGGCAAAGGGCTCCATCGACAGCATGCCGCTGAACGCCCAGGTCAGGACAAAAACGCCGAAAAAGGTCCCGAGCAGGTAATGCCAGCGCATAAGACCCTTATAGGGAATTGCCTTTTGAAAACTGAATGGTCTGACTTTGCGAAGCTGCGTCACGCTCATAATCAGACCAAGGATGGCAAGAATACAGCCAATGCCTGAAGTCCAGACAACAATGTCATACCACAGCGGCTGGTTGGCACGCAGGTCGGTAAAATAAAACCAGTGCGGAATGGTGCCAAGCCAGGCCAGCATCCGACTTTGCCTTGTCGTGTAAACGGCCACCTGGGCACGGGTGGGCGAAACATACACTTCGGTGCCGTAGGCATCCTCTGCAGAGTACTTAAATAGCGGCAGCTCATTGGGAATGGGAATGGTCCACTGATCAGGCTGGCTGACCAGACCCGTATAGGTAAAATCAGTTTCGGGGATATCCAGGAAATCCGCCGCTATTCCAGCCCCCTGCTCCGGGGTCAGCTCTGAAAGAAACTCCCCGTTATCTGCCCAGATAAAGGTGCTCGGATAACCCGGTTCAGGAAACTCGTATACAGGCCTGTCGAAAATGGTGCGCAGTTTTGCCTCAAAAGGTGAATAGCCCAAAATGCCGACTGCCTGCCACGGCGACACCGAGATTGTCTCAAATGGCAACGGCGCTGCCGCTTCAATCCGCATTTCATGCGTTACGCGCGGCATGCCACCGGCATAAATCATCACGAAGGCTGACAGGAACCAGACAACGAAGAGGAAGCTCAGCGGAATCCCGATATAACGATGGCTGAGTATCAGCAGTGTTTTGAATAGCCTCATGTCTTTACCGGTTGAGTCGACTGTCGTGCCAACTAACCGCAAAAGTGTAGGTAATTAATTTGCTTGTTACAAACAAGGGGCATTTGAAAGCGGTTAAGATAGCGTCCTGCAATGAGGAAATATCATGGATATTCTGAAGTACAACACCTAAGCCTGGGATGTCCTTGGCGACCAGGGCAATAAATGGACAGTTCCGGTTGACGAAGCGACAGTCGCGCGCGCCAGGAATGAGGACTGGTCTGTCCAGTTAACTTCTTTAAAACCAACGCCGCGGGACTGGTTTCCTGAAAACATGAAAGGCCTGGATATTCTTTGCCTGGCCTCGGGCGGCGGTCAACAGGGTCCAACCCTGGCTGCAGCGGGTGCCAAGGTGACCGTGTTTGACGCCTCGGTTAACCAACTCGCCCAGGACAGGATAGTCGCTGAGCGTGAAGGTCTCGACATCAACACCGTTTAGGGCGACATGGCTGACTTAAGCTGTTTTGAAGATGCCTGGTTTGATCTTGTCTTCAACCCTGTCTCAAATGTTTTTGCCGAGAAAATCATTCCCGTCTGGCAGGAAGCTGCACGCGTGTTAAAACCAGGAGGCACATTGCTGTTAGGTTTTGTTAACCCGCTGTGCTTTATTTTTGATCTCGCGGATTATGAAAGCGGCAAACTCACCGTGGGCCAAAAAATCCCTTACGCAGATAACCAGGATTTAAAGAAGGAAGAACTGAAAAACTTGGTCACCGATGAGAACAAGCCGGTTTGTTTTGGCCATACACTGCATGACCAGATCCAGGGAAAGATCGATGCAGGATTGGTAATCACGGGGTTTTTTGAAGACCGGATGGGTGAGGATGATCCGCTTAACGGGATCATTGATGTACTGATTGCCACGCGGGCAGTTAAAGCAAGTCTATAATTAAAACTTGAGGCTTTTTTTCAACACTCGCCGGTACCAGAGTATAAATCCGCTGATAAACATCACGGCGGGCAGCAGTCCAAGAATGACCCACAGGTAGGGCAGCCAGGGCCACGATCCCCGGAAACGCCCGAAGTGCAGGTCTATCATGAACAGCAGCCAGCCGTCCGGACGCTCAAAGTCAGCGAGATCATTGTCAAATGCATCAATTACCGCTTCAAAAGGCTGGGGGAAGGCAAAATAAATAGCAGTGATTCCCCAGACGAATAGCAGCAGCAGCGACCAGAAACCCAGGAAGCTGTGCAGCTGCCAGACAAAGGAATGTGAACTCACCCTTTTGATCTGCAGCCCCTCATTCCATCTTGACCTGCCCTGCCACCACAGCACAATTCCCGAAAGCACCATCACGATGAACAGACCGCCACCGATAGCGTTAAGCCTTCTGCCGGTTACCCGGTCCATCAGCAGATCATCATGCAGTAATGTCAGCCATTCGACGGTACGCACCTGCCAAGGATAGGTATTGCCAAGATCTACACCGCGATACTGGTCAAAATAATGCCCGGTCTCTTCACCGTCCTGAATAAGGGAAACGTAAACGGCACGTCTTGTGCCTCTCGGGGGAATAATGTCCTGAATCGTGTACTGGCTGTACACCTCGGCGATCCGTGTCTGCAGTTCGGTACCGGCAAGCAACGGCCCGGCATCGGGATTTACCTCGCTCTGCACGAACCAGCGGCTGAACTGCGGACGCAGAACAACTGCAGAGCCGCTGACACTGATGACCAGGATATAAAGTCCAATGGCTATGCCAAGCCACAGGTGTACCTGGAAGAGAACGCGTCGAAATTTGGATGTCTGCGGGGCATGAACCCAGCGCTGCCAGGCTTTCACGTTATTTCAGTTTTTCCCTGACACTTTTTTCCGCGGCAAGCGCCAGCGTACTTTCCATGTAAAAAAGGGCTGAGGGGTCAATGTCATTGTTTTTCACCACGCGTGAATAATCTCCAAGCATTGAAAAACGTAAATGACTGAATGCAATTCCCTGCTGCAGTAGTACTGCGGAAGCTAGAATCAGGAACAGGTTCAACAGTTTTCGCTTCATGACTACAGACTATTTGTGATGTTGGGAAAGACCTTGTAAAACATGATCCAGGCCATGAGTAATGTCAGGCACAGGTTCAGGCTCTGCCCGCAAATATAAAGGATGAGAGGCTTGCCGCCATGAAATTGGGCTTTCAGTTCCCTGAAGTTGGCTGACAAGCCGATACTTGCAAAAGCCAGGCAAAACAGCCAGCCGCGCATGCCGGAAGTAAAATCCAGGACCCCATTTTCCACCAGCACGATGGCGGTATTGGGATTGAGCATTTCATATAACAGGGAAAACAGGATGCTGACACCCAGGAAGCCAAGCACAAACTTCGGAAAACGTCGCCAAATCTCACCGGCACCGATGCTCCGGTCGGTTGAAGCATCCACCTTTGTTGTCCAGTAGGCAGCGACGCCAAAAGCCAGGACGCCGATCAGGATGTTCTGGATCATTTTAATCGTGGCCGCCACATTGAGAGCGGTATCACCCAGGAAAGCGCCTGCTGCCACAACGGCACCCGTAGCATCCACCGTCCCGCCAATCCAGGCACCACCCAGTACTTCCGGCATTCCCACGGCATTGATGAAAGCCGGCAGCGCCACCATCATGATTGAGGTGAAAATCATCGACAGTCCAACAGCCGTAGTTAGCTCCTCTTTGCTGGCGCGACAGGCAGCCGCCGTCGCTATGGCCGCGGAAACACCGCAGACAGACATGTCTGCGCTAATGGTGATATTCAAGGTCTTGGATCCGATACGCAGCACTTTCTGACCGAACCAGAAAGTGGAGATCAGGACAATTGGCGTAACGATCCATGCCACGAAAATGCCTGGCAAACCGATCGCCAGGATTTTCCCGAACAGAACTTCTGCACCCAGCAATACCAGTCCGGTCTTGATATAAAGCTCAGGCTGCAGCGCAGGTCGAATGAAATCCGGTATGCCGAAAATATTGCTGATAACCAGACCAAGCAGAATGGCCCATAGCGCGTAACCAAGCCCCATGCTGCGAAATTCGGCCTGGTTCGCCAGCAAGTAGGCCAATACGCTTACCCCAAAGATAAAGACAAAACCTTTCAGGAATTCCGCCATATTTCGCTGCATTAGCTTAGCGGCAACGGCAAAAAGAAGTGAAAGCGAAACCAGGAATATTCCACCCGAGACTAAGAATGACAATGAAAATGCTGCCGCAGGATTCAGGGCCCATCGCCCCGGCCTGGCCTGATTGACCGTATCACTTAGGAACGCGGTAAACGCATTGCCGCTGCTGTTTGCATCCTGCCAGTCGTCAAGGCTGAAAGCGGACGTGGTTTCAAAAGACGCCAGACTGTCATTCACTTCTTTGAATGGGGCCGCAAGGAAAGCAGCGAGGGCCAGCGCAATAATGACGAAGGCTAGCAGGATTGCAGTGGTATCTTCGGTCCAGATCTTCAATAGGCAATACCCCCCGTATGCCTTACATGCAGATTGGTGCTTTCAGCGTATCAATCAAACTCGTCGTAGTAGTAGCGCTCGAAGTAGACATCATCAACTTTCAGTTCACCTGCCAACATGCTTTCCACATCGTTCTCAACGCGGGTGATGTAGTCATCCACCTCTCCCCTGTCTACCGCCTCGCGAAGTGCATCACCCCAGACGGCGGCATTACGGGTGTCTAACTTGCGCACTAGGTTGTCCTTGGCCCATTCGCTGCCGATCTTGGCGCCCAGTCGGTTAACACGCCCCTTTACCTCGGCACGGTGTTCTTCTGATTCTATGCGTTCGAGGAGCTGCTCGGTTAAACCAATCCAACCCACCGTGAGGTTGTTACCTTCATAGAAACGGGTAATCCACAGCAGGTAATCTTCCTGGGTCTGGTATTGCTGGGCAGCCTCATCTGCCTGAAAGACGTTAATAAAGTACTCCTGCGGATAGGCTTTTTCAGGCCACGTAAGGTCCTTGTCGGTAAAAGTGCAACCGGTAGCCAGAAATACTAATGCCGACAGCAGAATTAGCTTTCTAGTCACTCTTCAGCTCCATGAAAATAAAGAACTGCATCCCGATGAATGAATCTACAGTTGATGCAAAGACGTCTGATTCCTTTATGATATTTCAACTATTCAAACAACTTGTCTGCCACAAAACCGCTGACATCCCTAATCTGTTCAGGCGTCAGTGCGCCGGTAAAGTTTGGCATCTGGTTGCGACCGGTTGAGACAATAGTCACAACTTCGGTGATAGAAGAGACATTGTTAAGGGGCATGGCATTGTTGTGCCCGCCCATGCCGTCATCACCGTGGCACGGCAAACAGGTTTGCTTGTAGAGCGTTTCACCTGCGGCAAAGTCCGGCTCACCCTCTGCCACCATGAACTGGTCTGGAACGGCACCTTCCACTGAGGCTACATTCGGTAACGTGTCGCCTGGAGTGGTTTCTTCCATTTGACCTTCCAATGAGAAGAGCCACAGGCTGTCGCCTCGGGCTGAGCCCTGGAATAGGTTGCCGCCAGAGTATGAGGCAATGTACTGCTTGCCGTCTTTTTCAAAACTGATGGCCGGCGCATTGGCCCCGGCACCCGTCTGGAATTCCCAAAGCTGCAGACCGGTATCAATATCCAGTGCTGTCATTCGCCCGTCATTGCGACCAACAAAGAGCAGGTCTCCTGCGGTAGCAAGGAAGCCGCTGTAACAGGGTTCCTGCCAGCGGTACTGCCAGACTAAGGTGTTGGTTGTCATGTCCACGGCAGCAACAATGCCTACGGTTGGCCGCGAAGATCCCCCGAAATTGCCACCGGTCCAAGTTTTACCGCTGTGTTCTTCAGGCAGATCTGTGTCCTCCATATATAGTACAACAGAGGATTCGGAGGCGCAGATATACATCACCTGGCGCGAGGGATCATAGGCACTAGGCGCCCAATTTGCACCACCGGCCAGTCCCGGTTGAACCAGCACAGGCTCATACAGGAACGGGGTAAAAATTCTGCCCTGGTTAACCAGCGGCGTGCCTTCAGGGGCCACATCAATATGCTGCGGAATGAACGCATCACCCACAGGATGAGGCTGTGTTGGAGAGGTAAGTTGCTCGGCCAGCTGTGGTACCGGTTTTTCCTCAATACCTATAATAGGCTCACCGGTAACGCGATCCAGTATATAAACCCAGCCGGTCTTGCCGGCTTCAGCAATTGCCTTGCGCGTTTCACCCTGGTACTCCATGTCAAAAAGAATCACCGGGTTGGGGGCATCATAGTCCCAGAGGTCATGATGAACCTGCTGGAAGTGCCAGCGGTATTCGCCTGTTCTTGCATCAATTGCCACAATGGAGTCGGTGAAGAGATTGTCTCCCTCGCGGATGGCACCATTCATATCTGGACCAGGATTTCCGGTGGAGAAATAAACGAGATCGAGTTCAGGATCCACGGCCGGCGTCTGCCAGACAGTACCGCCGCCAAATTCGTAAGCCATTGTGTCCTGCGGCCAGGTATCGTGACCAAAGTCACCGGGGCCTGGAATAGTGTAAAAGGTCCAGAGCTTTTCACCTGTCGCGGCGTCAAAGGCTTCAACTAGCCCTCTTACCCCCTTCTCGGCACCGGAATAACCGGTGATCACCATGCCGTCATAAAACAGAGGCGCCCCGGTGATGCTGTAGCCATCTTGCCAGCGAACGCTCTGCTGCTCCCAGACCATCTCGCCGGTTTCTTCATCAAGGGCTATCAACCTGGCATCCAGTTGTCCGAGGAAAACCTTGCCGTCGCCAAGGGCCACGCCTCGGTTATCCCAGCCACAGCAAACGGCTTCACCCATTTCTTCAGGATACTGGGAATTGTGCTCCCACTTGATTTCACCCGTTTCAACATCCACAGCAAAGGCATCACTGTCACCGGTGGTCATGTAAAGCACGCCGTCTTTGTAAAGGGGTGTGCCTTCTGCCGAGTAACGGGTTTCAAGTCCGGAGCCGTTAAGATGTACCCGCCATTCCGCTTTCAACTGGCTAACATTTTCACGATTGATTTGAGAAAGAGGAGACCAGCGCTGGTTGGTGAAAGAGCCGCCATTGGTCGGCCAGGAATCCATCGGGGGCTGGCTCATAGAATCAGTATTAAGCGGGCTTGAAGTTGCTTCTGCAATCGAGGCTGCAGTTGCTGACTCGGCTGTGACGCCCGTATTCTCTGTCCCTTCATCCTGGCTGCAAGCTGTAACAAAAGCCAACAGGCTTATGAAAAGAATTCTTGATCTGGACATATATCTCCCCTTCACACAGTCTCAACTCGTTCTATCTAAACTAGAGATTATATAGAGGGCTGCGTAATAATTGCCACAGTTAAGGCATCAGGCAACCTGGAAGGTTCTTCGGACGTAGCGCAGTCCGATAAAGACAAATGGCCAGATGATGGCACTGGACAGTGCCGAGAGCATGAAAATCAGGTTTGTCGCCGTATTCTGACTATTTGCGGTCAATACCCAAAATGAAAGCAACTGGTGTATACCAACGAGAATCAGAACCGTAATGCTTTGCTGAACGGCAGTAAACATCCGCATGCGCTGGTAGAGGCTGAGGGAAAGGTAGGCAAGCATCGCCAGCGCGAGGGCATTGAGTCCCAGGAGGGAGCCTTCCAGGACATCCATGAAAAATCCAGCCAGCCAGGCTTTGAACAAGCCGATCCTGTCTGGCAGCGCCAGCACCCAGTATATAAGAACCAGTGCCACCCATTCAGGACGGTAGAATTCAAGCCATTCCGGCAGCGGAAATACGGTTAAGAGTGCAGCGATGACGAACGTCGCAAATATAATCCAGCCACCCTGATGTCTGCTAGGTCTCTTTGCCATCGGCCGGCCTTACTTGAATACCAGGAGCACGTTGCGACTCCTATCTAGTTGTGCGGTAGGCTCAACAGTTACCGTGGCAAAAGGCTCACCCGGATCATGCACCACTCTGCTGACCACGCCGACCGGATAGCCCACCGGAAAACGTCCACCAAAACCGGAAGTCACCAGTACGTCGCCTACCACGACATCAAATGTGGCGGAAATATTCTGCAGCTCCAGTCGATCTAATCTATCCTGGGTTCCCGAGGCAATGGCTCTATTGCCATTACGGTTTATCTGTATTGGAGTTGAGTGCTGCGGGTCAGTAATAAGCAACACCCAGCTTGCGTAGGGCTCCACATCGATCACCTGCCCCATGAGGCCAAAGGCATCCAGCACCGGCTGGCCTTCGTAGACCCCTTCCTCGCTTCCTTTGTTTATCAATACGCGCTTAGTGAAGGGATCCGGTGCCTCACCCGTAAGCTGGGCATTGACCACTCTTTCATTAACGATACTGGAGGCATTCAACAGATCGCTCAGGCGCTGATTCTCTGCTACCAAATGGGAAAGCTTTTGCAGCTTGTACTCCTGTATGAGCAGCTGATCTTTCATACGCTGGTTTTCAGAAATCAAAAAACTGCGACTCTGGAAATTGTTATTGACCGAATTACTGATGGAGCGCGGTGTATCAGCCAGCCAGTGCAAGGGGGTAACCAGGTAGGAGGAGTAAAAACGGAACTGGGACAGGTAATGGAACCGGCTGTCTACCAGCATCATTACCATTGACAGCAGTGCAAGGCCAAGTAACCGATAGCCTTGTGATGAGCTTTGTATGAATAGAGATTTGATAAATAACCTCTACCAGTTTTTTCTAACGAGGAAATATTTGGTTATTCAAGCGTGACTAATTCAAGGTCACGTGTGTCCATTAACTCCATGGCTTTTCCACCTCCCCTTGCAACACAGGTCAGCGGATCATCGGCCACGATTACCGGCAGACCAGTTTCTTCAGTGAGAAGTTTGTCCAAATCTTTCAGTAGAGCACCACCACCCGTCAGGACAAGACCACTTTCTGCAATATCAGATGCTAGTTCCGGCGGTGATTGCTCCAAAGCACTTTTTACCGCCTGAACAATTGCCGTCAGCGGTTCCTGGAGTGCCTCAAGAATCTCATCACCATTAAGCGTGAAGCTCCTAGGTACACCCTCAGCTAGATTTCGGCCACGGACATCAAGTTCATGGATTTCGTTGGATTGGTAGGCGCAGCCGATTTCTTTCTTTATGCGTTCCGCCGTGGCGTCACCGATTAAGCTTCCGTAGTTGCGCCTAACGTAAGTAATAATGGCTTCATCAAAACGGTCACCACCAACACGTACAGATTCGGAATACACCACACCATTGAGTGAGATGATCGCAATCTCTGTCGTACCACCCCCGATGTCCACCACCATTGAACCACTAGCCTGTTCCACTGGCAGGCCTGCACCAATTGCTGCAGCCATCGGCTCCTCAATCAGACGCACCTCACGTGCTCCCGCGCTCATTGCCGATTCACGAATAGCACGTCTTTCAACCTGGGTTGATTGACAGGGCACGCATATAAGAACACGTGGACTTGGGCGAATATAGCTATGCTCATGAACCTTGTGAATAAAATGCTGCAGCATTTTTTCGGTTACCTGAAAGTCCGCAATAACACCGTCTTTCAGTGGACGGATAGCCGTAATATTTCCAGGGGTACGACCGAGCATTCGTTTGGCATCACTGCCAACGGCAGTCACAGTTTTTTGTCCGTTATGCATGCGAATGGATACCACAGATGGTTCATTCAGCACTATGCCTTGATCGCGGACGAATATAAGTGTGTTGGCAGTTCCGAGGTCGATCGAAAGATCATTGGAAAACATGCCGCGTAATTTTTTAAACATTGACTCAGACAGCCCTCAATTGGCAACTCTTTTGAAACCTCTATAACAAATAGAGCGGGGAGATAGCAGTAATAGTAGTTATTTCAGTATAATGACGCGCTTAGATTCGGCCAACTCTAGCAATCTCAAGGACTTGGAGCAAGAATTAAATCTGGTTTGTCAGATTTAGGCCAAATTTCTCACTGCTTTTTGCCCCTATTTGAATTTTGGAGCACAACATGCCAATGGAACTTGCCAATGTGGAAAATATCGCCCACCTGGCCCGGCTGCATCTCTCCGACGAGGAAAAAAAGGAGGCTGCTGACAGCATGTCCAATATCCTCAAACTCATTGACCAGATGCAGTCAGTCAATACTGATAATATTGAACCGCTGGCCCATGCTTTTGACAACGTCCAGCGCCTGCGTTACGACGCCGTAACAGAGACCAATACACGTGATGAGCTGCAGAAGATTGCCCCTGAAGCCGAAGAGGGTCTGTTCCTTGTGCCCAAGGTTATTGAGTAACTCTTCATTAACTTCAGGCCCAAATTAAACCATTCATTCTTGAATTCATGCAGTCAGACTTGATGCAGCGGGACTATTAGCAATGATTGACTCAACCCTGGCAGAGATATCCAGGGCGCTGGAAAATCGCGACATATCCAGTGTCGAAATAACCAAGGCTTACCTGGACAGAATTGCTCAGGAAAATGCAGACCTGAATGCCTTCATCACCGTAACCGAAGACCTGGCCATGGCCCAGGCCGAGGCGGCCGACAAAAAACGCAGTGAAGGCAGCGCCGGTGCGTTTACCGGTATTCCCATAGCGCATAAGGATCTCTTCTGTACCAACGGCATTCGCACTTCCTGTGGTTCCAAGATGCTCGATAACTTTATCGCGCCTTATAATGCCACCGTGGTTGAACGTTTCAACAATGCAGGCGCCGTCACGCTGGGTAAGACCAACATGGATGAGTTCGCCATGGGGTCATCTAACGAAACATCTTTTTATGGTCCGGTGAAAAATCCCTGGGATCGTTCACTTGTCCCTGGGGGCTCATCCGGTGGCTCAGCCGCCGCCGTTGCGGCACGATTATGTGCGGGCGCCACGGCTACAGATACTGGGGGCTCCATTAGGCAACCGGCCTCGTTCTCGGGGATCACCGGAATAAAGCCTACTTACGGGCGCGTCTCGCGCTGGGGCATGGTGGCTTTCGCCTCCAGCCTGGACCAGGCCGGCACAATGACCCAGTCTGCAGAAGATGCGGCTCTCATGCTCAATGTCATGGCCGGCATGGATGAAAAGGATTCTACCTGCAGCACTATTGATACCGAAGACTACACGGCCAGCCTAGATAAACCCCTAGAAGGCCTGAGAATAGGACTGCCGGTTGAGCACTTTTCTGAAGGTCTCTCTGCCGACATGGAGGAATGCATTCGTGATGCGGTAGGCGAGTACGAAAAGCTTGGCGCTACCGTGAAAGACATCCAGCTCCCCAACAGCCACCTTTCAGTATCTGCCTACTATGTAATCGCCCCAGCTGAAGCCTCCGCCAACTTGTCGCGCTATGATGGCGTGCGTTACGGCTACCGCTGCGACAACCCGGTTGACCTGGAAGACATGTACAAGCGCACACGCAGTGAAGGCTTTGGCACCGAGGTCAAGCGGCGCATCATGGTTGGCACCTATGCCCTCTCTGCCGGCTACTATGATGCTTACTACCGCAAAGCGCAGAAAATCAGACGCCTGATCAAGAACGATTTCCAGTCGGCTTTTGAGGAAGTGGATGTGATCATGGGCCCCACCTCTCCGCACACCGCCTTTGCTATAGGCTCCCAGAATGATGATCCAGTGACCATGTACCTGGAGGACATCTACACCATAGCCGTAAACCTGGCCGGCCTCCCGGGCATTTCAATCCCTGCAGGTTTTATCAATAATCTGCCAGTTGGTCTGCAAATCGTGGGCAAAGACTTTGCCGAGGCTCAGCTGCTTAATGTTGCCCATAAGTTTCAGCAGGCCACAGACTGGCATAAAAAGGCACCACAGGATTAAGAGACAAAGACGATGGAATGGGAAACAGTAATCGGTCTTGAAGTGCATGTGCAGTTATCCACTGCCTCCAAACTATTTTCCGGCACCAGTACAGAATTTGGCGCAGAGCCCAACACACAGGCCAACATCTACGACCTGGCCATGCCGGGCACGCTGCCAGTGCTTAACAGCGAGGCACTGAAGATGGCGGTGAAATTCGGCCTCGCCATCGATGCCGAGATAGGAAAGACATCAGTCTTTGACCGTAAAAACTATTTTTATCCTGATCTGCCCAAGGGCTACCAGACCTCCCAGCTGGATTTTCCTACGGTTGGCAAAGGCTCCCTGGTGATCAACATGGAGGATGGCACCCAAAAAACGATTGGTGTAACACGCGCCCACATGGAAGAAGATGCAGGTAAATCCCTACATGAAGATTTTCATGGCAAATCCGGCATTGATCTCAATCGTGCCGGCACTCCCCTGCTCGAAATTGTGTCCGAGCCTGATCTGCGCTCAGCCAAGGAAGCCGTCGCTTACCTAAAAAAACTCCACTCCATTGTCTGCTACCTAGGTATTTCTGATGGCGACATGTCACAGGGCTCCATGCGCTGCGATGCCAATGTATCAATCAGGCCAAAAGGCAGCACCGAACTTGGCATGCGTACTGAGATCAAGAACATCAACTCGTTCCGCTTTGTAGAAAAGGCAATCAATATCGAGGTGGAACGGCAGATTGATCTCATCGAGGATGGCGGAACCGTTACCCAGGAAACCCGTCTTTACGATTCGGAGAAGAATGAAACGCGATCCATGCGCAGCAAGGAAGTGGCGAATGACTATCGCTATTTTCCTGAGCCGGACCTGCTGCCTGTGGTCATCGACGACAGCTTCATAGAAGCCGTCAGGAAAACATTGCCTGAACTTCCTGATGCAAAACGCCAGCGCTTTCAGGAGCAGTATGGACTTAGTGAATATGATGCCATGGTGCTGTCTGCAGACCTGGATACCGCAAACTACTTTGAAGAAGTCGCGGCTGCCTGTGACGATGCCAAGCTCAGTGCCAACTGGGTAATGGGGGATCTGCAGGCATACCTGAACAAGGAAGAACTGCCCATTACCCAAAGCATGATCAGCGCCGAGGCACTGGCTGGAATTATCAGCCGCATCAAGGACAACACCATTTCCTCCAAAATTGCCAAGACCGTTTTTGAATCCATGCTCGCCGGAGAAGGTGATGCCGACAGCATCATTGAAAGCAAAGGGTTGAAGCAGGTTACGGATACGGGTGCCATTGAAACTATGGTAGACGAGGTCATCGCCAACAACCCCACCCAGGTACAGCAGTACAAGGACGGAAAGGAGCAGGTTATTGGATTTTTTGTCGGCCAGGTAATGAAGGCGTCACAGGGCAAGGCCAATCCCGGTCAGGTTAACCAGATGCTGAAAGAAAAACTCAGCCAGTAGAGAAGAATAGAAAAATCATGAAAACAGAAAAGAAAACCGGTGCCGACAGAACGCAGCCTGCTGTTCGTGATGAATGGTGGAGCGACGAAAGGGTCAAGACTTTCCTTGAACTGGAAAGCTCTAACGACGAGTCCCCTGACTTTCATGTGTTAGTGAAAGCTTACCGCGGTATGGTGCCGGAAGCGTTTCAGCGTTTTGTGAATTTTTTTGTTGAGTCAGGAAGAAATATCAATGAGGCTGATATGCACGGACAGACAATTCTGAAGATTGTTTCTACACACCGAAATTCCGTCGAATATGCTGAGATCCTGAAAAAAGCCGGCGCCAGTTAAGCACCTAGTACTTTTTACGGCCGCCGCCTTTTCCCCCTTTACCCTTGCCCTCGGGTTTGAATTTCGATGCCCGGGTAAACGCCGGTGGCTTTCCAAGCAACTCCTTGGGAGGATGTTCACAGGGCAACTTCATGCCGATGGTCTCTTCGATCTCAGGCAGCAGGAACGAATCATCCTCGCAGGCGAAGCTGACTGAAGTGCCAGTAGCCCCTGCCCTACCGGTTCGCCCGATACGGTGCACATAGTCTTCAGCATCCTCTGGCAGGTTAAAGTTCACCACGTGCGTGATGTCATCGATATGCAAACCTCGACCGGCAACATCCGTTGCCACCAGGACCTGGATATCATCGTTCTTGAACGCCTCGAGGGTTTTCACACGCTTTGGCTGAGAAATTTCGCCTGATAAAAGCCCCACGCTGACTTCATTGCGGTGCAGGTTGTCAGCCAGGCGGCGTGCCTGGTCACGACGGTTGGTAAATACGATAACGCGCTCACCCTCATCACTATGGATAAGGTTGTAAAGCAACGGATATTTTTCTTCAGTCGTCACCAGGTAGACCTTCTGGTCGACATTGTCAGTAGTGAGCTGTTGCGCCTCCACTTCAATGCGCACTGGATCAACGGCCCAGCGTTCGGCAAGCGTGAGAATGTCATCGGTAAAGGTTGCACTGAACAGCATCGTCTGGCGGCAGTCTTTCTTTGGTGTGGCTGCCACTACCTGCCTTACCTGGGGAATAAAGCCCATGTCCAGCATCCGGTCTGCCTCATCAAGGACAAGGAGTTCCACCATGCCAAGATCAATATTTCTGTTGCGCACGAAATCGAGCAGCCGGCCCGGGGTTGCAGCAACGATATCTACGATTTCATTCTCAAGGACACGCAGCTGCTTCTGGTAATCAATACCGCCCACAAGGGATACGGTTTTTAAGTAGGTGTACTTGCAAAGGGCGTCGGCATCCTTGGCTATCTGCATGACTAGTTCACGCGTGGGCGCAATAACCAGCGCCCTTGGTTCGCCCACATAGCGCTCTTCCTTGATGGGATTTTTGACCAGGTCATTTATGATGGTAGCCAAAAAGGCAGCGGTTTTCCCAGTACCCGTCTGGGCTTTGCCGGTAACATCATGGCCTTCGAGGGTGACTTTCAGGCTTAGAGCCTGGATGGGCGTGCAGAATTCAAAACCAAGATCATCCACTGCTTTTAACAGGGAATCGGGGAGATCAAAATCATGGAACTTTATTTGCGGACCTGGATCAGGTGGGGTTTCCGCGGTGGATTTCTCTTCTGTCACCTGCAAACTACCGAATTACTCACTACATTTAGTCTTTTAGCCGTATTATCGGGGTCGTATCATAACGAAAAGCATTCAGGCATTAAATGAAAATATGTGAGTCATGTCGGGTGACATACGCAGGTGATGCCTATTACTGCATGACCTGCGGCAAACCACTTGTGCAGGCCTTTGAAGAACCCGTTGAACGGCACAGGAAAGTACGGGGCTGGAATCTATTCTGGATTAGCCTGTGTGGAAGTTTACTGCTTTCCTGGGTCCTGATTGCCGTCTTTCACCTGCCGGTGTTTATTCTAGGCGCCATCCTGCCGCTGTTCTGGTGGACAAGCCAATCAGACAAATAATGATTGCTTAATTACTACAGCGGTAAATTACAAACTGCTGCTCGCCCTCTTCAATGCCAGAACTCGCCACTATGACATCACCCCTGCCGGCCGCCCTGTTCCTAGCAAGTGTTTGAAGCTCCTGCTCAACTTTCTCAGGATTCCTTTCAAGCAAGACCTTATCCAGCACTTCAACAGTGGTGGTTCCGGTGCGCTCACAATTCGCTATGTCAGCCTGAGTCATCACCTCCACGTTCTGTCCTTCCGGGGTCAGTTTTACCCAGGTACACGAAGTTAATGCCAGAGCAGCTATCGTTAATAGCAAAGCTCTGAAAAAAGTCATCTGATTTTTTTCCGTTTAATCCCTGTTGAATTTCACGTTGACCTCGATACTGACGAGATCATCAGCCATATTCATGTATTGATCCAGGCCGAAATTGGTACGGTTAAAACTGCCCCTGGCCTGCATACCGATCGTACTGCCGGTCAGTTTGCCGTCAGTGCCACCAAAAAACTCCACTTCAAGAGCCCAGGGTTTTGTCACGCCGACAAAATTTAAATCCCCATGGAAAATGGCCGTGGTTTCTCCTGTGACTTCTACACTGGACGTGGTGAATGTCGCTTCGGGGTACAACGGCGCATTGAACCAGACACTGCTGTTAACCAGCGTCTCAACCACATCACCATCGGTCATGCTTAGACTGCCCATCTGGACAGTAGCATTGAGGCGTGAATTGCTCATTTCCTCAAAGTCCATGACCAGTGTTGCAGAGTAATTATCAAAGCGGCCCACCAGGTTTAGGTACTGCTGCTGCATAACGCGAAACAGCACACTTCCATACTGCCGGGTCAGCGTATATGAGACCGTGTCATCCTGGGAAAATACAGAGGAAGAAAAGGACAGAGAAGCAGCAAGTGCCAGCCCTGCCAGACGCGTTGCGGTTTTATACATAGGAATTGCCATAACTAGAATTGTAGAAAGGTATTGAGTAAGAAATATTAACAACAGGGGCAGTCAGGATTTTTTTTCAGCACCATTTCCCTGATCTGCATGGTCTGCGCATCTATAAACAACAGCCTACCAGTCAGCGGTTTTCCGATACCGGCAATTATCTTGATGCACTCCATGGCCTGTATGGTGCCGATAATGCCAACCAGCGGCGCCATAACGCCGCTTTCTGAACAGCTTAAATTTGTATCATCCCCTTCCGCGTAGAGACACTGGTAGCAGGGGGCATTTTCATCACGACTATCAAAAACACTGACTTGTCCTTCCATCCGGATTGCAGCGCCTGAAACCAGCGGTATACGGGTTGTTAAACAGGCAGCATTAATAGCAAATCGGGTAGAGAAATTATCAGTGCAGTCCAGCACGACATCGGCATGCCCCACGGCGTCTTCGAGCGCATCACCTTCCAGCCTGGCGTTCAAACATTCAACCTTAACACCAGGATTCAGTTTACCCAGTGTCTCTTTAGCCGATTCAACCTTGGCAGCTCCAACACTCGCAGTTGAGTGGGCGATCTGCCGCTGCAGGTTTGTCAGGTCAACCTCGTCATCGTCAGCGATCACAAGTTGACCCACACCACTGCTTGCCAGGTACATGGCTGCAGGACACCCCAGTCCACCCATGCCTATGACCAACACCCTGGCATTGAGCAACGCTTCCTGCCCGGCCACATCCATTTGCGGCAGCATGATCTGGCGGCTGTACCTTAATAATTCTTCGTCATTCATTTTGTAATCAGGGCCAATAATAGTGCTGATAAACGTTTACGGCTTAGAGCTTGCGGCTGCCTACGCTCACCCTCTCGTGCCCGGCAAGGTCTTTAAATGTTTCAATCTCGCTATAACCACTATCTATCAGGATCTGCCTGACTCTGTCACCCTGGTCAAAACCATGCTCGAGCAGGAGCCATCCATCCCGGGTCAGGCAGTTGATACTGTCCCTGGCAATTTGCCTGATAGCATCAAGCCCATCCTTTCCGGAGACTAGCGCAAGCTCTGGCTCAAAGCGAACGTCACCCTCTGCAAGATGCTTGTCTCCTGCCTCTATATAGGGCGGATTGCTGGCAATGGCGTCAAATTTCTTTCCCTCCAGGGTCTTCAGCCAGTTACCCAGGAAAAACTGCACATTATGCAGTTTCAGTTCCGTGGCATTTTCCAGCGCAAGACTAAGCGCCTCTGTTGAAATATCGGTGGCCAGGATTTCCCAGGCAGGTCTTTCAGTCGCCAGTGCCATGGCGATTGCGCCCGAGCCTGTACCCAGATCAGCCACCCTGGCTTTTGCAGCAGCGCCAATCAGTTCCAGCGATTTTTCAACCAGTAATTCCGTTTCTGGTCGGGGGATTAATACGTGCTCATTCACTTTGAGCACAAGGCCCCAGAACTCACGCTTGCCTGTCAGGTAAGCAACCGGCACGCCCTTCTCCCGGTGGCGCAAGAGTTGAAGAAATATAGCCTGCTCGGTCTCAGTGGGAACGTGTTCCGGCCAGCCATATAGCCATGAGCGTGGCTTCTCCAGTGCCTTGGCCAGTAGAATTTCGCTATCCAGCCGTGCGGAGTCACTGGTTGTCAGTAAATTCTCACCATCCGCCAGGAGCTCTTTGATGATGGTCATTAAAAACCTCGTGTCAGTTCGCCATTTCGGCGAGCTGGTCTGCCTGGTGTTCAGTGATTAGTGACTGAATGATTTCTCCGATATCCCCGGCCATCACTTCATTGAGCCGGTTAAGCTTGAGATTAATCCTGTGGTCAGTAATACGCCCGTCCGGGTAATTATAGGTACGAATTTTTTCTGATCGGTCGCCGCTTCCAACAAGGTTGCGCCTGGCATCAGACTGTTCCTGCTGCTGCTCTGCCTCTGCCGCCGCCTGGAGCTTCGCCTGTAGCAGCGACATGGCCCTGGCCCTGTTCTTGTGCTGCGAACGCTCGTCCTGGCACTCCACGACTATGCCGGTGGGAATATGCGTAAGACGGATTGCTGAATCGGTTTTGTTCACGTGCTGACCTCCGGCTCCGCTGGCGCGGAAGGTATCCACCCTGAGATCGGCCTTGTTTATCTCGATTTCTTCAACATCATCAATCTCCGGCATCACTGCAACCGTACAGGCAGAGGTATGCACCCTGCCCTGCGTTTCAGTTTCAGGCACACGCTGCACCCGGTGGGCACCTGATTCAAATTTAAGCTGTCCATACACGCTTTTACCTTCAACGCGCGCAATCAGCTCCTTGTAGCCGCCATGCTCACCAGGTCTTTCACTGACAATCTCCATGTTCCAGCCCTGCAATTCCGCATAGCGCGAATACATCCGGTAAAGATCTCCCGAGAAAATTGCCGCCTCATCTCCGCCAGTGCCGGCCCTGATTTCCAGGAAGACATTGCAGGAATCTTTAGGATCCTTTGGCAGCAGAAGTTTCTGCAATTCGATATCCAGCGTTTCCAGCCTGGTCTCCCCCGTGCTTATTTCTTCTTCTGCCATTTCTCGCACGTCAGGGTCGGCATCTTTTTGCAGGAGTTTTGCTTCATCAATATCAGAAAGTACCTGCCGGTATTCACTGAAACTTTGCACGACCGGCTCCAGTTCAGAGTATTCCTTAGAGAAGTCACGGAATTTATCCTGGTCACTGATAATGTCAGCATCGCTGAGCAGGCCTTCGAGCTCTTCATAGCGCTCACAAAGGTTTTCAAGTTTGCTGTAAATGGATGGATTCATAAGGGATGATAGTTAGTGTCAGGAAATTCTTCAGATCAGGTTTTTGCAGCTCAGGGCTGCTGTTTTTCATCTTCAGAATTAAATTCAGGCACCGACTCGTTGCTGGCTTCAAGTTCAAACAGTTTCTCGGCCAGCTGAATAAGCTCACTGCGACCATCGGCACTGGCTTTTTTCATCTGCACGCTTGGTGCATGAATCAGCTTGTTGGTTAACAGGCGAGCCAGGTTAGCGAGCACTTTTTCAGGCGCTTCGCCTTTATCGAGCATCTTGAGTGCTTTTTCCAGTTCCGTATCGCGAATGGATTCAGCTTTCTGGCGAAAATTCTTAAGTGTTGAGACAACACCCATTGTGCGTAATTTTTCTTCGTAGCGATAAACACCCTGGTCAATAATTTTTTCGGCTTCCTCGGCAGCCTCCTGTCGGCTTTGCAGGTTGGAGTCGATTACCTGGGCAAGATCATCAACGCTGTAGAGGTAGATATCCTCCAGTTCTCCTGCCTCGGGTTCAATATCTCTCGGAACGGCCAGATCGACCAAAAAAATCGGTTTATGCTTTCTTGCCTTGAGCGCTCTTTCCACTGTCCCCTTGCCGACAACGGGCACCTGGCTTGCCGTGGAGCTGACGACAATATCCGCTTTCTCCAACTCCTCTGCCAGATCAGCCAGCAGAACAGCGTGCACGCCATATCTCTCTTTCAGTTCGAGGGCATGTTCCAGTGTTCGGTTAGCGACTGAAACATTTGAAACACCCGCATTACGCAGATGCTGCACGACAAGTTCTATAGTTTTACCAGCGCCGATCATGAGCGCACTGGTCTGGGATAAATCACTGAAAATATGTTCTGCCAGCGAAACGGCAGCGAACGCCACTGAAACCGGATTTTCCCCGATAGCCGTATCGGTGCGAACCTGCTTGGCGACTGCAAAGGTTTCCTCGAAAAGCCGACTCAGGTTGTTGCCGACGGTACCGGCCTCACGCGCGACGGCATAGGCCGACTTGAGCTGGCCCAGGATCTGCGGTTCTCCCAGCACCATCGAATCAAGGCCACTGGCAACTTTCATGCAATGCCTAACAGCTTCAAGATCGCTGTGGATATAGACACAGTTCTCCAGCTGCTCATGACTTAGCCCGTGGTACTGACCAAGCCACTGCTGGATATGCTGGTAGACTTCCTCGCTTTTTTCTGACACAGCCCTGGCTTCACCCGGCTCACAGTAAAGCTCAGTACGGTTGCAGGTGGAGACGATGACTATTTCATCCAGCCCCACATCCGCGCAGGCCAGCTGGAGAGCGTCATGCATTTTTTCCGGGGCAAAAGCCACCTTTTCACGAACATCAATGCTGGCCGTGTTGTGGTTAATACCCAGTAACAACGTAGTCATAAAAGAAGTTATAAAAAGTCGTAAATATGCGCCATTTATTCATTTTTTGGCGTCGAACCGCGCATTCTACTCAATCCGCCCCTCTGTGCCTATCAAGGCATTTCGGATTAAAGCCGCATTAAGCTCTAATCCTCCATACTGCACGTATATTGGAGTAACCGCCGTTTATACGGGTTGGGTGCTAAACAGATTAAATTCATCATTTATGACAACGCCTCTAGTTTGCCGGCATTGAGCGGGTTATCCCCCCTCGTTATACTAACTGCCTGATATGAATACCAAAAAGACAATTTCAACGTTAATGAAGACAAACCTCCTGGAAATGCTTTCCTCGGGCCGGATTCCGCTTGCGGCGCTGGGATTAACACTCCTTTCTGCCTGTGCCACCACCGTACCCCAAGACGACTCGACTGTAGCAGCCAACAGTTCGGTTAGTGAAGCGCAAACGTCCGACAAAGTTGTGGAGGTAGTTCCCCAACCTCTGCCGGAACCTGTTGAGATCCAGTACGGAAATTTCGATGAAGACGTCCTGACTCGCGTCATCATTGCTGAAATGGCAGGCCAGCGAGGTTACAACCAGAAAGCTCTAGAGGATTACCTCGCCCTCGCTCGCGAGACTAATGACATCAATATAATCCGTCGCGCCTCACGAATAGCCTCCTTCATGCGTGATATTCCGGCTGCGATTGAAACCAGCAACCTCTGGCTGGCGAAAGAGCCGGAATCCCAGGAGGCATTGAGAACGCTGGCTTTCCAAATGGCAACACTGGGCCGCTATCGTGAAGCAATGACTCACATGAAGAAACTGCTGGCCCTCGGTTACAACATTGATTTTCGTCTCATCACAAACCGTACTGCCGTCGATAACGATGCTGAGCTATTTTTTGATGCACTGATTGCCGATCTCCTGGAACTTAAAACTCTCTACCCTGAAAATCAATCTGTAAAGCTTGGTCTAGCTCACCTCCACCACCAGAATAGCCAGGCTGAAGAAGCCTACATGGAAGTTAGCACCCTCACCGATGCCTTGAATGACAACCCTGAGGTGGTCCTGCTTGAAGTGGAATTGCTCGAGATTCTGGAAAGGCCAGAACAGGCAAGAGAGCGTTTACAGGAGGCGCTGGAAAACAACAGCAACCATAAAGAGCTACGCTTTCAGTATGCTCGCAAGCTTATTGATGACCAACGCTACAGTGATGCCCGCGACCAGTTTGCCATTATCGTTGAACAGTACCCTGATGATTACGACATGCTCTACTCGCTTGCCCTGCTTAGCATGGAGATCAACCTGTTCAGTGAAGCAAGGCAGTATTTTGAAATCATGGTCGAGAATGCACAGCGACTGGATGACGCCCATTACTACCTCGGTTTTATCAGTGTTCAGGAAAATAAAAATGATGAGGCCATTAAACATTTCTTTAACGTAAACGGAGGCGGCAATTTCCTGCAGGCTCAGCGCAGCCTGACTGAGTTAATGATTCGTGCAGGACGCTACAGGGAAGTGAGATCCCGACTGCAGAATGTCCGCTTTCGCAATCCTGACTACAATATTGCCTTGCTCTCCATGGAAGCCAATATCTTGATGGATGAGGGTCAGATGGATGAGGCAGGCCGTGTTCTCAACAATGCCGTGGGAGCGTTTCCCAACAATATCCAGCTTCTGTTCCTGCGCTCTGTCTACAGCCAGGAAATCAATGACCTGACCCTGATGGAAGAAGACCTGCGCAGGATTATCCAGCTCAATCCCAACAATCCCGTTGCCTATAACAGCCTGGGCTACACGCTGGCTGACCGGACTGACCGCTTCAATGAAGCCTATGAACTCATAAAGCGCGCTTTTGAGCTTGCCCCAAATGATGCAGCCATAATAGATAGCCTGGGCTGGGTACAGTACCGGCTTGGCATGTATGAAGAAGCTATAGAAAACCTTGACCGAGCCTACGAGCTGTTCCCCGATCACGAAGTCGCCGCCCATCTTGGCGAAGTTCTGTGGGTGACAGGCGAAAGAACGCAGGCCCGCAGTATCTGGCGCAAGGCGCTGGAATCACAACCAAACAGTGAATTCATCCGCAGCACCATGGAGCGGCTCACTTCTGATTGACGCCGCCCAACAGTCAAAATCTTCTAGTTCATTCCTGAGCCTGTGCCTGTGGATACCGGCCTGCTTCCTGCTGGCAGCCTGCGCTACGACCCCTATGCCAAAAACCAGCTACCCGGCGAGTTACTTGGAATCATTGGCCGCGCTAGAAAACTGGAATCTGCGCGGCAGGCTTAATATAAGAAGCGGCAGCGAATCCGACACAATAAACATCAACTGGTTCCAGCAAGAGGAAGACTATGACATCAACCTCAGCGGAACACTTGGACTTGGTGCAGTCCGCATCAGCGGTGGTCGCGACAATGTTGTAATAGAAAAAAACGGTGAAGAGCCGATTCATGCTGAGAGCCTTGAAGCAGTCACAACTGCCATGCTGGGGTATGCTTTTCCAGCCTCAGAACTACTCTACTGGGTCCGCGGCATTCCCTCCCCAACAAGGCCGGCAAATATCAGTCGCGGTGAAGATGGGCTGGTCTCTAGGATCGTCCAGGAGGATGCCAGTGGTATACGGTGGACAATGGAATTTGACCGTTTTGAGTTTGTTCAGCAGCGGCCCCTGCCCGCACGCATCCGGCTGACCCAGTCACCCTATCGCCTCACCTTTCTGATTAGCAACTGGGTACTGCCCTGAGGATTTGCCGGTGGAATCCATAACATTACCAGCCCCTGCCAAACTCAATCTCTTCCTCCATATCACCGGGCAGCGGGATGACGGCTACCACAATCTGCAGACGGTATTTCAGCTCCTAGATTACGGGGACACGCTGACCATCACGCCAACCGACAGCAAAGACATTCAGTTCAGCTGCACCATGGAAGAACTGGAAAATTCGCAAAACCTGGTCCTTCGGGCAGCCCAGCTGCTATTCAAGGAAACTGGTGGGGTCAGTGGTGCCCATATCTTGCTGAAAAAAGTCCTGCCGACAGGAGGCGGCCTTGGCGGCGGCAGCTCAGATGCAGCTACTACCCTGCTGGGACTTAACAGGCTCTGGAATTGCGGTCTAAAACCGGACGAATTAGCCCGTCTGGGTCTTGCCCTGGGGGCCGATGTACCAGTCTTTGTAAAGGGCTTTTCAGCCTGGGCTGAAGGCGTGGGTGAATTGCTGCAAGTAATTGATATTCCTGAACGTTGGTACCTCGTGCTGACCCCGGATTGCCCCGTCTCAACAGGGGAAGTTTTTTCTCATCCGCAATTGACAAGACACACTCCCGCCATCAAAATAGCCGGCTTTCCGTTTTCTGGTAGTAAAAATGACTGCGAAACGCTGGTCTGCAGCCTTTACCCAGAGGTAAAAAAGGTGCTGGACTGGCTTTCCTGTATCAGTGAAACACGCATGACAGGGACAGGATCAAGCGTATTTGCGGCCTACGAAACGGAGCAGGAAGCTAGACAGGCCCTGCAGCAGGCCAGGATTGACCTGCCAGGTTTAAAATCAGCCTTTGTGGCCAGGGGAGTCAACGAATCTCCGCTTCACCAGGCTTTAAGAAAGCCCTTATAGGGTAAATTATTAAGTCAGTATTCTTGGGGTGTCGCCAAGTGGTAAGGCACAAGGTTTTGATCCTTGCATGCGGAGGTTCGAATCCTCCCACCCCAGCCATTAACACTGAAACCGTTCACAGACGACGTTCAAGATAACTATAAATAAATAGAACCAGGACAGGATCCAGAGACATGGCCAACAACCTAATGGTTTTTACCGGCAATGCCAACCCGGAACTGGCGGAAAAAGTCGCCCGCTGGCTGGGTGTGCCTCTGGGTCGCGCTGAAGTACAGAAATTCAGTGACGGTGAGATCAACGTTGAGCTTAACGAGAACGTTCGCGGTCAGGATGTCTTCATCATCCAGCCTACCTGTGCACCCACCAACAGCAACCTGATGGAGCTGTTGCTCATGGCTGATGCCCTGCACCGCTCCTCAGCAAACCGTATAACAGCTGTGGTTCCTTACTTTGGTTATGCCCGCCAGGATCGCCGCGTACGATCTGGCCGCGTCCCCATCAGCGCCAAGGTTGTTGCTGATATGATCAGCGCCGTTGGAGTCCACCGCCTTTTGACCGTTGACCTGCATGCTGAACAGATCCAGGGCTTTTTCCAGATCCCGGTGGACAACGTCTATGCCTCTCCAGTTCTGGTAGATGAAGTGATTCGCAACAATTACAAGGACCTGATCGTAGTGTCGCCGGATATTGGCGGTGTAGTCAGGGCCCGTGCCTTTGCAAAACAGCTGGATATTGACCTGGCGATCATCGATAAACGTCGTCCAAAAGCCAATGAATCCCAGGTCATGAACCTGATTGGTGAGGTGAAGGGACGTACGTGCCTGATTGTCGACGACATGGTCGATACAGCCGGCACCCTGTGCAAGGCCGCTGATGCCCTGAAAGACGAAGGCGCAATCAAAGTGGTCGCCTACGCTACGCATCCCGTACTGTCAGGCAACGCGATGGAAAACCTGAATAATTCTTCTCTCGACTCGCTGGTGGTGACTGACACCATTCCGCTGTCGGAGGAAGCCAAGAAGTGCAAGAAGATTCGCCAACTTACCATGGGCAAGTTCCTTGGAGAGTCAATCAGGCGAGTCAGCAATGAAGAGTCTGTCAGCGCTATGTTCGATAACACGTAAGTGTTAGAACAGCGAAGACAGTTAAATTAACCCTTCCGGGTTGGTCGCAGACCCGTGAAGACAAGCTGTTAAAAGAGGAAATCTAAAATGGCTAAACAAGACATTGTGCTGGATGCATCAGCACGCACAGACGTAGGGAAAGGTGCGAGCCGCCGCCTGCGTCGCCTCGAAGGCAACATCCCGGGTATCGTTTACGGCGCAGGTAAAGATCCTGTGTCTATTACCATTAGGCATGATGACATTTTCCATGCCACTGAAAACGAGGCCTTTTTCTCATCCATTATCGAACTGAACCTTGATGGCACCACTGAAAATGTCGTTATCAAGGACCTGCAGAGGCATCCTGCCAAACCCAGGATCATGCATGCAGACTTCCTGCGCGTGCGCGCTGATGTTGCCCTGACCGTGAACGTTCCGCTTCACCTCGTTAATGAAAATTCCTGTGTGGGTGTGAAACTGGAAAATGGCCAGATTATTACTTCCATGAACGAGCTACAGGTGTCCTGTCTACCCAAAGACCTGCCTGAGTACATTGAAGTGGATATGGCTGACGTTCATACCGGCGACATCGTTCACATCTCCGACCTGAAACTGCCTGAAGGCGTTACCAGTGTCGATCTTTCCCACGGTGAAGAGCACGACTATGCCGTCGTGTCTGTGACAGAAATCCGTGCCCGGGCTGTTGAAGAGCCTGAAGTTGGAGCGGCAGAAGGAGAAGCCGCTGAGGGCGACGCACCAGCAGCCGATCAAGGTGGTGCTGATGACTCTGCCGGCGACGACAGCAGCGAGTAATCTCGTCTAACTCACCCTTACGATGAGCGGCATCAAACTGATTGTTGGTCTGGGAAATCCAGGCCAGCAATACCGCTTTACCCGCCATAACGCCGGCGCCCTGTTCCTGGAAAGTCTATGCGACGACTATCACGGAGAATTGCGTGCAGAGAGTAAATTTTATGGCATGGCGGAACGCATCACGATTGATGGCCGTGACGTAAGGCTGCTCTTTCCAACCACTTATATGAATGCCAGCGGCCAGGCAGTATCGGCCATGGCTAAATATTTTGATATAGATCCGCTGGAAATCCTGGTCGCTTATGACGAACTGGATCTGCCGGTTGGTACAGTCCGCCTGAAAACAGGTGGCGGTCATGGGGGACACAATGGCGTCAGGGATATAGCCAAGGCAATGGGCAGGAGTGATTTTCACCGTCTGCGCATAGGTATCGGCCGACCCACCGTAAAGGGCAAGGACTATGTGCTTAGTGAGCCCTCAAAACAGGAAGCCGAAGCTATCCAGGACAATATTGATGAAGCGATCCGCCTGATGCCGGTGTTGGTAAACGGAAACATCCAGGATGCGATGAAGACGCTGCATACCGACAACAAAGAAACTGAGAATAAGGACAATCCTGATGGGAATTAAATGCGGAATTGTTGGGCTGCCCAATGTGGGCAAATCAACGCTTTTTAATGCCCTGACAGAAGCAGGCATCGCGGCAGAGAACTTTCCTTTCTGCACCATTGAGCCGAATGCTGGAATCGTGCCGATTCCCGACCCGCGGCTTGATGCCATTGCCGGCATCGTCAACCCCAAAGAAGTTATTCCGACCACCATGGAGTTCGTGGATATTGCCGGTCTCGTGGCGGGCGCTTCCAAAGGCGAGGGGCTCGGCAACCAGTTTCTCCACAACATTCGGGAAACTGATGCTATCGCCCACGTGGTTCGCTGCTTTGAAGATGACAACGTGGTGCATGTCTCCGCCAGTATTAATCCCAAAAGTGACATCGACACCATCAACACCGAACTGGCCCTGGCCGATCTGGAGAGTGTGCAGAAAGCTCTCGAAAAGGTCAGCCGCGTGGCCAAAAGCGGTGATAAGGATGCCCAGAAGCAGACTGCCCTCCTTGAAAAAGTGCAGGCCCATCTCGACGATGGCCAGCCGGTACGAAGCCTGGGACTAGATGCTAATGAACTGACTGACCTCTATTCGCTCCACCTTCTGACCGTAAAACCTACTATGTATGTCGCTAACGTGGATGAGGACGGATTCGAGAACAATCCCCACCTGGATTTGGTCCAGGAGATTGCTGCCGCCGAAGGGGCCGAGGTGGTTGTAGTGTGCAACAAGCTGGAATCAGAAATCGCCGAACTGGATGAGGAAGAGAAAATTGAATTCCTGCAGGAAATGGGGATGACGGAACCCGGCCTGGACCGTGTTATCCGCGCCGGCTATACACTGCTGGGTCTGCAGACCTATTTCACCGCGGGTCCCAAGGAATGCCGCGCCTGGACCTTTAAGAAAGGCGCCACCGCCCCCAAGGCGGCGGCCGTGATTCATACCGATTTCGAGAAGGGATTCATCCGCGCCGAAGTCATCGGATACGACGATTTTATCGACAACAATGGTGAACAGGGCTCCAAGGATGCCGGAAAATGGCGCCTGGAGGGCAAAGACTATCTCGTTGCGGATGGCGACGTTATACACTTCCGTTTCAATGTATAAAAAGTCCCAAGTCCTTGACTTTAAAGTGACGTAAAACGAAAATGCGCTCCCTCGAAGATTTCCCGAAATTGGGTAAACTTCATATTGGTTATGAGATTTTCGAGAGTGCCTGATATAGCAATATTTTACGGTTTTTTTCGCGCAGGCGTATACAGACATGCGCTAAGCAAGAAATACCGAAAAAACAATTTTCAGATTAGGTACATCGGAAGCCGCAAAAGAAAAACAAGGCTACGTAGCTCAGCCGGTTAGAGCACAGCATTCATAATGCTGGGGTCGGTGGTTCAAGTCCACCCGTAGCTACCAACACCCAAAAAGGCCTGCAATTGCAGGCC
>RFVC01000003.1 GCA_009922595.1 Gammaproteobacteria bacterium | reverse complement strand
GCTGCCCAGCACGCCGCCGTCAATGACCTTGCAGCGCATGATCGGGGTATTTTTTTCCAATACTTCAAGGTTGATAAGGCCATTGTCCACCGTGATTTTGTCTCCGACGTTAACAGTGTCGATTAACTCATCATAGTTGATGCGAAAGGATGACTCCTCGACATCAACGCCATCGCGGACTGAAATCGAGATTTCATCGCCGGTTTTCAGGTTCAGGTCGTTTTCCAGAACGCTGGTGCGGATTTCAGGTCCCTGTGTATCGAGCAGTATGCCCACGGGGTAAGTGGTTTCTTTATTAAGCTCAACGATATGGTTGATCATACGGTCGGCCCACTTGTGGGTGGCGTGGGACATGTTGAGGCGGATGATGTTCATGCCGGCCTCATACAATTCCTTTAGCATCTCGTAATTGCTGGTGGCAGGGCCGACTGTGCAGATGATTTTGGTTTTGCGCATTAAACTTCCGGTAACAAGTAATTCATTAAATATTGATAACTTATTGGGTTGCCAGTGGCAAGGAGCAAAGTGTGAGGTGTTTAGAATAAATGGAAGTTTACCCCTTGTAGCTTGTTCCTTGCACCTTGTTCCTTCCTATTTGGTATACTCCTCGGTCCGAAATTTAGTCTTTCTTTATTTAATCCACAGGAATCACCAACATGAAATCTCCAGTCAGGGTTGCGGTCACTGGTGCGGCCGGCCAAATCAGCTATTCACTTCTTTTTAGGATTGCTTCAGGCGAAATGCTGGGTAAGGACCAGCCTGTCATCCTGCAGATGCTTGAAATTACACCGGCCCTGGAGGCACTGAAGGGTGTGGCTATGGAACTGGAGGACTGTGCGTTTCCCCTGGTACAGGGCATGGTTCAGACTGATGACCCTAACGTGGCTTTCAAGGATGCCGACTATTGTCTGCTCGTGGGTGCACGCCCTAGGGGGCCCGGCATGGAAAGGAAAGATCTGCTCGAGGCCAATGCTGCCATTTTCTCGGTGCAGGGTAAGGCCATCAATGATCATGCCAGCCGTGACGTGAAGGTAATTGTTGTGGGCAACCCGGCCAACACAAATGCACTAATTGCGTATCGCAATGCACCCGATCTAGATCGGGGTCAGTTCACAGCAATGACCCGTCTTGATCACAACCGTGCCATGGCGCAGCTGGCCAATAAGACCGGCAAGCATAGCACTGATGTCCAAAGCATGATCATCTGGGGCAATCACTCTGCAACACAGTATCCTGACATTCATCACTGCCAGGTGGCAGGAGAAGAGGCAACATCACTGGTTGACCAGGACTGGGTGGTAAATGATTTCATTCCAACCGTTCAGCAGCGTGGTGCAGCGATTATCAAGGCGAGGGGACTTTCAAGTGCTGCGTCAGCGGCCAATGCCGCCATAGAGCACATGCGTGACTGGGCGCTCGGCACCAACGGTCAGATTGTGAGCATGGCAATTCCATCGGATGGCAGCTACGGCATTGAAGAGGGACTTATCTACTCCTTCCCGGTTACCTGTGAAAATGGGCAGTACTCGATTGTCCAGGGACTTGAGATCAATGATTTCAGCAGGGACCTGATGGACAAGACTGCCGCCGAGTTGACCGAAGAGAGGGATGGTGTCGCTGACCTGCTCCCCTGATTCATGGAATATCAACTGATTCAAAACACCGAAGCCGCCCGAAGAGGGCGGCTTTTGTTTTCAACAGGACAGGTTGATACGCCTGCATTCATGCCGGTTGGCACTTACGGCTCTGTAAAAGGCCTTTCACCGGAGCAGGTGGCTGCAACCGGGGCCCAGATTCTGCTGGGCAACACCTTTCACCTCATGCTGCGGCCGGGAACTGATATTATACAGTCCCATGGGGACCTGCATGACTTTATGGGTTGGGATAAACCCATTCTCACTGACTCAGGCGGTTTCCAAGTATTCAGCCTGGGGGAGTTACGCAAAATTTCCGAGGAAGGAGTTGAGTTTCGCTCCCCGGTTGATGGAGCAAAGGTATTTCTCAGCCCGGAAAGAGCAATAGAAGTTCAGCATAAGCTCGGGTCTGATATCATCATGGTTTTTGATGAGTGCACGCCGTATCCCGCCACCGAAGAAACGGCCAGAGAGTCAATGGAGCTTTCCATGCGCTGGGCCAGACGCTGTAAGCAGGCCCATGGCAATAATCCGGGGGCTCTTTTTGGGATTGTCCAGGGCGGCATGTATCCGAATTTACGCAAGGAGTCACTGCAGGCGCTTGTGGAAATCGGTTTTGACGGATACGCCATTGGTGGTATGTCTGTGGGTGAGCCCAAGGAGGAGATGTGGGCTGTGCTGGATGAAATAGTTAAGTTGATGCCCGAAGACAAGCCACGCTACCTGATGGGGGTCGGCACGCCGTCCGATCTCGTGGAGTCTGCATCACGCGGCCTAGACATGTTTGACTGCGTCATGCCAACTCGTAATGCCCGCAATGCCTACCTGTTTACATCAAAAGGCCTCCTGAAACTGAGAAACAGTAAATACAGGGAAGATTTGTCGCCAATTGATGAAAATTGCTCCTGCTACACTTGCAAAAACTTTTCTCGGTCCTATTTACATCATATGGATAGGTGCAAGGAGATCCTTGGCGCCCAGCTCAACACCATTCATAACCTGCACTTCTACCAGGCACTGATGGCTGATTTGCGCGACGCTATAGAACAGGGTACATTGGCGCGCTTTGCCAGATCCTTCCAGAAACAGCAGCAGGAACTTGAGTTTGAGCAGGGCTGAACAGCTGCGGGAAGATCCTTAAAAGAGACAATAAATCGATTGTTTGACGGAGCAAATAGGCTACACATCTTAACTGGGGAATTTCATGGATTTTTTCATTAGTTCTGCATATGCACAGTCAGACGCTGCCGGCCAGCAGCCGTCTACCATGTTCAACATCATTTTCTTCGGCGGCTTCGCGCTGATCTTCTACTTTCTTATCTGGCGTCCGCAGTCAAAGAGGGCAAAAGAGCATCGCGAGTTGATGTCCAGCCTGAACAAGGGTGATGAGGTCATGACCAACGGCGGAATTCTCGGCAAGCTGACTAAGGTGGACGATAATTACATTGTGCTCCAGATCCATGATAACGTTGAAATCAAGATGCAGAAATCCAGCATTTCGGCAGTACTCCCCAAGGGTACGTTGAAATCTATCTAAGCGTCTGCTTCTTCATATAGTCATGCTAAATAAATACCCTCTCTGGAAAAACCTGCTGATACTTTTCATAGTATTTCTAGGCATTGTTTACGCCACGCCAAATTTTTATGCGCCTGATCCGGCAATCCAGATTTCTCATGACAACGGCATTGTTGACCAGAGTGCGCTCGACAGTGCCACCTTTACGCTGGGTGCCGACGGCATTGAGTTTTTTAATCCGGTAATAGAGGACGGTATAGGCCTAATCCGTCTTCGCAATGCCGATGAACAGAGCAGGGCTCAGCAGCTGGTTAACTTGGCGCTTCCTGACGAATACATTGTTGCTTTGAACATGGCCCCCAATACACCTGGCTGGCTTGAATCCCTGGGTGCCGGTCCTATGACCTACGGTCTTGACCTGCGTGGTGGGGTGCATTTCTTGATGGAAGTGGACATGGAAGCGGCTGTTAACAAGCAGCTAACTGACTCTCTTGCAAGCATGCGCACCCTGTTCCGGGAAGAGGGCCTGCGTTACCGTCCGCCACTGGAAGTGGATGACAATAACCGCATCGTCATCCAGTTCACCAATCCTGAGACGCGCAGTGCTGCTATTGAACTAATGCGCGATGAGTTTCCCGATTTCCTTTTCAGAACCAGTGAAAGTGGTGGCAATTACCTGCTGTATTACACCATGAGCGACCTGGCCATGCTGCAGCTGCAGGACTATGCTCTGCAGCAAAACCTGACAACCCTTCGCACGCGTGTTGATGAGCTCGGCGTTAAAGAGCCCAAGGTTCAGCCCATGGGCAGCAACCGCATCATCATTGAGTTGCCCGGCATCCAGGATACGTCGCGGGCCAAGGAATTAATCAGCGCTGTGGCCACACTCCAATTTCACCTGGTAGCCGAGCCCAGTGCACCGGCCGGTACCACGCTTGAATATCTTGATCCCAGGACCGGAGGTGCACTAGAAATTGAGCGCGACATAATTGTCAGCGGAGAAAATGTCACTAATGCGCAGTCTTCTTTTGATCCCCAGACTAGTCTGCCACAGGTAAACTTGTCGATGGATGCCGTTGGCGCTAGGCAGATCAATGAAGTCACCCGGGCCAATATTGGCCGGCGCATGGCAATCCTGCTCATTGAAACAAAGACCCGTTCAGTCACCGAACGGGCTGATAACGGTGAGCTGGTGACGAGATCTGAGCCTTACGTGGAAGAGCGCGTCATCTCAGCACCCACTATCCAGTCCGCATTAGGAAGGCAGTTCCGCATAACCGGAGTTGAGGCAAACGAAGCCAATGACCTGGCCCTGCTCATTCGTTCCGGTGCCCTTGCAGCTCCCATGTACTTTCTTGAGGAATATGCCATTGGGCCAAGTCTTGGTCAGGACAATATTAATCGTGGCCTCATGTCAGTCCAGATTGGTATGGGACTTGTACTGATTTTTATGCTGGTTTACTACCGAATATTTGGACTGGCAGCCAACATCGCGCTGGTGGTGAATCTAATGTTGCTGGTGGCAGTGATGTCGATTATTGGCGGCACACTGACTCTGCCCGGCATCGCCGGTATTGTGCTGACGGTGGGCATGGCTGTGGACGCCAATGTGCTTATATTTGCTCGCATTAGGGAAGAACTGCAAAACGGCATGCCGGTCCAAAAAGCCATCGATGGCGGATTTGGGCGGGCATTTGTAACCATTCTTGATGCCAACGTTACCACCTTCCTGGTGGCTATTATTCTTTACTCGATAGGTACAGGCCCTATCCGCGGCTTTGCGGTAACGCTCTCCATCGGGATTCTGACCTCCATGTTTACGGCGATCATGGTGACTCGCGCCATAATTAATCTTGTCTATGGAGGACGCAATGTAAAACAGATTTCCATCGGGGTGAAAACTCCGGAAGGGAGCCCTGCATCATGAGTGACATGAAAGTCATAAATTTCATGGGGCTGCGCAAGGCCAGTACTGTTTTCTCGGCGCTGCTTATCCTGGTTTCCATAGGTTCATTTATTTTCAATGGCATGCACTTTGGGCTCGACTTTACCGGGGGCACGCAAATCCAGGTGTCCTATACCCAAGCACCTGATCTTGAGGAAATTCGCTTTGTTATCAGCGATGCCGGCTACAGTAATTTCGAAGTGGTTAACTTCAGGACAGACCAGGATGTACAGATCCGCATCCAGGAAACCGGTGAACCACAGGAAGGCGCAGACCAGGGGCAGCAGGGAGATGCGTCCCGGGTGGCGGACGAGGTCGTGTCACTGCTGCAGGCAAATGCCAGTGGTGAAGTGGAAAGGCTTGGCTCCGGCTTTATCGGCTCCCAGGTAGGCGAGGAATTAAGAGAGCAGGGCGGTCTTGGTATGCTGGTGGCACTGATCATGATCATGATCTACATCGCCCTGCGTTTTCAGTTCAAGTTTTCGGTGGGCGCTGTTGCTGCCCTGGCCCATGATGTAACCATTACCCTGGGATTCTTTTCACTGCTGCAGATTGATTTCGACCTGACTGTACTCGCTGCCCTGCTTGCCGTAATCGGTTATTCCCTGAATGACACAATCGTCGTATCTGACAGAATCAGGGAAAATTTCCGCATGTTGCGTAAAAGCGATACCGTGGAGCTTATCAATATCTCCATCACCCAGACCTTCAGCCGCACCATCATCACCTCGTTAACAACGTTGCTTGTACTGCTGGCACTGTTTATTTTCGGCGGGGAGATGATCAAGGGATTTGCGATTGCCCTGATCGTGGGAGTGGTGATCGGGACGTATTCTTCCATATACGTGGCCGCCAATGTGCTGCTCTATATGCACATCTCGAAAGAAGATCTTATGCCTCCTGTTAAAGAAGGCGAAGAAATTGACGCCCTTCCCTGATTGGAAAAGCTGCTACGCTCGCTAACACTGGGCTTGAATATATTCAGACTGGAAAAATAAAGGCAGTAAAAACTATTTACTGCTTATCGAGATTATTTTCAGCCAGTCTTTAAAACACTTGTTGTTGCTGAACACGAGATCGTCCGCGCCATAGCAGTCCGGATTTCCCTTGCTGTCACTGATCAGACCGCCAGCTTCGCGAATGAGCAGGATCCCGGCAGCAACATCCCAGCGGTTCATCCCCGACATCCAGCCGGCATCGGTGCGGCCAGCGGCATGATAGGCAAGATCAAGTGCGGCTGACCCTGTCATGCGGATTGCCCCAATTTTGCCTTTCATATTTTCCTGTATAGACATCAGACGTTCGTAGTTCTTCAGGCCGGCACAGCTGAGGCTGACGGTACCGCCTTCGATATCAGTGCGGTTGGTCGTCCTGATCCGGTGCCCGTTTAATTGCGCACCGCTGCCGCGGGAGGCAGTGAATTCTTCGTTTTTAACCGGGTCAACAATGATGGCATGTTCGAGCTGGCCGTTTTTCACGCAACCAAGAGAAATGCAGAAATGGGGCAGCCCCATGATGAAGTTGCGTGTGCCATCAATTGGATCGATCACCCAGGTGGTGTCTGAATCCTCTCCCGGCAGTTCACCACCTTCTTCGCACTGGAAGCCATGCTCAGGAAATGAATTGCGAATGTGGTCGACCAGTATTTCCTCAACCCGGATATCAACATCAGTGACAAAATCATTGCGCGCTTTTTCACTGACCTTGATACGATCTGGCCGCTGCCAGGCCTCAAGGATTTTTTCCGTCGCCAGTCTTGCGGCCCGTAGTCCTATGTTGATGTATGCATGCATGGTGGATTGATTCTGAAGAGGGGCCTGTCAGGCCAAAATTTGCCGCGCATGATAGCAAAAGAACCTGGTCAAGTCTGGTATCATAGCGCGCCTTTTTGAACAGCCGGAAAAGCCGGAGGCAGAAACGTTTTGGACCTCAGCCGCATTAGAATAGTACTGGTTGCGACAAGCCATCCTGGCAATATTGGTGCAACAGCCCGCGCGATGAAAAACATGGGCCTAAAATCCCTATTCCTTGTCCGTCCCAAGGATTATCCCTCCGGAGTCGCATTGGGCAGGGCAGCCTCAGCACTCGATATACTGGATAACGCGAAAGTGGTCGATTCACTGGACGAGGCTATCGCGGACTGCGGACTGGTTATTGGAACCAGTGCTCGTTCGAGAAGTATTCCCTGGCCAATGGTCGATCCCGAGGAGTGCGGGGAAAAACTTGTTGTCGCATCCAGTAATAACGAGGTGGCTCTTGTTTTTGGGCGTGAAGATCGGGGATTGAGTAACGAAGAGCTCCAGCTTTGTCATCACCATGTCCAGATTCCGGCGAATGAGGAATATCCCTCCCTGAATGTGGCAGCGGCGGTCATGGTGCTGTGCTATGAAATACGCAAGGCTTTTTTGAAAGCCAATGCCCTGGTGAAAACACAGTCCTCAGAACGGGAGCCAACCATTAGCGAGATTATTGGCAACTCTATGGATGAGATCTGGGATCAGCCGATGGCCACCGTCAAGGACATGGAGGGCTATCTTGAGCATCTTGAGAAAGTCCTGGTGCGCCTGGATTTTCATGATCCTGATAATCCCAGGCAGCTAATGCCGCGGTTGCGCAGGCTTTTTACCCGAATCAGGCCGGATACCATGGAAATCAATATCTTACGGGGCATTCTGACGTCCACGGAGTATCAACTTGATAAAAAGCAGGAAAATAGCGACTCCTGAGCCCTTTACCCGACTAATTTACTCAGTTATATACTTGACTAAAAAGGTTGGTTATTGCAAAATCTATGACCTCAAAAATGAGAGTTCACACATATGAGACTGACAACCAAGGGACGCTATGCGGTTACTGCCATGCTGGATCTGAGCATCAATGCCAGAAAAGGTCCGGTAACCCTTAGTGATATTTCCAAAAGGCAGGGCATTTCTCTTTCCTATCTCGAGCAGCTTTTTTCCAAGCTGCGCAAACAGGATCTTGTAAGCAGTGTAAGAGGCCCGGGTGGCGGTTACCTGCTGGGCAGACAGGATTCTGAAATCGTTGTTGCTGAAATTATTGATGCTGTTAGTGAATCCCTGGACACTACAAAGTGCCAGGGCAAGGGCGACTGCCAAGGCGGCGAGATGTGTCTAACCCATCACTTATGGGAAGACCTGAGTGCCCAGATTCACAAGTTTCTGAGCAACATCAGCCTGGCTGACCTGGTTTCCAAGCGCGAAGTGGAACAGATCGCCCGCAACCAGCACGAGCGCATGAGCACTGAACAGGAAGTGGAGGACCATCCACAGGGTGGACTAGAACGTATAGCGGCCAGTTCATTGTAATTTCAGAAAGTATTTTCGATTGGAGTAAAGCATGTTACCGATTTATTTTGACTACTCAGCTACCACGCCGGTTGATCCCCGTGTTGTGGACAAAATGGTGGAATGTCTGACCATGGAAGGCAATTTTGGCAACCCGGCCTCCCGCTCACACATGTTTGGGTGGAAAGCGGAAGAGGCGGTTGAAGAAGCAAGACAGCATGTCGCTGACCTGGTCAATTGCGATCCAAGGGAAATAGTCTGGACTTCGGGTGCAACCGAGTCTGACAACCTGGCAATAAAAGGTGCAGCGCACTTCTACAAGAACAAGGGCAAGCACATCATCACCTCAAAAATTGAGCATAAAGCTGTTCTCGACAGCTGTCGTCAGCTCGAAAGGGAAGGCTTTGAAGTCACGTATCTTGACCCTGATAACAAGGGCCTTATTGCGCCTGAAGTCGTCGAGAACGCTATCCGTGAAGACACCATTCTTGTATCCCTGATGCATGTGAACAACGAGATAGGCGTCATCAATGACATCAAGGCTATTGGCGAGATTTGCCGGGAAAAGAAAGTGATCTTCCATGTTGATGCCGCACAAAGCACAGGAAAGATTGACATTGATCTCCAGGACATGAAAGTAGATCTTATGGCTTTCTCTGCACACAAAACCTACGGCCCTAAAGGGGTAGGTGCCCTGTTTGTCCGCAGAAAGCCCCGCGTAAGGATTGAGGCGCTGATGCACGGTGGCGGTCATGAACGTGGAATGCGCTCAGGCACTTTGCCTACCCACCAGATTGTCGGTATGGGTGAAGCTTTCCGCATTGCTAAGGCAGAGATGCATCACGAGGAAAAGCGTATTCGTGTATTGCGTGACAAGTTCATCAGCAACCTGGAAGGTATGGAAGAGGTTTATTTCAATGGTGACCTTGATCATCGTGTTCCGGGTAACATCAATGTCAGTTTTAACTTTGTCGAGGGTGAGTCGCTGATTATGGCGCTCAAGGACCTGGCGGTATCCTCGGGTTCTGCCTGTACTTCTGCCAGCCTTGAACCTTCCTATGTGCTGCGCGCACTCGGCATGAATGACGAACTGGCGCATAGTTCACTGCGATTCAGCATCGGCAGGTTCACCACTGAGGAAGATATCGAGTTTGCAACCCAAAAAGTTAAGGAAGCCGTGGGTAAACTGCGTGAGCTTTCGCCTCTTTGGGATATGTACAAGGACGGTGTGGATCTAAGCAAGATCCAGTGGGCCGCCCACTAATTTATATCGACATAACGAATTAAGATTTAACGATAAGGAACAGACAATGGCCTATTCAGATAAAGTATTGGATCACTACGAAAACCCCCGTAATGTTGGTCGCCTGGATGATGAGGACGAAAATGTCGGTACCGGCATGGTAGGTGCGCCTGCCTGCGGTGACGTTATGCGCCTGCAGATCAGGGTCAATGATGAAGGTGTTATCGAGGATGCCAAGTTTAAAACTTATGGCTGTGGCTCCGCTATTGCGTCCAGCTCCCTGCTGACCGAATGGGTTAAGGGTCGGACAATTGAGGATGCCCAAACAATCAAGAATACCGAAATCGCTGAAGAGCTCGGCCTGCCGCCGGTGAAAATTCATTGCTCAGTGCTTGCCGAGGATGCAATCAAGGCAGCCATTTCTGATGTCAAACAGAAACGCGGTGAAGCAGTCGAGAAAGACAAGTAACAGTAAGTTTCGATTCAGGAATATTCCGGTAATGGCAATAACATTAACAGAAGCCGCCGCAGCACATGTGGCAAACCAGCTTGACTCCCGCGGTAAGGGACTTGGCATTCGCGTCGGTGTTACTACTACGGGCTGCTCAGGTATGGCCTACGTGCTTGAGTTTGTTGACGAGCCTGACCCGTCCGATGAAGTCTTTGAGGACCAGGGCATCAAGATTATCGTAGACCCAAAGAGTCTCGTTTATATTGACGGCACTGAAATGGACTTTGTCAAAGTGGGTGTGAACGAAGGCTTCGAGTTTAAAAACCCTAACGTTAAGGGTGAATGTGGCTGCGGCGAGAGTTTCAGCGTCTGACGCGAAGCCTGTTCTCATCCTGTTCTGAAAGTAAGTCGTGTCACTGGCAAGTCTGAATTTTTTCGAGATATTTTCCCTGCCTGCGTCATTCCGGGTGGACGTCAGCAGTCTGGAAGCTCAGTACAGAAAACTCCAGGCTAAATATCATCCTGATCGTTTTTTAGGCGCTGCCGACAGCGAACGTGTCCAGGCGCTTCAGCTTGCTAGTCTTATCAACGATGCGTATGAAACTCTCAAGTCGCCGCTCAAGCGTGCGGCATACCTGTTGAACCTGAACGGCGTCGATCCGGAAGAGCACAACCAGGGCCACCTGGAGGGGTCCTTTCTCATTCGTCAGATGGAAATGCGGGAAGACCTAGAAAACCTTGCTTCGGAAGAAAATCTTGTAGGCCTGGATAAACTTAAAGTTGATACTGAGCGCGAGAAAGACTCGGTTCTGGATCAGTTTGAGTACTCATTTAATGCCGGCGAGCTTTCTAATTCTAAATCGCTGTACAACCAACTGCAGTTTCTGTTCAAGCTGCTGGAAGAAATCAATCGCGTTGAGGAAAAGCTGCTGGATTACTAGCGCAAACGGGAACAAACATTGGCCTTACTTAGTATTTCAGAACCAGGACAAAGTCAGCCTAAGGCGCACCATGTGCGCAAGCGTGCTGTCGGAATCGACCTGGGCACGACCAATTCGCTGGTAGCCGTTTCCAGTGAAGGGCATCCCCATACACTCTGTGACCATGATGGCCACTGCCTGGTGCCGTCTGTCGTTCATTATGGCGCAGAGGGAAAAATCACCGTCGGAGCACAGGCCGTAGCGCTTGGCGCCTTAGATGCCGCCAATACTATTTCCTCGGTCAAGCGCCTGATGGGTAGGGGCGCAGAGGATATCGATTATGACCTTCCTTATGCCATCACCCCGGATCCTGAAGGGGGTATGCCTGCTATTCAGACTGCGGCTGGTCAGCAAAGCCCGGTTGAAGTGTCAGCTGAAATACTCAAGGTGCTGGCAAGGCGCGGTGAAGAGGAACTGGGAGGCGAACTGGATGGTGTCGTCATTACCGTGCCGGCCTATTTTGACGAAGCACAGCGCCAGGCAACAAAAGATGCAGCCAGGCTGGCTGGCATCAAAGTGCTGCGGTTGCTGAGCGAGCCTACTGCTGCAGCCGTGGCTTATGGCCTGGATAAAAAACAGGAACAGACGGTAATTATTTACGACCTGGGTGGAGGCACATTTGATGTGTCGCTAATGCGTCTCGAAAAGGGCGTTTTCAAGGTTCTTGCCACGGGGGGTGATGCCGCCCTGGGTGGTGATGATCTGGACCGCGCCATCATGGGCTGGATAGCCGCGGAAGCCAGCCTCCAGGATGATCCTAATTACGAGACGATTAACAGGCTAGCAGCCGTGGCAAGGCAGGCTAAGCATGCGTTAACGGATGCCGATCAAACCACCGTGGAATTTGGTCAGTGGTCAGCGACCTTGACCCGTGACCAATTCAATTCACTGGTTGACGGTTTGATTGAGCAGACAATCAAGGCTTGCAGGCGTGTACTGCGTGACGCTGGTGTGGATGCCAGTGAAATTTCAGACGTGGTTATGGTTGGCGGTTCGACAAGAACGCCTCGTGTCCGTGAAAAAGTGGGCGAATTTTTTCAAACCGAGGTGCATACGGAAATTGATCCAGACCAGGTTGTAGCCGTAGGCGCGGCGTTGCAGGCTGACGTGCTGGTCGGCAATAAATACGGCGACGATATTTTACTGCTTGATGTCATACCGCTTTCCCTGGGCATCGAAACCATGGGCGGGCTCATAGAAAAGATCATACCGCGCAATACGACCATCCCCGTCGCCAGGGCCCAGCAATTTACAACTTACAAGGATGGCCAGACAGCCATGTCACTCCACGTGCTGCAGGGCGAAAGGGAGCTGGTATCAGACTGCCGCTCACTGGCCAGGTTTGAGCTCAAGGGCATACCACCGATGGTCGCCGGTGCTGCGGTCATAGAAGTGACGTTCCAGGTGGATGCTGACGGTTTGATGGAAGTTCAGGCCAAGGAGCTGAGCACAGGTGTGGCAAGCAGTATAGTCGTCAAGCCATCCTACGGACTGGGTGATGCTGACATCGAACAGATGATCAAGGACTCCTATGCCTCAGCGGCGTCTGACAAGGAGCAGCGTGCTCTGCAGGAAAGCAGGGTGGAAGCGCAGAGAATTATCGAGGCGCTGGAGTCGGCGCTTGAGGAAAATGGAAAAGAGCTATTAAGTGCAGAGGAGTACGAGACCCTTGTTTCCGGAATGCGCTCTCTGCAAGACACCATCAAAAACGATGATAGTGATGCCATTCGTGACGAGGCTGAAGCGCTCAACGAGGCCAGCCTGGTTTTTGCCGGAAGGCGGATGGATACCCAGATCAAGTCTGCATTGACTGGTCACACTCTCGAGGAATATGAATAAGGAACAATGAAGTTATGCCTGTAATTCAATTTTTACCTCATGAAGAAATTTGCCCGGAAGGAAAAACCGTCGAAGCTGAAACTGGCCAGACGATTCTCGACGTAGCGTTAGCAAATGGTGTTCATCTCGAACATGCCTGTGAAAAATCCTGTGCCTGCACAACATGCCACGTAGTCGTTCGAGAAGGGTTTGATTCGCTCGAGGAGTCGACCGAAGATGAAGATGACATGCTGGATAAGGCCTGGGGACTTGAGCCAGAATCCAGACTGGGTTGCCAGGCACGTGTGGCTGATGAGGATCTCCAGGTAGAAATTCCCAAGTACACCATCAACATGGTCTCTGAGAATCACTAGTTAATTCAGTCAGCAATAGCCTTACTTTCAGGAATTACCCAATGAAATGGATAGATACTCTTGATATCGCAATCGAGCTTGTCGACAAGCATCCGGATGTTGATCCAAAAACTATCAACTTTGTAGACCTGCACCGCTATGTTTGCGAACTGGAAGGTTTTGATGATGAGCCCAACCGCAGCGGTGAGAAGATACTGGAAGCCATCCAGATGGCCTGGATAGAGGAAATGTAGCCTTCCTGCCGGACTGTGCTAGTCCGGCCTCTTACAACCCTAAGAATTTAACCCCAAAGTACCGGTAAACACCTGTTTTCGAGTACAAAAACCGTCGAAAGGTGCGTACAATACGCCGTCTTCTGAAAGCCCGATGGGCCCGGAAACCAAGTTATTTAATTTGTGGAGTAAAGTGAATGTCAGTCGAAAGAACATTATCCATCATCAAGCCTGATGCGGTCGGCAAGAACGTTATTGGCGACATTGTCAGCCGTTTTGAAAAGGGCGGCTTGCGCGTGGTTGCCATGAAAATGCTGCAGTTGGATGAAAAGTCTGCAGGCGGATTCTACGCAGAGCACGAAGGTAAACCATTCTTTGCAGACCTCATGGAATTCATGACCTCTGGTCCTGTCATTGTGCAGGTCCTTGAAGGTGAAAATGCGATTGCTAAAAACCGTGAGTTGATGGGTGCAACCAACCCGGCCGAGGCTGATGCCGGCACCATCCGTGCCGACTTTGCCAAGTCTATCGATGCCAATGCCGTGCATGGTTCAGACTCTCCGGCTTCGGCTGAAAGGGAAGTAAGCTACTTTTTCAGTGACGAGGAAATCTGTCCACGTAAATTCTGATGACAGGATTAAACTGATGCCAGGCAACAAGACCAACCTGCTTGGTCTGAGCAAGCAACAACTAGAGGCTTTTCTCCTGGACCTGGGGGAAAAGCCTTTTCGCGCTATACAGCTGATAAAATGGATTCATCAGTTCGGGGTAACCGACTTTGATGAAATGACCAATATCAGCAAGGACCTGCGTGCCCGGCTGAATGAGTGTGCAGAAGTCAGGCCGCCCGTTGTTAGGGAGAGGTTTGATGCCGAAGACGGCTGTTTTAAATGGATAGTGGAAGTAGAAAGCGGCAGCAGTGTTGAAACGGTGTACATTCCCGAAGCCGGACGCGGAACCCTGTGTATTTCTTCGCAGGCAGGCTGTAGCTTGGACTGTTCGTTCTGTGCTACAGGCAAGCAGGGTTTTAACAGTGACCTGACTACTGCCGAAATTATTGGCCAGTTATGGCTGGCCAACCGCGAGCTGGATACCTTCGGAACCAAAACGCCGCGTAAGGTTACCAACGTGGTTATGATGGGAATGGGTGAACCGCTGATGAATTTTGAAAATGTCATGAGCGCGATCAGCCTGATGATGGAAGACAACTGTTACGGACTTTCCAAACGCCGGGTCACCATCAGTACTTCCGGTGTGGTACCGGCGATGGACAGGCTTAAGGAATACACGGACGCTTCCCTTGCCATTTCATTGCACGCACCCAACGATGAACTGCGCAGTCAGATTGTCCCCATCAATCGCAAATACCCTATTAGTGAATTATTACGAAGCACGAATGATTACCTGGACTCTCTACCTGACAGTCGGGTTGCCACCATCGAATATATCCTGATATCCGGAGTGAATGACCATCGCCAGCATGCCCGCGAACTGGCTGAAGTTCTTAAAAAAACGCCATGCAAAATTAACCTGATTCCGTTCAACCCTTTCGAGGGGTCCGGGTACAAGCGGTCCAGTAATTCAGCCATTTCCAATTTCCAGAAAATTCTTCGCGATGCCGGTTACACGGTGACCATTCGGACTACTCGCGGTGATGACATCGGAGCGGCCTGTGGACAATTGGTTGGAGAGGTGGAAGACCATACCCGGCGCAGTGCCCGTTACAGGGCCCAGTGGAAACAATCTACCCCTGTTCAGCGTCTAAAGATTCAATAAAACCAATAGTTTAGTTAATATTAGCCGTTTTTTACCGGAAATCTGGCATTTGCCGTTTTCTGAGACGTAACCAGGCTGGTAATAAGCCTTTCAAGAGGGAATGCAGACATGTCGCAACACCTTTTTAAGACAGTAATCACGGCACTGAGTCTGGTTGTGCTGTGCGCCTGCGTTACCGAAACCACCAATCCTGTCTTTAATGTCGAGCCTTCTGAAGAAGAGGCGCTGGCTAATTACCTTCAGCTCGCCACTGGCTATCTCGAGCTGATCACCAACTGGTGTACTGCATGACTGAAACCGTACAGGACAATGAGGAGAGCCAGCAAGAACTGTCAGATGACAGGCGTTCCGACTGGTCTTCTCCTGGTGAAAAACTTAAAAAGCTGCGAGAAGAAAGAGGGCTGAGCCATCACCGGGTCGCTGAGGCCCTGCACATGACGGCTCACTACGTGAAATCGCTGGAAAGTGATCAGTATCAAAAACTGCCGGGCAAAACATTTGTAAAAGGTTATTTCAAGGCATACGCCAGGCTGCTGGATGCAGACGTCGATGAGGTCATGCAGTGCTATGAGCAGTATGTTTCTGCCTTGGAGGAAACCCAGGAAAACGAAGCCGAGGAAATCCGCGCAAAAAAAGTTTACGACCAGAATATCCGGTGGATGATATGTGCGGCGGTTATTATCCTGCTGGTGATTTCGATCAGCTGGTGGATGTCGAGGGAAGACGGTGAAGAAGTGACAACCCTGGATAACACTACCCAGCCAATGGCTCAGGCGGAGCAAGTGACAGAGCCTGTCACCGAGAACCAGGAAATAGAAGGTACAGTAACAGTCGGCAGGGAAGAGGCAGTGTTTGCCATGGAGTCTGCCCAGCCGGTAACGGCCGGAGTCCTGATCGCCAATCTGGAAGAGAAAGAGATGAAACCGACTTCAAGCGCGGTTGATGCTGAATCAAATCCAGATCAGGAAATAACCGAGGCGCTGGTGCGGGAAGAGGGAACAACGCAAACCCTGGAAGCAGTAGTCGAAGAGGTTGCCGCGGTTGAAGAATTAGCGCCTGTGGCGGCTGAAGAGCCGCAGTATTTAGCCGGTAACGCCCAGGAATTGCTTGTTGAGCCCGATGACACGGTCGTTACCCGGTTTGATGACCACAAGGAAGTCGAAGTGCAGGGTGAAGGAGATGACTTTCTCGAAATTCACTTTTCCGGGGCGAGCTGGATTGAAGTTGATGATAGGGACAATATGCGCCTCTATCACAACATGTTTGATAATGGCGATGATCTCAGGATCTGGGGGAAGGCGCCTTTTAATGTGCTTATCGGAGATGCAGTCCAGGTGCGTGTGACCTTTAACTCAGAACAGGTTGATGTCCTGTCGCGAATTCGTGACGACAATTCTGCCCGCATACTGCTGGAACCAGAACCCCGCCAATGAAAACTGAATCCCCCATCAAGAGAAGAAAGTCTCGCCAGATCATGGTTGGCAATGTACCAGTTGGCGGCGATGCCCCAATCGCCGTGCAGAGCATGACGAATACCGAAACCACTGATGTCGAAGCAACAGTCAGGCAGATTAGAAGCCTGGAAGCCGTTGGCGCCGATATTGTCAGGGTCTCTGTTCCCACCATGGATGCTGCAGAGGCTTTCAAGGTAATACGAGCCCAGACCACTGTGCCCCTGGTTGCCGATATCCATTTTGATTACCGAATTGCCCTTAAAGTACTTGAATACGGTGTTGACTGCCTGCGCATAAATCCCGGCAACATTGGGCGGGAAGACCGGGTCAGGGCAGTTGTAGAGTTGGCCAGGGAAAAGCATGTGCCCATGCGTATAGGCGTTAATGCCGGTTCTCTTGGCAAGGACCTGCTACGCAAGTACAAGGAGCCAAATGCAGACGCCATGGTGGAATCCGCTATGCGCCACATTGCCATTCTGGATTCCTACGACTTCAAGGATTTTAAAGTCAGCCTGAAGGCTTCAGAGGTGTTTATGACCGTGGAAGCCTATCGAAAGCTGGCACCGCAAATTGAGCAGCCTCTGCATCTCGGCATTACAGAGGCCGGCGGCTTGCGCAGCGGCACTGTCAAATCCTCAGTCGGTCTCGGTCTGCTGCTGATGGATGGGATTGGAGACACTATTCGTATTTCCCTGGCCGCTGACCCGGTTGAGGAGATCAAGGTAGGTTTTGATATTCTGAAAAGCCTGAGGCTGAGAAAGAAAGGAGTAAATCTTGTCGCCTGCCCAAGCTGTTCACGGCAGAATTTTGATGTGATTGCCACGGTGAATGAGCTGGAAAACCGTCTTGAAGATATCACCACGCCTATCGATGTTTCTGTGGTGGGCTGCATTGTGAATGGCCCAGGCGAGGCCAAAGTAGCTGATATCGGGCTTACCGGTGCCTCGCCGGTGAATATGTCGTACATCAACGGCAAGACCAGCCACAAAATCAGCAATGAGAATCTTGTCGATGAACTCGAGGCAATGATTCGCCAGAAAGTGAAAGAAAAAGAAGAGAGTGCACAGGGCCTTTAGACGAAAGCGCTTTTAAAGCACTAATAATTATAAAATTTAGATCACGTTCAATTAGCGGGTAGTACAGGAAAAAGTTTTGGCTAAAATTCAGGCAATACGCGGCATGAACGATGTGCTGCCGGACCAGACACCCGCTTGGCAGTATCTTGAGCAAACCATGCGGGATCTTCTTGCCGCCTATGCCTACCGAGAAATCCGCTTTCCTGTGCTCGAGCAGACTCAGCTCTTCAAACGCTCCATTGGAGAAGTCACCGATATTGTCGAGAAGGAGATGTATACCTTTGAAGACCGTAACGGCGACAGTCTGAGCCTCAGGCCTGAAGGAACTGCCAGCTGTGTCAGGGCGGCGGAACAGCATGGCCTCCTTTACAACCAGACACAAAAGCTCTGGTACATGGGGCCGATGTATCGCCATGAAAGGCCGCAAAAAGGACGTTACCGTCAGTTTTACCAGATGGGTGTCGAGGCTTTTGGTATGCCCGGCGTTGATATCGAGGCCGAGATCCTGATGTTCTGTTATGACCTTTGGCAGAGACTCGACATTATTGATGTGGTGAGACTGCAAATTAACAACCTGGGCACGGCGGACGACAGGCTCAGTTTCAGCGAGGCCCTGAAAAATTACCTGGAAGTGCATAGGGAAGATCTGGACGAGGATAGCCAGCGGCGTCTGGATAAAAATGTCCTGCGAATCCTGGACAGTAAAAGCCCTCAAACCCAGGAGATTCTTCGCAACGCCCCGCAGATGCCCGATTACATCTCAACTGAATCTGCAGAGTCATTCAGCGCGATTCAAAAAATACTGGTTTCCGCCGGTATCGATTTTGAGGTGAACACCCGCCTGGTTCGCGGCCTGGATTACTACAATGGCCTGGTTTTCGAATGGGTTACTGACAAGCTTGGCGCCCAGTCCGCGGTCTGCTCAGGCGGACGGTATGACGGACTTTCCAAACAGCTCGGTGGGACTGATACGCCGGGCGTTGGCTTTGCGCTTGGCATGGAGCGCCTTATCCTGCTGCTTGAAGAACTGGACCGGTTGCCGGCTGAAACGGCCCACACCGTGGATGTTTATTTGGCCGTCATTGGTTCGGGTGTGACGGAGCAGGCCCAGCTATTGGCGAGGGCGATCAGGCAGAACCTGCCTGAGCTGAGGGTTTTGACCCACTGTGGTGGTGGTAAATATAATAGCCAGCTCAAAAAAGCCTTTGCCAGCGGCGCCCGGTGTGCATTAATCCTGGAGGGCGATGAAGCGCAGGCAGAAATCAAGACCAAGATACTTGATGATGACGGGGCGACGGACAGCATAGCCACATCGTCTGTATGTGATTGGCTGAAAGCCAACCTAAAAAATTAACCGTTAGTGGGAACCTCGTTCCCAGCAGGAGATACTCTTTTGGCAAGTTACGAAAGTGATGAAGAACAAATCGAAGCGCTGAAGCGCTGGTGGGCGGAAAACGGCAATTCGCTGGTAATCGCAGTTGTCATTGTCCTGGTTGTACTGTTTGGGTCCAGGCAGTGGCAGAGTGCGCAGGTTGAAAAGGCTGAGGCTGCTTCAGACCTGTACGAGAACATGTTGCCGTCGGTGGCGTTGTTTCATTCTGCAACCCTAGATGAAACCGGCATGTCTGAACTCGAAAGCAACTACAACTCATTGCGCAACGATCATACTGACACTATCTATGCCCGCTACGGCGCCCTGTTAATGGCAAGTGTCTATGCCACGCAGGAAAACTATGACCAGGCGGCAGCAGAGTTAAACTGGATAATTGAGAATCCTGAGCTCGGTTTCATGCAAATGGCTGAAAAAGAGCTGTTTTTAACGGCCAGGCTGCGTCTGGCCCGCGTTAGGCTGGCCCAGGGTGAATCCCAGCAGGCGCTAGACCTGCTTACGTTCGTTGAACCGCTTGAGCTGGGTGCCGGCTTTGCCGAAGCGCAAGGTGACGCTTACAAGCAGCTTGGCCAGTTAGAGCAATCCCGAAGTGCCTACGAGAGAGCACTGGACTTTGCGCCTGCTAATGCCAGCCTGATCGAACTAAAGCTGAGGGCACTGGGCAGCTCCTGAAACTGACCGCGTACTTTTTTAAATGGCTAAACTGCTTCGACTTGTATCCCTTACATTCCTGCTTTTATTGCTGGCGGGCTGCGGCTGGAATCCACTTAGTTTCTGGCAATCGAACAAGGATGAGGCAAAACCGGCCGACCTTGTAAATTTTGATGAAGAAGTCAGGCTGCGCCTCCAGTGGAGTGTCAATATTGGCAAGGGGCAGGGTAAAACCTATAACCGCATCAAGCCGGCTATCGACGGGGACATCATCTATGCTGCAAGCAGCAATGGGGATGTTTATGCCATCAATCGAGAATCAGGGAGTACGGTCTGGCGGGCAAGACTGGAAGCTGAAATTACCGGAGGCGTTGGGGTAGGTGGAGACCTTGTACTTGTCGGCACTATTAATTCAGGCTTGATCGCCCTAGATGTCGCCACCGGTGAAGTAGCCTGGCAGACCACAGTTTCAAGTGAAGTGCTCGCTGCACCCGCTACTAATGGCAGGATTGTCGTTGCCCAGTCCGTGGACGGAAAGTTAACTGGCCATGATGCTGAAACTGGGGAGCAGATTTGGATTTATGAAAGCACTGTTCCTGCGCTGAGTCTTCGCGGCACCAGTTCTCCACTGATTATTGAAAATTTTGTGCTGGCCGCCTTTGGTAACGGCTCGGTGATCTCGCTGGCGCTGGATAATGGGACCCTGCGCTGGGAAGAAAGGGTTGCCATTCCGACAGGGACTTCGGAAATCGACCGTATGGTTGATATTGACGGTGACCTGTTCGTTTCTGACCAGGGCATGCTGCTTGTGCCAAGTTTCCAGGGATACCTTGCAGCCATTGATGTCGTCACTGGACAGACCAGGTGGCGCGTACAGGAGTCCAGCGCCAGTGGCGCCAGCTCCGGGTTTGGAAATATTTATATCAGCGACGAGCGTGGCCATGTCAAAGCCTACCGCACTGGCCAGGATGATCTGGTCTGGAGTAACGAACAGCTTGATCTTCGTAATGTCACGGCGCCCGAAAGTTTTAGCAACTATGTCGCCGTGGGCGACTTTGAAGGCTATGTCCACCTGCTATCCCAGGTTGATGGGCGTTTTGTCGGCAGAACCCGCGTAGACAGAAATGGCATCAGGGCCAGTCTCCAATCCCGCGGCAACACACTCTATGTTTACGGCAATGGCGGCAACCTTTCGGCATTAACCGTTCAATAGTATCGTATCCCTGCAGGCGTTTCGCCCGCGCGTCGTTTACAATACCGCTTATTCTCTGTCCTTACTTTTTACAAGCAGACTTTCAGGATTAACGCATGACTCCCGTAATTGCCCTGGTGGGTAGGCCAAACGTGGGTAAATCGACTCTCTTCAACAGGCTTACGCGGACGCGTGATGCCCTGGTGGCAGACTATGCAGGCCTGACTCGGGACCGGCAGTACGGGGAGGGACATGCGGAAAACCGGCACTTTATCGTGATTGATACCGGCGGCATTACCGGCATGGAAGAAGGAATTGATTTGCGCATGAGCAAGCAGTCCCTGCAGGCTATCGAGGAAGCCAATATCACCTTGCTGCTGGTAGATGCGAGAGAAGGCCTGCAGACAGGTGACCAGCAAATGGTCGAGTACCTTCGCAAAAATGGCAAGGCATTCTCTCTTGTGGTGAACAAGACAGACGGGCTTGATCCGGATGTTGCTCTGGCTGAATTTCATGAACTCGGTTGTGAGCATGTTTATGCCATCGCGGCCTCTCACGGCAGAGGAGTCAGCAGGCTGATGGAGAATGTACTTTCTCCCTTCCCGGAAACGGCGGCTGAAATAGCCGAGGAAGAGGAAGACAGGGGCATCAAGATTGCTGTCGCTGGACGGCCCAACGTGGGCAAGTCCACGCTGGTTAACCGGCTGCTGGGTGAAGAGCGGGTTGTGGTTTACGACCATCCTGGTACTACGCGTGACAGCGTCTATATCCCATTTGAACGGCGGGGCAAACCCTACACTTTGATAGATACAGCCGGTATTCGCAAGCGGGGCAAGACCAGGGAAAGCATCGAGAAATTTTCAGTAGTAAAGTCACTGCAGGCGATAAGGGATGCCAACGTGGTGATACTGCTTGTTGATGCCAGGGAAGGACTTGTTGAACAGGACTTGCACCTGCTTGGCTATGTGCTGGAATCGGGCAGGGCGCTTGTCATGGCGCTAAACAAGTGGGACGGCATGGACGACTATGCCAAGGAAGAGGTCAAGAGAACCATACAGCGACGCCTTGTGTTTCTTGATTTTGCTAAGATTCATTTCATTTCGGCCCTGCACGGCACAGGAGTGGGTGATCTCTACAAGTCAGTCGACAAAGCCTATGCTTCTGCTAGCAAGAAATTAGCCACCAATAAACTGACCCAACTGCTTGAGCGACTGACATCAGATCACTCACCTCCGATGATCAACTCGAGACGAATCAAGTTGCGTTATGCCCATCCGGGGGGTAGCAATCCTCCAATCATAGTGATTCACGGCAAACAGACTGACAAGCTGCCTTCTTCTTATGTGCGCTACCTTGAAAAAGGCTTTCGCAAATTTCTCGATCTTGAAGGTACGCCGGTGCGTATTGAGCTAGTCAGTGATGAGAACCCCTTTGTTAAAGGCGAGAAAGAACAGACGGCCAGGCAGGTGGCACGCAAGCGCCGGATACAGAAAAGCCGGGAGTTATCGGGCAAGAGTAAAGCCATGCCTGGTGCCAAAAAGAAATCAGGCAAAGCGGGTAGTAAAAAAAGCAAAGCCAAAACGCGATGAAGCCCGTACTGATCCTGAAAACCGGCGAATCGCTGGCTTCCATTATTGCTCGGCGCGGCGACTTCGAAGACTGGATTAGACAAACTTCAGGGTATCCAGAGAATCACTTTCAGACAGTTTCAGTCCATAACAATGAACCGCTGCCGCCTGTTGCAGATATAGCTGGTGTAATCGTCACAGGTTCACCTGCCATGGTGACAGAAAAACTGGAGTGGATAACCACCAGCGAACACTATCTTCTCGATGCGATTGACCAGCCCAAACCGGTACTTGGCATCTGTTTCGGCCACCAGTTACTGGCCCAGGCCCTTGGCGGCAGGGTGGATTGGCATCCCCAGGGTCGAGAGATCGGGACTACCACGCTGCAATTGAACAGTGCTGCCGAAGGGGATCCACTGATGCATAATTTGTCACCTGAATTTCCTATCCATGTCACCCACATGCAGTCGGTAATAGACCTGCCGACTGGATCAGAGATTCTTGGGTTCAATGAATTTGACCGCCATCAGGCAGTGCGCTTTGCTGACAGGGCCTGGGGAATTCAATTCCATCCGGAATTTGATGAGGACATCATGACTGGATACATCCGGGAGCGTTTTGAGGTCATTCGCAATGAGGGCCTTGATGCTGACGCGTTGCTAGCAAGTGTCATCCCTGCCAAAGAGTCGGAAGTCATTCTTTCAAGATTCATGCAGCTTGCGCTGAGTTGAACGTCAGACTTGAACAGGCTCAATTACGAGGAATACAGCTCAAGCAGCGTGGACTGTGCGCTTTTCAGCGCTGCGTTGCCCGGAGGGTTTTGCTTGTAACTGCCGTCAGACTGCAGCTGCCATGACTGGGTGTTGTCAGAAAGATAAATCTGCAGGCCTTCCTTGAGAACTTTCTTTTTCATCCGCTTTTCCTCTACAGGAAAACAGGTTTCCACGCGCCTGAAAAAGTTTCTGTCCATCCAGTCTCCACTAGAAAGGAAAATCTCGTAGTCCCCTTCATTATGAAAATAGAAAATGCGGCTGTGCTCCAGGAAGCGGCCGACAATTGATCTGACCTGGATGTTTTCTGAAATGCCCTTGATGCCGGGACGCAGGCAGCAGATTCCCCGGACAATCAGGTCAACCTTTACGCCGGCCTGGGATGCCGTATAAAGCGCCTCGATGATAGTGGGCTCTACCAGGGAATTCATCTTGGCTATGATGCGTGCGGGTTTGCCATTTCGGGCAGCATTGGCTTCACGCTCGATAAGCTCAAGCATGCCGCTGTGAAAAGTAAACGGTGCCTGGAGAATTTTCTTGCGCTTGCCGGCTTTACCCAGCGCGGTCAGCTGCTGGAAAACTTTCTGCACATCATCCGTAATAGCCATGTCCGTTGTGAGGAAGCCATAGTCAGTATAAAGACGGGCCGTACCGGCATGGTAGTTTCCGGTGCCAAGATGCACATAGCGTTTGAGATGGCGTCCCTCGCGGCGGATTACAAGGCTCATCTTGGCATGTGTCTTATGCCCGACAACGCCATAGGATACGTGGGCACCGGCTGCCTGTAATTCATTGGCAAGTTCTATGTTTTCCTCTTCGTCAAAGCGTGCTCTGAGCTCGATTACAACGGTAACTTCCTTGCCTTCATGTGCGGCCCTGATCAGGGCGTCAACGATACTGGAATCATCTTCCGTGCGGTAAAGCGTCTGTTTGATAGCAAGCACATTGGAGTCAAGAGCAGCCTGGCGAATAAAGTCGATTATCGGATTGAAGGACTGGAAGGGATGGTGCAGCAGAATATCGCCTTTTTTAATCGCCTCGAAAATATCCATATTTTTCATCAGACGGTTGTGGACGCCGGGTGTGAAGGGAGGATATTTCAGGTCGGGCCGTTCAACAATCTGTGAGATCGCCATTAGCCGGTTCAGGTTCACAGGCCCATTAACCTGGTAAACATCATTTTGCTGAAGGTTAAACTGGTGCGTCAAGTAGTCAATCATTTCCTGCGGGCAGTTATCGGGCACTTCCAGGCGTACGGCCTCGGCAAATCGCCTTGAGGGAAGCTTGCCCTCGAGTGCGCGCATGAGGTCACCCACTTCTTCTTCACTTACCAGCAAATCGGAGTTTCTGGTAATTCTGAACTGGTAACACCCGGTTACGGTCATTCCCGGAAAGAGATCGTCGGCGTGGTGATGAATGATAGAAGAGAGAAAGACAAAATCGTATTGGTGGCTGGAGCAGGTTTGCGGCAGCTGCACCAGTCTTGGCAGGGCTCTTGGTGCCTGGACAATGGCAATACCTGAGTTACGGCCAAAGGCATCTTTGCCTTCCAGGGAGATAATGAAGTTTAAGCTTTTGTTCAGTACCTGAGGAAATGGATGGGCCGGATCGAGTCCCACCGGGCTGAGAATTGGGAGCAATTCCCGGTTAAAGTAGCCCTTGATCCATTCCTGCTGCTTCTGGTTCCAGTTATTTCTGTCTAGACAGTGGATGTCCTTTTTTTTAAGGGCTGGCAGGACATCCTCGTTCATGACCCGGTATTGTTCTTGGACAATTTCATGGGCTGCGTCGCTGATATTTTGCAGCTGCTCGGAGGGGGTCATGTTGTCTGGCCCGCTCTGCAGTGAGCCAAATGCTACCTGCTGCTTAAGGCCTGCTACGCGGATTTCGAAAAACTCATCCATGTTGAGACTGGCAATACAGAGAAAGAACAGTCTCTCCAGCAAAGGCGTGGATTTATCCCTTGCCTGGGCGAGTACCCTTTTATTGAACTCGAGCAGGCTTAATTCCCTGTTGAGAAAGTTCTCAGGACTCCCGATATCAATTTCTTTTTCCGACTTTTTCTGGAATATTGAGTTCATGACACTTTATTTGTTTTTGATTATCAGAAGATAGCCATCTTCTTCTATCGGATCCTCAAGTTCTACTTCGAGCAGTTCGGCATTGAAATCCTTTTTACATTTCTTCGCCAGTTTTAAAAACGGTGAACGCCCTGGGTCGGCGATAATGATTTTTTTGACGCCATTGTCGAGTGCATTCTGAATTAGCTTGTACAGTGATTTTTTCAGTTTCGGCCAGAAACAGATGTCGCCGCCAAGGATAATATCCTGCTTCTTGAGCAGGCTTGATTTTAAATTTTCAAATGGACTGACCTTGCACTTAACCTTGGCATTGTTCAGCTTGGCATGTTTTTTCAGGAAGGGAAAAACATTCTCATCTGCATCCACGCCTGTCACATCCGCGTTAAATAACTTGGCGCAATGGATGCCAAGTATTCCCCAACCGCATCCGATTTCGAGAATACTGGAACCTTTCTTTGGTGGATGCTCTTCTAGGTAGTCCATAATCAGGTAGCTTGAAAACCAGACCTTGTCGCCGTGAATCTCCGGTACACTGGTCTCTTTCAGCAGCTTTTTGATAGTTTTATGCTTCTTTTTATATATCTTGAGTCCGCGGACTTCCTTGATATGTTTTTCTTCTCCACTCATAACCTTACTACCTTATTTCTACTGCTATAACTGCACAGCCATGTTGAGCTGTATCAATTTATAAACTTTATGTTAGAGAAAAATAAAGTAAAAGCGTTGGAATGCCGGTGCTGTTCTTGTGTTTTTACTTCTTTTTCTTGCCGGCTGGTGAATTGGAAGGCTCCAAGGCAGTAGCTTGATGAACGGTACTAGTGATTTCACCATTATAAAGCCGGGTCCGGATTGTATCACCCGCCTTCATTGTTTGGTAATCGGTCACTACTTCCTTGCCAGAGTAGGTGATGGAGTAGCCGCGGCCCAACGTATTTAAAGGACTCACTGTATTCAGCGCATGTCCAAGATCGGAAAGGTTGTATTGGTTATGATCAAGAGTCTGCTGCATTGAAGATAATAGTCTCTGGTAGAAATTTTTTAGTTCGTATTTGTTTTCATGTATGAGTCTCTTGGGTGATTGTTCCCGCAGTCCAAATTGCAGTCGCTGCAATCGTCCGTACAGTTCCATCAGATTATTCCTGAAAGCTCTTCTTAATCTTGCTTCGTTATCGTCGAGTAATTGCGCCTGTTCCTGGAGTTTTCTTCCTGGATGTTTGAGCTGTTTTTGCAGCCAGGCCAGTGACTGTTTTTTCTGGCGAATAGTATCCAGGGCCAGGCCGGTGATCTGGCGTTCGTAGCGTTTGAACAGGACGGCCATTTCATTCTGGTCCGGACTGAGTATTTCAGCAGCAGCTGTAGGCGTTGCTGCCCTGACATCTGCAACAAAATCGGCAATAGTGAAATCCACTTCATGTCCAACGGCACTGACGATCGGTAATTTACTGTCTGCAATGCAGCGGGCGAGTGCTTCACTGTTAAAACTCCAGAGGTCCTCCAGTGAGCCGCCACCGCGACCAATCAGCAGTACATCGATGTCTCCGAGGCACCCCTGTTTCTCGTTGGCAAGTTTTATTGCCCGGATCATTTCCTCGGCAGCTGTTTCACCCTGGACAGTTACCGGCAGCACTGTAACGGGTATTGATGGGAAGCGTCGACGCAAGGTGCTGATAATGTCTTTGACTGCTGCTCCCGTTGGAGAAGTGATAACACCAATATGGGCCGGCAGGTCCGGTAAAGGCTTTTTCAACGCTTCCTCAAAGAGTCCTTCCCGGAACAGTTTGTCCTTGAGTTGTTCAAAAGCACGAAGAAGGACGCCGTCTCCTCTTTCCTCCATCTTCTCGAGGATAAGCTGGAAATCACCCCGTCCCTCGTAAAGGCTGACTTTTCCCTTCACCAGTATTTTCATGCCATCTTCAGGCCTAAACCTGACCCGCATATTCTGGTTGCGGAACATGGCGCAGCGAATCTGGGCAGACTCATCTTTCAGCGTCAGGTACCAATGTCCGGATGCCGGCATAGCCACGTTGGAAATTTCTCCTTCAACCAAGACGGAAGGAAAATTGTCTTCCAGGAGATACCTGGCTTCACGGTTCAGGTCGCTGACGCTGAGGATGATGTCCTGTTTGGTGGTTGTATCCATAAGGTCCCATAATAGCATCAGACTTATCCCTGGCCGACAGTTGAGATACAATGCCCGGCCATCCAACCCTATTTGGGATTTGACATGAAAATTCGCCACATTTTCACAAGCTGTTTAATTGTATTGCCGGTATCGTTGTCAGCCCAGCTGTCTCCTGACATGCGCGCTTGCAACCTCCAGGCCAGAGAAATTGCCCTTCGCATTAGCGAAGAGGTCAGCAGTGCCATGACGTCTTGGGAGCGCAACCAGATCGTGGCAATTGCCGAGGAAGTCTGCATAGGAAATAGGGCCATACCCTCTACTACCAGCTTAGATCAGGCCTCTTACAACGCTGATAATATGGCGGCAACTCCCGGAGATGACAAAGACCAGGTTGATGAAGAGGGCAGAGGGCTGTTGGGTGATCTTAAGATCATAGACCCCGAGGACAGGGTCAAGCGTCCGGGCCTCAAGCGTAAGTAAAAAGGGCGAGCAGCACCCAAATCAAGAGTATTTGAGGTTCTTCAGGCGTTTACCTGAAAAACCCTCATAGAGTATAATGAATCGATTTCCCTTAACGGGATTTCAGGTATTTATATGCTGAGAATTGTTGAAGAAGCATTAACATTTGACGACGTACTTCTAGTTCCCGCCCACTCCCAGGTGCTACCCAACAAGGTCGCCCTAAAAACAAGCCTGACAAAAACAATTATCCTAAATATACCGCTGGTGTCTTCTGCCATGGATACTGTAACCGAGTCACGCCTAGCCATTGCCATGGCGCAGGAAGGCGGCATGGGCATTATTCATAAAAGTATGAGTATCGAGCAGCAGGCCCGGGAAGTTCGCACGGTAAAAAAATATGAGAGCGGTGTTGTTGCCGATCCGATTTGCATCACCCCTGACACCACTATTCGAAAGCTGCTAGAACTGACACAGGAATTGTCACCAGCCGTGACGTCAGGTTTGAAAATGACCTGGAAGCTCCGGTAGCAAAAATCATGACGCCCAAAGACCGGCTTGTAACGGTTAAGGAGGGTGCGGATCTAGATGAAATCAAGGTGCTGATGCATGACCATCGCATCGAGAAAGTCTTGGTCGTCAATGACGATTTCGAACTCAAGGGTCTGGTAACCCTAAAGGATATCCGCAAATCCGAGGATTACCCCAACGCTTGCAAAGACTCGTTTGGGCAACTACGAGTAGGTGCAGCTGTCGGTGTTGGTAAAGAAACAGAGAATCGTGTGACGGCACTGGTTCAGGCCGGTGTCGATGTAATTGTTGTTGACACTTCTCATGGTCATTCCCAGGATGTGATTGACCGGGTCAGGCAAATCAAGCAGGCCTTTCCCGATACCCAGCTCATCGGCGGCAACGTAGCGACCGCAGCTGGCGCAGTTGCCCTCGCAGAGGCGGGTGCTGATGCCGTCAAGGTTGGTATTGGTCCTGGTTCAATTTGTACAACCCGCATAGTCACGGGTGTCGGAGTGCCCCAGATAACCGCGGTTGCCAACGTCGCTGCCGCGCTGAGGGACACCGACGTGACTGTGATTTCTGATGGAGGGATACGTTTTTCCGGCGACATAGCCAAGGCAGTAGTTGCCGGTGCCAATGTTGTTATGATTGGTAGCTTATTGGCCGGCACGGAGGAAGCCCCGGGTGAGGTAGAGCTCTACCAAGGCCGCTCATACAAGGCCTACCGTGGAATGGGTTCTCTTGGCGCCATGTCCCAGTCCTACAGTTCGGCTGACCGGTATTTCCAGAATATCGAAGACGGGGCCAACAAGCTTGTTCCCGAGGGTATTGAGGGCCGTGTCCCTTACAAGGGGCCCATGTCGGCCATTATTTTCCAGCTCATTGGCGGTATTCGATCCAGCATGGGTTTAACAGGCTGCGCCTCAATTGATGAGATGCGCACCAAGCCGGAATTTGTCCGCATTACGGGAGCGGGTGTAAGTGAGAGCCACGTGCATGACGTGAGTATCACCAAGGAAGCACCGAATTACCGGGTAAGTTGATCAACAAGTTCACAGGCTTTTAAGAGAAACGCCAAGCAGGCTGCATGTCTCAGAATATTCATGACCACAAAATCCTGATCCTGGATTTTGGATCCCAGTATACTCAACTGATTGCACGTCGCGTTCGCGAGGCGGGAGTCTATTGCGAGATTCACCATTACGATTTTCCTGAATCAGCATTTCAGGAGTTTCAACCGAGAGGGGTTATACTCTCTGGTAGTCCGGAATCAGCTCACCTTGAAGACTCCCCCCGTGTGCCGGATTACATTCTCAGCGCCGACCTACCTGTACTTGGCATCTGCTACGGCATGCAAACCATTGCCGAGCAGCTCGGCGGTAAAGTGGAAGGCTCAAATAAATCGGAATTCGGCTATGCCAGCATCGCCATTCCCACCGGTAGCCCGCTCTTAAGCGACCTCGAGGATTCTGTCCAGGAAGGTAATATCTTTAATCATGATGTCTGGATGAGTCATGGCGACAAGGTGACAGCAGTTCCTGGGGGCTTTGATGTGATTGCTTCCTCTGACAGTGCACCCATTGCCGCCATGGCCTGCGAGGAAAAAAAGATTTACGGTTTGCAGTTTCACCCGGAAGTGACCCATACAAAATCCGGCCAACAGATTCTTAACCGTTTTGTCCATGAGCTGTGTGGCTGCGGTCGACTATGGACGCCGGCTAATATTATCGATAATGCAATCAGTACGATCCAGGAGAAGGTGGGCAGCGACCAGGTGCTGCTTGGACTCTCCGGCGGTGTAGATTCATCCGTCGTTGCCGCGCTGCTTCACAGGGCTATCGGCGACCAGCTTACCTGTGTGTTTGTTGATAACGGTCTGCTGCGACTGCACGAGGGAGACCAGGTAATGGAAACCTTTTCCAGGAACATGGGCGTGCGCGTGATCAGGGTTGATGCCGAAGATGTCTTTCTCGGCAAGCTGGCAGGTGTTGAAGATCCAGAGTCCAAGCGCAAGATTATTGGTAATACCTTTATCGAGGTCTTTGATGAGGAAGCCACAAAACTGGGTGATGTTAAGTGGTTAGCCCAGGGAACGATTTATCCTGACGTAATTGAGTCGGCTGGTTCCAAGCATGGTACTGCACATGTGATCAAATCTCACCATAACGTGGGCGGACTACCTGAAGATATGAACATGGGCCTTGTTGAACCACTGCGGGAGCTTTTTAAGGATGAAGTCCGCAATATCGGTATCGAGTTGGGGCTTCCTCATGAAATGATTTATCGCCATCCATTCCCGGGGCCTGGGCTTGGAGTACGTGTGCTTGGCGAGGTAAAAAAGGAATACTGCGACATCCTTCGTCAGGCGGACGCAATTTTCATCGACGAATTGCATAACGCCGACTGGTATCAGAAAGTCAGCCAGGCCTTTGTAGTATTTCTGCCGGTAAAATCGGTAGGGGTAGTGGGTGATGCCCGCCGTTACTCCTATGTCTTGGCCGTGCGTGCCGTTGAAACCATAGACTTCATGACGGCTCGGTGGGCGCATCTCCCATATGAATTACTCGAAGTAATCTCAAACCGCATTATCAATGAAATCAGGGATGTCAGTCGTGTGACTTATGACATTAGTAGCAAACCGCCAGCCACTATTGAGTGGGAATAGATGAATAAAATCAATTACTTAGGTATTTTTCAGTGTTTTCTGTGCCTTAGTAGCAGTTACTAAGTTGTTACTAAGTGAATATTTTACTGAATGAAATCATGTAGTTGCATCCAATAGACGATTGAGTGGGAATGAGTTTGGTTAAAAATAAATAAGATCAATATCTTAATTCATTACCAGAAACACAAAGCTTTTAAAAATCCTATAAATCAGAATCCTCCATTCTTAACATTCAGCTTGCATTCAAAGTTTTGGCTCCCCTCAGAACTCTGAATAACTTCAGGATACAGCAAAGCAGCGAATGCCCCCTTTACTCCCGGCAAATCAGAGTGCTATAAATCGATCTCTAGGAGAAATCCTGCAATAAACACTGGTTGAAAAACAGCAAAAAGTCAAAAATCTGCAGAGGTCTAAGGTCATGGGAAAAATAAAGCTGAATCTTGTCTCTCTTGTTCTAGGAGTAAGTTGCTTAGTTTCGCCAGTAATATGTGCTCAGGAGTTGCCTGACTGGAGCGGGGTATGGGCTATGATGGGTGGAACCATCTTCGATCAGGCAACCAAGACCGGTGAAGGCGGATCTACAAGCCCCGGAGTTCGCGAACACCCTCCTTATAATGCTGAATGGGAAGCTAGATACCAAGCAAATCTGCAACTGCGAGATGAGGGCATCTTTCCAGACCCCAATTCATATTGCGGCATCCCAACCGGATTTCCCCGCATAATGAATTTGCCAGATGTTTATGAGTTCGCTGTAACAGATGCGGCGGTCTGGATCATCGCAGAAAACGGTCCGAATATAATGCGTGTCTATACCGATGGCCGAAGCCTTCCGGCACCGGAAGACCGCTGGCCCACCCACACAGGTGTTTCAGTTGGTCGCTGGGAGGGTGAAATTCTGGTCTTTCAAACACTCAGCCTGCATAGCTCAGAGAGCGGGGGCACCATTCTTGACCGTACCGGCCTGATGCTCAGTGATGCGGCCGAGATCACTACACGTATGGGTATTAATAATGACGGTTTCATGATCGCGGAAATGACAATTTTCGATGAAAAGGCGCTGACAGCACCCTGGGTGGTGACCAAGCAATTCAGAAAAACACCTGAATCGACCTGGGTCTACGATTATGCCTGCAACGAAAACAATCGTAATCCTATCGATCCTAATACCGGCTGGACTTATACAATCGGTCCTGATGGGCAGATCATAGATCTGGCCCCGGGCCGTTGAGCAGGACGCATTTCTAAATAAATAACATAAAGGCATCAAGAGGCGATCTAAAATGAAACAACTAGTATTTTCAATTGCCATCCTAATCTCGGCTCACCAGGTATTGGCGCATCATTCCAACGCCATGTTTGAAGAAGTAGAGACTGTCGAACTGGCCGGTAAAGTTGTTGAATTCCAGTTCACGAATCCCCACTCCTGGATTCAGATCAATGTGCCTGTTGAGGGTGGCGAGCTGGTTGAGTGGAGTATTGAATGGGGCAGTCCCAACAACCTAGGGCGACAGGGAATCCGGCCGTCCACGTTCCCTCCTGGTGCCGAAGTGGTGATCAGAACCAGGCCCATGAAAGACGGCTCGCCCGGCGGGTTATTCGTAGGTGCCAGATTTCCAGACGGCAACATTATTGGGCGTTGGTAGGAAACATCATAAAGTATCCTCCTATGATGGTTCTAGAACCATCCCTGATGTCTGGAAATAGATCTTTACCTTCATGTCCGCAAAACACTTTAGGCAGATGCCATTTTCATTAAGGAACTGCACAACGCCGAATGGCATTACAATGTCAGCCCCTTCGTCGTGTTTCTAGGTGAAATCGTTAGGTGTAGAGGGTTATGCTCGCCAATATTCTAATGTTCTGACCGTAAGTCCGAGTTAAACCATAGACTTCATGACTGCCTGGTGGGCGCATCCCCACTCTAAATTGTGCAAAAAAAAACTCCGCCAAATTAGCGGAGTTTTTTAAGGAATTGTATCTAAATCTAATTAGACACTAGCTACCAGATGTATCTTCGTTAGCTGCATACCAAATGAAGAGACCAAAAGCGATCTTATTTAGTACGTCAGCCAAGTTATAAACTATGTTTAGGGTGCCCATGTCTGTGCCGCCCGCTAGATAACCCAGGAAGTAACCTATAGGATAGATAGCCCATCCTATTGTAACTGTCCATTTCATCAGGTTGTACGATTTCTGTACAGCCGGAGTTGCTTCGTTGGCTGCAACACGACTTGCCTCACCGGCAAATATTTCGAATAGAATGTAAGCCCAACCAATCATTCCAATTACGAAACCAACAGTTGCATTTAAGTAGCCAGCCTCACCCATGTAGCCTGGAACTAACATCACGAGTGTACCGATTAAAAGTTTCCAGAAAACGCTTCCCGATACTTTTGTGATGGCTGAAAGAATGAGGTAAAACTCAATCATCAGCAATGGAACTGTTAGTAGCCAGTCAATGTAGCGAAAATCAGTAGGGGTGTTGCCTGTGCTGACCCATACTTCTCTCATGTAGAAGTAGTGAAACGCTGCAATGAATGTTACAAGAGCACTAACTGTAAGTGAGGTAGCCCACTTACCGCCGATGCGAAGTGATTCCATTAAGAAAAATACAGTTGAAGCTGCAAGTGCCATTGAGATCAGCCAAAACGAATAGCCTACAAAATCTCCTGATTGGAGCATTGTAGTATCGCCAGAGGCTGCCAGTGCTGTTTGGCCCGCAAACAGGCCAGCTATTGAAAAGCATGCAATTAGGTATTTCTTCATTTTGTCCCCCCCTATGTAGGTAAAAATGCAATTTTTTTTATATAGCAACCATTGTTACGCCATGGTTGTAGAAACAGATCAAAATATAATACATATAAAATGTAAGTTTTATATGTAGAATATAAAATAATAATCAATTAAAAATGATCTTAAATCAACCGCTGAACGTACCGAAATACATAATAATAAACTTTGCTTAATTAAATCCTTACTATTCAGTAATATTGCCAATAATAACTAATTATTACGAAAAGGTAGTTTGTCGGGACAAATTATAGTGTTATAAAGCTAGGGCGAGCTTATGAAAAATAAAAAAATGCCTGATTTCAAACACTTACTGAAAGATAGCCGCGATTTAGCACAGAGCACACTTCTTGAAGAGCTCTCCCCAACCTCCAGGTTGAGGCAGGTTATCGAGTACCATTACTCGGCCTCAGGCTCAGAGGCCAGGGGTTCACTGTGCATATCAGCTAGCCTTGCCCTCGGCCTGAACTCTAAGGTCGCTATATATCTATCTGCCGCAGTTGAGACACTTCATAACGCCTCGTTAATTCAAGATGACTTTCAAGATCAAGACGAATTCAGAAGGGGGCAGCTTTCTGTATGGAAGAAATTTGGCTCAGATATTGCTATCAATACTACTGACCTGCTCATCGCAAACGCTTTTGCACTGGCCGCTTCTGCAGCACCAAATTCTGCAAACAATCTTATATCCACAATGAAAAGGGCAATAGCGGTAACACTTCAAGGCCAGACAAATGATCTCAATATTGATCAAAATCTATCTATAGATGATGCGATCCTTATAGCAAAAGAAAAATCCGGACCTTTTTTCTCTCTTAGCCTAGAGCTTCCGCTTGTGGTAGCAGGCCAAGGAGAATTTCTGGATGTTGCAAGGCAAGCCGGCGCTTCCTTTGGCATCGGTTATCAAATATTCGATGATCTTCATGATTTTGATCAAGATAAAAATAACGGAAAGCTGTCGAACTTATCTGTTTTGTCTGACAGAACTTCAACAAAGGAGACCGCTGAAGACTTAGCCCTATACTTTTTAAATGATGCAGCAACCAATGCTGCCGCTTTGCCGAATGGCTGTGGGTCGCTCCTAAGAGAGAAATGCTCAAAACTATTAAGTGAACTTAATAGAGAAGCCGCGTGAATCGAGCTCTAGTTGTGGGCGGCGGCTTTGGCGGTATAGCCTCTGCAATACGGCTTCGCGCCAAAGGTTATGAAGTACAGGTTTTAGATCGATGTCCAAAACTGGGAGGCAGGGCTCAAGTATTCGAAAGAGATGGATTTAAATTTGATGCTGGCCCGACGGTAATTACTGCGCCATTCCTTTTTGATGAGTTATTTGAATTACACGGTCGTCGTCGGGAAGACTATGTAGAGTTTCGTCAGCTCGACCCATGGTATAGGTTTCAGTTTTCTGATGGAGATACATTTGATTACGGTGGTGAAATTGAAGACACCGAAAAGGAAATAGCACGATTTAATCCAGCCGACGTTGAGGGGTACAGGCAACTTGTAGCTCACTCGGAAAAAATCTTTGACGTTGGTTTTACGAAGCTATCTGATAAACCTTTCCATAAATTAGCCACAATGCTGGCTCAGATTCCAACACTGGTGAGACTAAAGTGCTACCGTACAGTTTGGCAAATGGTATGCGCGTACCTGCGAGACCCCAAGCTAAGACAGGCGTTTTCTGTGCAACCTCTATTAGTCGGCGGAAATCCATTCGATACAACAAGTATATATGGCTTAATTCACTTCCTTGAAAGACGTTGGGGTATCCACTTCGCTATGGGAGGAACCGGTGCTTTAGTTGATGCTTATAGAAAGTTGATGGAAGAGCTGAATATAGATATAAAACTCAATACAACCGTCGACAAGATACTAGTTGACAATAAAAAAGCTGTTGGAGTTCAGCTTGAAAATGGCACCAAGATTAATGCAGACCTAGTAGTGGCGAACGTTGATCCAAAATATTTATATCGTCACATGCTAGACTCTTCTGAGCAGACTAGTATAGCTAAATTTAAATCGCAGCATAGTGCTCTATCGATGGGACTTTTTGTTCTATTTTTTGGGACTAATAAGAAATATCCGGATATTGCCCACCATACAATCTGGTTAGGCAAAAGATATAAAGAACTACTGTATGAGATTTTCAACAGTAAATCTTTACCAGAAGACTTCTCACTTTATCTGCATAGACCAACAGCGACAGATTCTAGCTTCGCACCAGATGGCTGTGATTCATTCTACGTGCTAGCCCCAGTCCCTAATCTTAATGCAAGCATTAATTGGGAAACCCAAGCCCCTCTGTTGAAGAAAAAAATCATTGAGTCACTCAGTGAGCATTTGCTGCCTGATCTAAAACAGCACATACTTGCCGATTTTTATATGACTCCAGAGGACTTCAAAAAAGACTACCTCAGCGAGGGTGGAGCAGGATTCTCCGTGGCTCCCTTATTTACTCAATCAGCATGGTTCCGCTTTCATAACAAAGCGGAAGGTCCAAAAAATTTATATCTTGTAGGTGCTGGAACTCACCCAGGTGCCGGTCTTCCTGGGGTTATAAGCTCTGCAAAAGTTTTGGACCGGCTAGTTCCAAAAGTCGTCAATAACCCAGCTTATACCGCTGCATAGAAAAGCAAGGCCATGGTAATGAGCTACAAAGCCAAATCTATTGAACCTGCCGTAAATGTATTAGCTTTTCATGGTAAATCCTTCAGGTTCGCAGGTCGCTTTCTTAATAAAAAACAGCTCGAGGACTGTGCTCGTCTATACCGCTTTTGTCGCTTTGTTGATGACCTCGTGGACAAAGAGTCAGATATACTTCTGGCACAAAAAAAGCTTGACCATTTAAAGCAAAATCTGGAACTTGGCTACAGCCAAATTTCTGTTGTCCAGGACTTTATTGAGCTAGCCAAACTTTACCAGATGCAAACTAGCGTGATATCAGAGCTAATTAAAGGTATCGAATCCGACCTAACGCCAGCTCTAATAAAAAATGAGGCTGAACTTTTGCGCTATTGCTACCGAGTGGCAGGTACAGTGGGACTCCTGATGTGTGATGTTCTGGGTGTAAAAGACCCTAAAGCGAGACCTCACGCGATTGATCTTGGTATCGCAATGCAGTTAACAAACATCGCCAGAGACGTGAAAGAAGATGCAGAAATGGGCAGGCGTTATATACCAGGCGAGTGGGTCGGCGAGATTTTGCCAGAGAGCTTGACAAGAGCTACAACGACAGAAACAGAGAATATAAAGAAATCGGTTCAGCGCTTGCTCTCACTAGCAAATCTTTATTACGAATCTGGCGATGCCGGGCTAGGATTTTTACCCACACGAGCACGAACAGGAATAAAGGTTGCTGCTACTGTATATAAGGAAATTGGGGTGGTAATTGAGAGAAAAGCTTACGACGTATTCTCAGGTCGAGCCTATGTCAATTTGGCAAGAAAGTTACATGTTGCATTCAGGGCGCTCATGTCTAATACAAGCAGAAGACCCTATACTCTTCACACAGCTAGCCTGCATGTTTATTTGAGGGGCTTGCCTCATGCAAATAATTCAACCGAATAAATGTCGTAGCGAGTTTGAGTTGGTCATTATCGGAGGGGGTTGCTCAGGGCTCTCTTTGGCATTAGCGCTTTGTAGACTTGCAGACAAACCTGACCTTATTCCAAGTACTCTAATTATTGAACCTCGTCCTTGTTATACAAATGATAGGTCTTGGTGCTACTGGGAAAAGGAAGACAAGAAGAATAGCGATCTGGTCAGGAAAAAATGGCAAGCTTGGGAATTTAGTTCAAATTCTATCAGCTACAGACAAGCCTCAAAACGTGGCTGGAAATATCACTATGTCCCTGCCATCACATTTTATAATAGTGCTGAGAGAAATATATCTCTTAACCCAAATCTGACGCTATTGAAAGATAGCCGCGTGGTCGATGTAAATCCCCAAGATAATCATATTGAGATTCTTATAGAAAGTTGCTCTGTTGACAATAACATTAAAACTGAAAAAGTTGCCGCAAAACAGATTGTGGATACCCGAATTCCTGAAAATGTTGATGTGAGCTCTGCAGTTCTTAAACAAATATTTTTCGGGTTTGAAGTTGTCATGAATAAATCTCACCGATTCCCTGATGTCGCAAGAGTCATGGAAAACATGCGAGTCGATGACAAAGGATTTGTTTTTGATTACGTCTTGCCAATAGATAGCAATTCGATCCTTGTGGAATTCACTCGCTTCGCTGAGAAATCTCTTTCGCCTGAGAGTCTACGAAAAGACGCTATGGAATCACTTCGCCGTGTCTGTGGAGGCTCTGGCTATCACATAGTCAGAGAGGAGTACGGCATGATTCCAATGGGACTTCGAGGTAAGTTAAAGCCTAAAGACGCCCGTTGGATTCATACTGGCCTTGGTGCTGGAGCCGCCAGACCTTCCACTGGATACGCGTTCAAACGAATTCAGCATTGGGCAGATCGCTGCGCCGAGAGAATTCTTGAAGGCAGAAATGCACATGGGTTTTTGCCTGACAACCCCCTGTTGATGTGGATGGACAAGGTTTTTCTCAGAACTATTGCTAACAATCCAGCCATTGCTCCGCAGTTGTTTCTTTCTTTGGCGCGCAAAGTTTCACCAGAGAGTTTGTTGCGATTCCTTACTGATCAACCAACCATGAGAGATTTACTTGCTATTGTGCTGGCCCTGCCAAAGCTGGCTCTTTTTCACTCTGCACTTGCACAAATATATCACGAGATAAGAGCGATAAATTGGAGCCATGCATGACACGAAGCACCACTGCTAAACTCCCCGCACGACTCTCCTTTTGTGTAATCTGTGTGATCGCGATAGCGACTTATAATTTCTGGTTAAGAGAAAATTTTGAGGCACATCTCATCATACTCGGCTTTCTTCTTGCTTTAACCGGCCTACCTCACGGTGCGATTGACCCAGCAATCGCTAGGCAAGCTGGTTGGTGGGAAGGAGCATTCGGCCTGCTAATATTTTCTCTAGGATATTTAGCGCTTTCGGTCATGGTCGTCGCTGTATGGCTAATTGTCCCCGAATTATTTTTCGTACCTATGCTTATTTTTTCCGCATGGCACTTTTCTGAAGACTGGCTTGACTATTTTGACAGATTGGCTTGCTTAGCCATTAGCTCCTCGGTGATTACGCTACCGGCCTTATTCTATCCCGAGGAGCTTCTTGCAATATTTGCAGTTCTAACACCGGCGACTGGTCAGATCATAGTGGATTCTATGAGGCTTGTATCAGTGGTTAGTACATTAGCCGTATGCGCCCTCTGTCTTCGGGCTCAAAGACCAAACATAGTAGTGCTCTTAGAATTGGCGGTTTTGTTCTTTAGCGCATTTGCCTTGCCGCCTATAGCACACTTTACTGTTTACTTTTGCGTTTTACACAGTCCAATCCACCTTGGCCGATCTCTTAAAAAGCTTGGCATAACAAAAACTTTAGTCTACGCAGTTCCTTTTACCGTACTCAGTTTTGTGTTCGGCATAATATTATTTATAAGCTTGCCAGATATTGATGTCAGCTCCCGATTCATACAGGTCATATTTGTCGGTCTGCTCGCACTGACAGTGCCTCATATGCTCCTGATAGGCCTGTTAAATCAGCAGCAAGAAAGGACAGTACAATGACAGAGATTCTCAAGCGTAAAACAGACCATATTGAGCTGGTTCTAAAGCAGCGTTTAGATGCTGCAGAGGAGAAAAGTCCTTGGGATCAAGTAATCTTGACCCACAATGCCTTGCCTGAGGAAGACTTACGAAATTTTGACCTGTCAACTGAATTTCTTGGCAGGCAGTTAAAACTTCCCTTTATTATAAGCTCGATGACTGGAGGCCCATTTAAGGCGGAGAAAATAAACGCCCATTTAGCAGAGGCTGCGCAGGAACTGGGTATAGCAATGGGCGTGGGTTCACAGCGCATAGCCCTGCTGAGTGAAGGTGATAATGGCTTGACTAACAACTTACGAAAATGGGCACCAGATATACCCCTTTACGCAAATCTGGGCGCAGCTCAACTACGTGATGATTTTTCTCAGTCGGATGTCCAAAAAGCGGTAGAGATGATTGCGGCCGACGCACTTATTATTCACTTGAACTGTCTTCAGGAATTTATTCAGAAAGACGGCGATACAAACTGGCACGGCCTCCTGGATGCCATTGAAAACGTGTGCGCTTATCTTGATGTGCCCGTGATTGCGAAGGAGGTTGGCATGGGCATCTCAGTAGGGACTGCAAGCAGGCTGGTCAATGCTGGTGTTAAGGCAATTGATGTCGCAGGAAAGGGAGGAACAAATTTCATTAAAGTTGAAGCAGAGCGCAACAATGACCCAAGGCTTCAAGCCCTAGCTGAGATATTCAAGGACTGGGGCATTGCCACGCCTGACGCCGTTAGAGATATTCGTGCAGATTTGCCCGACATTCCAGTGATCGCCTCTGGCGGAATTCGTCACGGCCTTGACGCGGCGAAAGCCATCAAGCTGGGCGCAAATGTTATCGCCCAGGCGGGCCCCGTGCTTAGGGCTGCAACCGAATCAACTCAATTGGTGCTTGATCATTTCGAGTTCATGGAGTCCGGCCTGAGAATTGGCTTGGCCTGTTCCGAGTAGAAAAATGCTTCTACATCTTTAAGTTAAGAAGAATTTTAGAAATACTATTTTGCCAGTTAGTTTAAAACTAGGCACCGATATTGGTTAAATTATCATAGAAATGCTCTAGTTTTTTTGGCAAGAAAAAATCTGCAGAAAGAGGTGATTTGGGTAGAATTTTTCTCAAAAAATTTGCAGGACAACCTTTAGTACTTATCACCGATTGTTGGCTATTTTATGTGTCAAACAAAAACTTGTAACTATATCACCGGATATAACATTAAGTTTCATGGCTTTCTTTTATGAAGTTTGGATGAAAAAGGCATTGGCCCTGGCCTCTGAAGCCGCGAGTTATGGCGAAGTGCCGGTAGGCGCGATCATTGTTAGGGATGACGAAATTATCGGGCGAGGATCCAATCGACCGATTACATCCAAAGATCCAACCGCCCATGCCGAGATCGTAGCCATTCGTGATGCTGCACTTAAAGAGGGCAACTACAGGCTTCCTGGAACTACTTTATATGTGACCATTGAGCCCTGCACCATGTGTGTCGGAGCTATGATTCATGCTCGGATAGATCATGTGGTTTTTGGGGCACGCGAACCTAGAGCAGGGGCGCTGGTCAGTAAGCTACAGCTCGATAAACAGGCCTTTTATAACCATCATCTAAAATTTACAGAGGGCATTCTAAGCGAGGAATGTGGACGGCTTATGTCCGATTTTTTCAATGCCCGTCGTTCTGGCTGAGCCCTAGCATTTGCACAAAAATGGCGCACCAAATAGGTGCGCATTGCCTGAACACCGCACTATAAGGTAGCGATAAAGGCTATCCCCGCAGTGTCACAACCTATAAACTTTTCAACACATATTAATATTTCCTATAAAAATCAATCAGATAGATTTATTGGCAAGGTCCTTGCTAATAGATGGCAAGGAAATAACAGCTTTCCTGGCTTAATCAATTGAATAGTCTCACGAGAGACACACTAGGAGAATTAAATATGAAAGATTCGCTGATAACGACTTTTAAAAAACCTCTGGCTGTATCAGCTCTAACCATGGCTGCAGCCACAGTTTCTGTACCTACTTATGCGGAACTGTCTGGTAACGTAAGCGTTACAAACAACTACATTTGGCGAGGTCTAACCCAATCAATCAACGAATCAGCCGTTCAGGGTGGTATTGATTACGCAGATGAGTCTGGTTTCTACATCGGTACCTGGGCGTCAAATGTCTCTTATGATTCAGACGATGCTTATTCTTATGAGCATGACATCTACTTTGGTTTCTCTGGTGAGGCTGAAGGTTTCAGTTATGACGTTGGGTATCTATATTATAACTATGACTCGAACGCAGGTTACGACTTTGGTGAAATCTACGGATCCATTGGACTTGGTAATTTAGGCCTTACCCTTTACTTGCTGACCAACGCTGAGCCTGATGAAGGCCCGGGTGAGGACTTCGGTTTCGCAGAGGCGTCTTACTTCTCTGTGGATTATACTATCCCTCTGGAAAGCGGTGCAGAACTTGGTTTACACGCTGGTTTTCACGAAGGTGACTTCGCCTATTCATTTAATGGTGTGACCGAAGACTACATGGACTTCAACGTCAGCATTGCTAAAGATGGTTTCACTGCTATGGTAACCTTCACTGATCTGGATTCAGACGGTGACGGTGATGGCTTTGAAGATTATGCTAACATGCCTGCTCGGGACAATGACGAAGTTAAATTTGTAGTATCTTATGGAATTGACTTCGAACTGTAAGTTTTACCTCTAGTAATTTCGAGCAAAAAAAACCGGTATTAAAAAGTACCGGTTTTTTTTTGCCTGAAATTTCTTTATTAGGCTGGCTGTACGACATCCATTTTTGGATTGCCAAGCGCTCTCAAGGCCGCTTCAAGGGCTTCCTCGCGAGTCTTGAAGTGGTCTGTCTTATCTAGGTGCTTGTCAGCTTCTAGTGCGCTCAATGTCCCTTCGACATCCTCATTCATCGTGCAAAGGAAAATATTGCGACCTGACTGCTTAGCATCACGGGCAACTGTTTCCACTGCCAGAGCTGCCGAGACGTCCAGCCTTGGCACTCGCTCGAAATCCATGATGATGGCATGTGCGCCGCCTTCAAGCTGCGAACGGGCATGGTGACCAAGGTCAGCCGCCGCTCCAAAACTCAGTGGTCCGCCGAAATCGAATACCTGCACCTTGTCACCTAAAATATCAAGAATTTCAATTTCACGGCTGCTGGCGCTGTGCCTAACAGAGTGAACATCGCGCAGAATTTCCATTTGGTCGTTGGCAACTTGTTTCACAAATGCGAGAGATGCCAAGACCACTCCAACGCCGACCGCGGTAATTAGATCAACAAAAATTGTTAGTATGACTACAATTGCCATCAGAGCAAGATCCCAGCGCGGGCCGCGATGGGCATTCTTTATATAACTCCAGTCAATGATATCAAGGCCTACCTTGACCAGAATGCCCGCTAACACTGAGTTAGGGATGTAGCTTGCATAAGGGCCAAGGCCTAGAACGATAGCTAGCAGTAAAAGTGCATGCAGCATTCCGGAGATTCGTGTTTTACCCCCAGTGCGTATGTTTACGACCGTGCGCATGGTTGCGCCGGCGCCCGGTGCTCCACCAAACATACCAGCAAAGAGATTTCCTATCCCTTGGCCCACAAGTTCTTTGTTTGAGTTGTGACGAGTCCTGGTCATGTTGTCAGCTACAAGAGAGGTAAGGAGGCTGTCGATTGAGCCCAAAAGTGCTAGCACGAAGGCAGCTTCCGCTACTATAAAAAAGGAAATAGAGTCAATAGTTGGCATGCGGAAGGTTGGTAATCCCGATGGGATGTCGCCCAAGATAGGCGCGCCGCCAACGATAAGGCTCAATAAGGTACCGATTATCAGGGCGGCTAAAGCTCCTGGAACATATTTACCCAATGCGGCAGGCCATTTAAGTGCGATGACGAGTGAGAGAATTCCTATCAGAAGCGCAATTGGGTTAGCACTTTGTACAGCCGTTGGTGTGTAGAATAGGGCATCAAGAGTTCCGGCAGGCGCATCATGACCCAGCATTGGGCTTATCTGAAGGATAATAATGATTCCACCGATGCCGCTCATGAATCCGCTAATTACTGGATAGGGGACAAGACGAATTAATTCACCTAACTTGAACACGCCCAAAACAATCTGAAACAGGCCGGCAAGCATGATGGCAGTAAAAATAAGGCTGGTATTTCCCATTAGGTCGGGATGGGCGGCTATGCTGGCAGCAAGACCGGCAGCTACAACAGTCATTGGGCCGGTTGGGCCTGATATCTGGGATTCAGTTCCCCCAAAGAGGGCTGCAAAAAAGCCCACGAAAATTGCGCCGTACATACCCGCGATGGGACCCAGGCCAGACGCCACACCCATGGCAAGTGCAAGGGGCAGGGCGACCACCCCTGCAGTGATACCACCATATATATCGCCGCGCAGGTTACTCGTATCTAGTTTTATCATTGCCTTCTGACTCCATTTTCATTTGTTTCATTTGCCGCGCAGGTAGCGTTAATTGGGGGCTCATCTACGTCTCTTAATGCTTCTTTTTCACGCACTCTTCAAATATTTCTCTTCGACAGGGATGAATTTCCCCTGAGCATCATCATAAGCAGTGACTTCACCGTTCTCGATGTCGTAAACCCAGCCATGAACAGCAATCTCGTTGACTGCAAGCTTGGCTGCTACGCTGGGATGGGTCTGGAGATGGCTCATCTGCAGGAGAACATTTTCCTGAATCATCTCTAGGGTATGCTCTGTGCCTAGTTGACCATGACGGGCCTCGCACCTGGCGGATGCAGCAGCGCTGTGTTGCAGCCATTCAGAAACGTGGGGCAGCGTCTTGACGGAATCGGGATTCATGGCACCTTTCATCGCTCCGCAGTCTGTGTGTCCACAAATGATGATGTCCTCGACACCCAGCACCTGTACACCATATTCGATGGTGGCCGTATTACCTCCGGCTTCTTTCACGTGTGGAGGGACGATGTTACCGGCATTACGGATGATGAAGAGATCTCCGGGTTCTGTATGAGTGATCAAGTTCGGATCGATTCTGGAGTCAGAACAGGTGATGAAAAGCACCTCCGGAGACTGTCCGGTGGCTAGAGTCTTGAAGAGTTCACGACGTTCTTCGAAGCCTTTTTCCTTGAACTTGGCGATACCCTTGATTACTTTATCCATAACTCTTGTTTCCTCAATTTTGTGTTGCGCTAATTACATGATAAGTAAAAAGAATGGCGCACTTAGTTTGACATTTTTTTGTCTTTAATAAGCGCTGAACTAAGGCTCAGGGCCGGCAATATAGTGAAATAAATTGTCGTAATAAATATTATAAGCGATAGGAATTAACTTTCACTTTACTGTTCCTTCTGCTAAATTACTAACAACATGAAAGATCTTTGTATTTCGCTGAAACAATTACGCTATTACCTAACCACAGCGCGTCATGAGAGCCTGCGTCAGGCGGCCAGAGAGCTCAAGATCAGCCAGCCCTCCCTGAGTGCCCAAATGCAAAAGCTAGAGGACGGTCTGGGCGTTGAGCTATTTGAGCGTAGTAGGGGTGGGGTCACTTTGACACCATTCGGTCGGGATCTGATTAAACAGGCCCAGCAAGCCGTAAATGCCGCAGAGGCCATCGTCGATGCAGCGAACTTTGCTACAAAAGGCCCATCCGGTACCTTTAGGTTGGGTGCCAGCCCGACGATCGGTCCCTACGCATTGCCCTGGATACTGCCGGAAGTGCACAAAGAATTTACTTCCGTCAAATTCTTCGTTCGAGAAGAGGTGCCTGACAACCTTGCAGAGGGTCTGTATAGCGGTCGTTATGATCTGATCCTGACGACACTGCCCTTGAAAGAACAGGGCATCACCATCATGCCGCTTTTCAGGGAGCCACTGTACCTAGTCATGAACAAGAGCCATCCGCTGGCAACTCAGCAGTCGGTCGATGGCGATCAGCTGGAGGGAGTCGAAATTCTGACCCTCGAAGAGCATCACCTGCTGTTCCGGCAGGTGGAAGATCTGTGTAAACAGTTCAAGGCGGAGCTCTTACGTGACTACGAAGGCACCAGTCTCGATTCCATCAGGCAAATGGTCTATATGGAGATGGGGGTGGCTTTCCTACCTTCTCTTTATATCAGGTCAGAAATTCTGGACAGGGATGAGCTAAGTGTCCACAGCATCACCGGTGAGAAGATCGAGCGCATGCATGCCCTGGTCTGGCGTGATTCATCACCATTGAGAGGTTTCTATCGGGAACTGGGTGGCTTTATCCAGGGTGAGATCGAAAGGCAGTTCGGCGGTGATGTCGGCATCCTCTAGACAGAACGAACAGGTGTCAAAGGCTGTCAAAGGTGGTAAAGCATCCTAAAAAGACAGTAAAAAAAAAGGCCCCTGGGGGCAGGGGCCTATACAAAGTAATAGAGACTTGGGGGGTCTCAAGGGGAAATAACGGTCGCTATCACAAAAGGGGAGAAGTAATATTGTCCGTTACTCATCTACATGCAGAGAGTGTGCCAACTTGGCAAATTTTATTTAACTAACTGAAAATATTAAATATTTCTGCTTTTTGGGAAAAATTCTCTTGTAAAGGCCCTGACGATGATCTAACTTGGAGCACGCTTTTGGTGCGCTAAAGAATAGAAAGCCCAAACTGGTGCTTATCCTGCTTTTAACGTTCAAAAATCACCCAGCTTCAGCGTAAAAGGCGCCTCTGCTTATTCATGTAGGTGACCATTTCCAGTAGAATATAAAACTTGTTTTAACTCGGTCGCCCAGGATTTTCAGCAAGCGATGCTAACCCTACGTGGAGCTCCAGCTCTCTCTGCTTTTTCCAGCCAGAAACTGCTCCAGACAATCCAGACTGCCCATCCTGCCATCAAGGCTGTTCATACCTATTTTTATCATTTTGTCGACGTGTCGGAAGATTTCTCTGCGCAGGAAATGGCAATTCTAGAAAGGCTTCTGACCTACGGTCCTCGCCAGCATGATGCCCTTGATCCTGCAGCCGGTGACTTTTACCTTGTAACACCAAGGACTGGGACTATTTCACCCTGGTCCAGCAAGGCCACTGATATCGCCTGGAACTGTGGACTCAGCAAATTAAAAAGGGTAGAACGTGGCACTGCCTACCTGGTGGAAGCTGATGCTGATTACGACCGTAATGGGCTCAAGGCGTTGCTGCACGATCGCATGACTCAGGCCGTGATGGCCTCAACCGATGAAGCCTCTGTGTTGTTCGAACAGTCCAACCCCTCTGCCATGAATAACGTGGACATTCTTGGCGGCGGAAGACTCGCCCTTGAGGAAGCGAACAGCCGAATGGGCTTGGCACTGGCCGATGATGAAATTGATTACCTCGTTAAAAGTTTTTCAGGCCTGGGCAGAAACCCTAATGATATTGAGCTGATGATGTTTGCCCAGGCAAACTCTGAACACTGTCGACACAAGATCTTTAATGCATCTTGGACCATTGATGGACAGGACCAGGATCACTCCCTATTCGCGATGATCCGTAATACGCATGAAAACAACAGCAAGGGCATTCTTTCTGCCTACAAGGACAATGCGGCCGTGTTTGAAGGCTTCAAGGCCGGGCGTTTTTTCCCCGATCCTCAGACTCGCCAGTTCACCTATCATGAGGAGGATGTTCACATTCTCTGTAAGGTCGAAACCCACAACCATCCTACCGCTATAGCCCCATACCCGGGGGCATCTACCGGTTCCGGCGGAGAAATCCGCGATGAAGGGGCAACTGGTACTGGCGGTAAGCCTAAGGCTGGTCTGACTGGTTTCAGTGTTTCCAACTTGAAAATTCCCGGCTTTCTACAGCCATGGGAAACCGATTACGGCAAACCCGGCCATATCGTCTCAGCACTGGACATCATGATCGAGGGGCCTATTGGGGGTGCTGCCTTCAACAACGAATACGGTAGGCCAAATCTCTGCGGCTATTTCCGCACCTTCGAGGAAGAGGCGCCGGACGGTGTGCGTGGCTATCACAAGCCGATAATGATTGCCGGGGGGGTCGGCAACATCCGTGCAGGACACGTGCAGAAGCAGGATATTCCTGTCGGGGCGAAACTGGTGGTGCTCGGTGGCCCGGCTATGCTCATTGGTCTTGGCGGCGGGGCTGCGTCATCAATGGCTTCCGGCGCCAGCAATGAGGATCTTGACTTTGCCTCTGTGCAGCGTGACAACGCCGAGATGGAACGCCGCTGCCAGGAAGTTATTGACCAGTGCTGGGGTCTCAGCGAGAACAACCCGATTAGTTTTATTCACGATGTTGGTGCCGGCGGGCTTTCGAATGCCCTTCCGGAACTGGTGAAGGACGGCGAGCGGGGCGGCAAATTCAGGCTGCGTGATATTCCCAACGCAGAACACGGCATGTCTCCTATGGAAATCTGGTGCAACGAGGCCCAAGAAAGATACGTGATAGCAATTCCGGAAAGCCGTCTTGGGGATTTTGCCGCCATCTGTCAAAGAGAGCGTTGCCCATTTGCCGTGGTCGGCGAAGCGACAGAAGCTTTGCACCTGGAGCTGAAAGATTCACACTTTGAAAACGCCCCCATTGATCTGCCCATGTCAGTGCTTTTTGGTAAACCACCAAGAATGCATCGTGATGTGGCTTCAGTAAAACAGGCATTCACAGATTTTGATCTAGGCGGCATTGATGCCAACGATGCAGCAGAGCGTGTGTTGCAGCTACCGACAGTAGCAAGCAAGAGCTTTCTGATTACGATAGGCGACCGCTGTATCACTGGCCTGGTGGCGCGAGAACAAATGGTTGGGCCTTGGCAGGTGCCGGTAGCCGATGCCGCTGTTACGGCGCTCACTTACGACAGTTACCACGGCGAAGCCATGGCGATGGGTGAGCGCACGCCAAGCGCTCTGATTAACGCGCCGGCCTCGGGGCGGATGGCCGTAGCCGAGTCCATCACCAATATAGCTAGTACCCGCATCCATAAAATCAGTGACATCCGCCTTTCCGCGAACTGGATGGCGCCGGCGGGTTATCCCGGCGAGGATGCCAATCTGTATGAAACGGTAAAAGCCGTTGGTATGGAATTCTGTCCTGAACTTGGCATCACCATACCCGTTGGCAAGGACTCCATGTCCATGCGCACAGTCTGGGAGGATCAGGGGAAGGAAAAAAGCGTAACCGCACCCTTGTCCTTGATTATTTCCGCGTTTGCACCGGTCAGTGATATTCGCAAAACAGCGACACCAGAGCTGCGTCTTGATGAAGGCGACTCCCGCCTTATACTGCTTGATCTTGGTCTTGGCTCCAACCGTCTGGGTGGGTCGGCACTGGCGCAGGTCTACAAGGCGCTGGGCAGTGAAGTCCCTGATGTACACAGTTCCTCTGATCTGAAGGCCTTCTTCGGTTTTATTCAGGACTGCTTAGAGGAAGATCTGCTGTTGGCCTACCACGACCGCTCCGATGGCGGTGTCTTTACCACCCTGGTCGAGATGGCATTCGCGGGTCACTGCGGCCTGGATATTCATCTGGATGATGCCAGCAGCCAGGGCCATGCACTCGACACCCTGTTCAATGAGGAACTCGGTGCAGTCATCCAGGTCAGTGAAGACAATATCAGCAGGGTAAAAGAAATTGCGGATGAAGCCGGTTTACTCGATATCTGTTGCGGCATTGGCAGGCCGGTACCTGAAGATACGGTGCGTTTTACACTTGCCGGCAACGTGGTGCTGGAGAATACGCGCACACATTTTCAGCGGCTCTGGTCAGAAACCAGTTACCAGATCCAGCGTATCCGTGATAACTCCGAATGTGCTGATGAAGAATTCGACAGTATTCTCGAAGCCGATAATCCTGGCTTACAGTCCAAGCTGACCTATGCTTCTGATGAAGACATCAGTCATCCTTTTATTGCCCTTGGCGAACGTCCGCGTATCGCCATTCTCAGAGAGCAGGGTGTTAACTCTCAAATGGAAATGGCCGCGGCTTTTGATCGGGCCGGTTTTGACAGTATTGACGTTCACATGAGTGACATCATCAGCGGCAATGTCTCACTGGATAACTTCAATGCCCTGGCAGCCTGTGGCGGATTTTCTTACGGGGATGTACTTGGTGCCGGCGAAGGCTGGGCCAAGTCAATTTTATTCAACGAAAGGGCAAGAAAAGAATTCGAACAATTTTTCTGTCGTGGCGAGACGCTGGCGCTAGGTGTTTGCAATGGCTGTCAGATGATGTCCAACCTGCATGAACTGATTCCCGGAACCGATCACTGGCCGCGGTTTGTGCGCAACCGCTCAGAGCAGTTTGAAGGCAGAACAGTGCTGGTAAAAGTGGCCGATTCCAATTCAGTATTCTTCAGGGATATGACCGCTTCTGTCTTTCCTATTGCCTGTGCCCATGGTGAGGGCAGGGCCGAGTTTGCGTCCAGAAAAGCTGAAGCGGCTGCACTTGCTAGCGGTACCGTGGCCCTGCAGTTTATCGATAACTTCGAAAATATAGCTTCAAGATACCCGGCCAACCCGAATGGCTCTCCAGAAGGCATCACGGGCATTTGCAGTCAAGATGGGCGTTTCACCATTATGATGCCGCACCCAGAAAGGGTCTTCCGTGCAGTCGCTAACGCCTGGCAGAGTGATGAGTGGGGGGAAGACGGCCCGACCATGCGCATGTTCCGAAATGCGCGCCTCTGGCTGAACTGATTACTTATTTGCTGCTGGCGTTAAGACTAGCAGCAATAGAGCTTCAGTTGAGCGCGGCAAGTCCTACTGTCGAGTAGTCCTGCTAATGAAAGTCTCGGCCTTTTGAAAAATCCGCGCTTTTCTTTTCCGATCTAGTTTGTCCAGCAATTTAACCATCATGCTCATGCGGTAGTTTTTGCCGAAAAAGTCGCGGTGTTTTTCAATGAAGCGCCAGTATAGGCCGTCTAGAATATCGTCCCAGCTGTCTTTCTTATAGTGACTCATCTTGCGGATGTAATTAGAACCGGCTATGTAAGGTTTCGTGGCAAATATACCGCCATCACTGAACTGCGACATACCATAGACATTGGGCCCCATGACCCAGTCGCTAGAATCAACAAACATTTCCATGAACCAGCCATGGACTTCCTTTGGGGCGATCTCACAGAGCAGCATGATATTGGAAATGATCATCAGCCTTTCTATGTGATGACAATAACCATAGGACAGGGCTTTCCTTATGGCATCATCAAGCGGTGGAATACCAGTCTCACCCGTATACCAGGCTTCCCCTAGCTTGTTCTGGTGTGAGAAAAAATTGGCCTCGCTCTGGATTTCAGAATATTCCTGGTAAATGCCCCTGATGAATTCGCGCCAACCAATGACTTGGCGAATAAAACCTTCCTTTGAATTTAAAGGGGCCTCAGCCTCGAGTGCCTTTTCAATGATTTCTTCGGGTGTAATAAAACCGATATTCAGGTATGGGCTCAATACCGAGTGGTAGAGGAAGGGGTCCCGGTCATCAATGGCGTCCTCATAAACTCCGAAGTTTTCAAACTTGTTGGCAAAGAAGTAATTCAGCGCATCAAGTGCGCCTTTCCTGTCTACTTCCAGCCAGAAATTATTGCTTGATCCAGGATGGTCTGGAAAATACCTGTCAACAAGCGCTATAACATTCCTTGTGTTCTGGTCATCTTTGCTTTTTAGCGGCGTTTGAATGACATTGAACTTCTTCGGGATTTTTTTTCGGTTCTCCGCATCAAAGCTGTATTTGCCGCCGATTGGTGTATTTTCCTTTGTCATCAGGATGCCATGGTCTTGTCGAATACCTTCATAGAAGCTTTTCATGAAAGGTTTCTTTACCCGCTGCTTGTACTCACGGAAAGCATCTCTTGTTACCAGGAACATCGGAGAGGGGGCTATGGATAATTTAATGCCAAGGTCCTGACAGAATTCTTCAAGGGCCTTTTCGAAAAACTTATCTTCTATCTCAAAGCACTGCAATGCTGATACGCTTTTTTCATCTATGGTTAGTCTGAGCCGTCTGAAAAAACTAACATCAGGATCCAGCTCGAAGTAGTGAACTGTTTTGCCAGGATTTGATGAAAGGGTGTCACGATAATTTCTCATTGCCGCCAGAAAAAAAATGAGCTTGTGCTTGTGGTAACGGAAGTGTGTACAGAGGCCAAGATCCTCGCACATGAAAATATGTTCAGCGTCCTGGTAAAAGTGGACAGGAAATAGCTGGCTGCCAAGAATAAGCTGGAGTTTCAAAGGCCTGTTGTATCCGCGAGAGTAATTTTAAGAATCTACTTCGAGTATACGGATAAAGCAGCGGATTTGATTGCTATAGCGTACGTGGGCTTAAAGGCTTTAAGCTACTTGTAAATAGGTATGCCGGATTGTGCGTCAATGCTGAACTAGTCAAAACTCTCTTGGCTAGTGTATTGGTTCATTAATACACATATACAGTTATGAGCAACTTTTTATCTCGCTTTTTTTTGCCAAGGATTATTTGTTAAGCTAACCCTATGTATAAATTGAATTTTTTCGTTCCTGGCAGCCATCTGGAAATTGTGAAAGCCGCACTTTTTGAAGCGGGAGCCGGTAAAATCGGCGACTATGACAGCTGTTGCTGGCATACGCTCGGGACAGGACAGTTTCGTGCCCTGGAAGGCAGCAATCCCCATATCGGTAATCAAGGGGCTGTAGAACAGGTCGATGAATACAAGGTTGAACTGGTATGCGAGGATGCCCTTATCAAGGAAATCATTGCGGCACTGAAAGCCAGTCATCCCTACGAGGAACCGGCCTATGATGTTTTCAGGTTAGAAGATTTTTAGTTACTCCCCATCGCGTTTGGCTTTATAGTTAACCTTTGCTCACAATTTATTATTCCCATATTCGTGAAATTTATTTTTCTTTTCTTTCTCGCCGTATCTGCCGCGGTAACTGCACAGCCGGAAGAGCCGAGAAATCCTGAGGCCGAATTTCACATGGCACGCATGGTTTACTCGGATGGGGGAGCCGGAGGGCGCGGGCGCTGGGGGTTCAGGCGTGGCTGGTGGGCAATTGATTATCCCTCGGCGGAGTATCATTTCACGCGCGGAGTGCGTCGATTGTCTAATATCAATGTCGCTGAAGACAGCCAGCACGTCCAAATTACGGATGATGATCTGTATGACTATCCTTGGCTGTTTGCTCAGCAGGTAGGGCAGGGAGTCTGGTCGCCTACAGTAGAGGAAGCCAGTCGCCTCAGGGAATACCTCATGCGTGGCGGGTTTCTGGTCATCGATGATTTTCATGGCACCTACCAGTGGTCTGTCGTCGTTGCCGCGTTGCAAAAAGTATTGCCGGGGTACCCGATTGTGGACCTGACCCCTGATGACGGCATTTTCCATGCCCTTTACGACCTTGACCAACTCACCCAGATACCGGGGGAAAGACACCTTTATTATTGCGGCGCCAGCGAGGCTGGCCTGGAAGGACCGCAAAAATGGTCAGGTATCTATGATGATGAGGGCAGGCTGATCGTGGCGATCAATTTCAACATGGACATGGGAGATGCCTGGGAGCACGCCGACGACCCCTGCTACCCGGAACCAATGACCGCGCTGGCGTACCGGTTTGGTCTTAATTATGTCATCTACGCCATGACGCATTGAATGGAGTAATTACGTTTGCATTTTCTTTTTGTCTTGGCCATGCACCGCTAATAACGTTTTTTTGGATGATTCGAGGCTTAATGACCGCTGAAATTGTCATATTTTTGCCATTTAAATTTCCTTGTATATCAAAACCTTGTCCATTAACCTAAGCGCGTGAAGTCGGTCCAAATAACTTCTTTCATGAATGCAGCAATAAAATTGGGTTTTAAGCCCATCATATGGTTTTTATTGCTTTTTTCTCCGCTTTGTTTGACCGCGGCCAGCGCCGATTTTCCTGTTCCGGACAATATTCGTCCTGCCATCAATTTCTGGACCAAAGTGTATACCGAGGTGGATACCCAGAGTGGGTTCCTGCATGATCCCGAGGACCTTTCCATTGTCTACCAGAAACTTGATCGCGACCGCGAGCTTATAAATTCCACCAGAGACAAGATACGCGAAGAGTTACACGTGCTGGCTTCAGGCAAAAGATCAGGCCTGACACCATCACAGCAGCGTCTCCTGGATCTGTGGGGAGACGACACGCCAAACGACAGGCTGGCAACAGCCGCGAATAATATTCGCTGGCAGCTTGGTCAGTCCGATCGATTTATTGCGGGTATCAAGCGCTCGGGGGCTTACCGCAACCATATCGAAAGCGTGATTCGGTCAAAAGACATGCCAATAGAGCTGGCCATTCTTCCTCACGTGGAGTCTTCCTATCACCCCGGCGCCTACTCAAGTGCTGCTGCCACGGGAATGTGGCAATTTGTTCGCTCAACGGCACAGCGCTTCATGCGGGTAGACTATGTCGTGGATCAGCGCTTGGATCCCTATGCGGCTTCTAATGGCGCCATGGAATTACTGGAATACAATTACAATGCGCTTGGTAGCTGGCCGTTAGCATTAACCGCCTATAACCATGGCGCTAATGGTATTGCTCGCGCCATTAGGGATGTTGGTTCGACCGATATCGGCAGAATTATTGCCGATTACAAAGGGCCCCGGTTTGGATTCGCTTCCCGCAATTTTTACCCCCAATTCCTGGCAGCACTTCATGTAGATCAGAATGCGCAGGAATATTTTGGTCTAATTCTGAAAGACAGGGAGCCGGATTTTCAAACAGTTGAATTGGATGCTTTCATTGATGCTGAGATTCTCGCGGAAACCCTCGGAGTCAGTGTTAATTCGCTTCAGCGCGACAATCCTGCACTGCAACCCTCAGTATGGTCAGGTACCAAGCGTATACCTAAGGGATATGAATTAAAGCTTGATCGCTACGTTTTCAATGACAGCCTGCTTGACGGAATTAATGCGATTCCGGCCTCAATGCTCTTCGGTGAGCAGATTCCTGATATGAGCTACACCGTTAGGCGTGGCGACAGTCTGTCGGTGATTGCGGAAAGATACGACACGTCTGTGTCCGAGCTTGTTGCCATTAACCAGCTGCGTGACAGAAACCGGATCCGTGTTGGCCAGACACTGCTGCTGCCACAGCCGGATGGGTCCGTGCCGACACTTGTGGTCAGCGATCAGGGACCACAGCCAATACCTGCAACCGGTCGCTACGAGGTAAGACGAGGCGATACTGTATCTTTTATTGCTAAGCGTTTTAGTGTTCCGATAGAAACGGTGCTTTCGCTTAACGGTCTCAGTGACAGTGGCACAATCTATCCAGGCCAAGTTCTGCAGTTACGGGAATCCTCAGAGGATACGCTAGTCGCTTCAGCGGAAAATGTGTCTGGCGATTTCGAAGTTTCCATAGAACAGCCAGTACTTATTATTAATGAAGATGAGGAACTGGAGCTTGGAGATACTTCGTCACTTTTTGTAAACAGAGCAGTGGTCGTTGATTCAAGTGCTGCAGCCGTTGAGCCTGACAGTCAGGAAGATGCCCAGCAGCTGCTAGTCGACCTGGAATCTGATCCCTCTGACTATACTGTGCTTGCCGATAACACCATTGAAATACAAGCTGCTGAGACTCTAGGGCATTACGCCGATTGGCTTGGTATAAGGGCCTGGGATATTCGCCGGCTCAACGATATGGTTTACCGTCAACCCGTGATAATTGGTGAGCGGCTGAAGATGGATTTCAGCAAAATTGATATTAAAACCTTTGAGCAGCAGCGTCGGCAATTTCATCGTGACCTGCAGGCATCCTATTTCCAAAACTGGCGGATTATAGAAACTGAGCAGCACAGTATTCGTCGGGGGGACTTTCTGGTGAATCTGGCCAGGGAGCGGTCGGTACCTATGTGGCTTTTTCGCCAGTACAACCCGGAAGTCGATGCAGGCCGCATCCAGATTGGTCAGGTTGTTGTCTTTCCCATCGTTGAGCGCGTTGAAATCTGAAGTAGATGTGAGCTCACTGGAGCTGATATCAGGGAGGTATCGACCTATATATGCTCCGGCACACGGATTTTACTGGTTAACCTGATCTATGAAGATTAGCCATGTGAACGAGCCCCTGCCCGGTAAAGGCAGGGCGTCAATGCTTGCCTACTTGAGTTGGAAAATTCCCTTGTGATCTACATGGTTCTGCCATTTGGCACATTGGTCTCCAGATAGATTAGCAATCACGGAGCTTGGCGTGGTCAGGCGGCCACTTCCTTCCAGACAAAAAGCCTGATCGCCAATACCAGCGCGACTACAGTCCAGAGAGCGATACCGATAACATCCGGGATGAGCTCAAGGATATCGGCGCCGTTTATGGCGACCTCTCTGAGCCCGCCTGACACAAAACTTAAGGGCAGGAGTTTGGCGACAGGTTGGGCCAGTGCCGGTAGAGCGTCAATGGGAAAGAATATGCCTGATAGTATCATCTGTGGAAAGGTGACCAGATTGCCAATCGCAATAATTGCCTGCTGGGTTTTGGCAAGGCTGCCAAGGCAGAAGCCAATAGATAGGAAAATGACGCTACCAAAAAAGATAAATAGGTAGAGAGTTAGAATGCTGCCGACAAAGATCACATCAAATAGGAAAATAGCAGCTAGAAGTAAACCGGTCAGTTGTATCAGGCAGATAGTCAGCCTCGATAGGACCAGCCCGCCAATAAAATCCCTGGGCTCGATTGGAGTGACAAAAAGGCGCTTGAGAATTCCTTTGCGGCGGTATTCAACAATATTGAAACCGCTGCCGGCGAGGCCAATGTTCATGATGCTGAATGCCAGCAGGCCTGGTACTACGAAATCGAGATAACGCTGTGTGCGTGACTGGACGTCCTCGATGTTCAGAGAAAATAGCGGCTCGGTATTACGCAGGTTGCGCTCAACATCGACCAGGGCCTGTTCGAGTACGGGCAAAACGATGCTGGCCTGGCGCACCTCTGCGGCATCGATCAGGACCTGGAGCTCGGCAGGACTTCCTGTATCCTGGAAATTTTTTGGCAATATCAGCACAACCACTTTTTCACCTGCAATTAATTGCTCCCGCAGGCTTTCCTCGTCGCCCACTGTAATGTTGAACAATAGTGTATTTTCTAGGGAGGCAATGAAGTTGGTCGACAGATTGTTTTCAGCGTTGTTGATGATACCCATCTCAATTGGATCGGGTTCGCCGCCACTGGCAAGACTGATGATGAACATGAACATCAACGGGAAAAACAGGGAAAAGAAGATGGCCTGGCGATCACGGGAATGTATCTTCAGCATGACCTTGGCAAATTTAAGAATTTTGTTTAGACGGCCCATAATCCCTGTTCCTTTTATTCTCTGAGTTCATGACCGGTCAAAGTAAGAAAAACATCTTCTAGGTTGCCGTGTAGAGGCGCCTGAGGCGGCTCCGGTGCATGCTCAAGTATAAGTTCTTGGGGTTCTCCCTCTGCAATAATTTTTCCGTGATCCATAATGGCTAGACGGTCACAGAGAAACTCTGCCTCTTCCATATTGTGCGTGGTTAATACGATGGTCATGCCGCTGGAATTCAATTCTTTTACCAGGTCCCACAGGTTGCGTTTAGCCTGTGGGTCGAGCCCGGTGGTTGGTTCGTCCAGAAATAGCACCTTGGGATCGTTCACCAGGGCACAGGCGATTGAAAAACGCTGCTTCTGGCCGCCGGAGAGGTTGGACGGTTTAGCGAGAGCTTTTTCCCTAAGGTTTACCTTGGCAAGTAGTTTATGTGGGTCATCATCGCGGCCGTAAAGATTGCTGAATAGAGTCAGGAGCTCAACGAGGGAGAGGTGGTCGAAGTATTCATTAGCCTGCAGCTGAACCCCTATGATCTGCTTAACCTCATAAGGGCTTCGAGTAACATCGATGCCATCCACACTGGCAGAGCCGTCGTCGATGTCGGTGATGCCTTCTACCATCTCCAGAGTGGTTGTCTTGCCAGCGCCGTTTGGACCAAGTATGCCGTAAATCTGGCCAGCCTCAATCGTCAGTGAAACGCCGTTGACGGCATAGAAAGAATCCTTTTTGTTATCCGGCCTGGGATAATTTTTCACCAATTTATTTAATTTGACTACGGACATAATTATTCCCTTCAGCGGAGCACAGCAATGATAACCCTTGTACTAGCCGCGTCTACCATTGACTGCCGTATCCCATTCATTTGAAGCACTAAAGAACAATTGGGTTGAGGAGTTTTATGTTCGTGACAATTTGCCAAATCTTAAGCAGAAAATTATGGACAGGTTTAAGGCAATTCTATTCGTAGCAAACAGCGTGCAGGATGAAGAGTCTCACTAAAACAGGCGAAATTTGGTTCCCCGCTAAAAATCTTGTGAATTTGAGTTTTTAGTAGTAAAAATTGAGTAAGCCAGCTACTGTATCGCCGACGGATTAAAAAAGTCGACAGGAGCTTCCATGACGCAGTTATCATCTGCCATGCAGGCTTCCTGAATCAGACTAGCGGTTTCAAAGAGGGGCTCGGGAGGAGGCTGCAGAAATCCCCCGGTATATCGTCCCATGGCGAGGTCAAAGGGTGTTCGGCCTGAGGCATCCATAACCTGCTGAGCAGCGCCCTGGTCTATAAGAAATCTAAGAATCTTATTCCAGCCTACTTTAGCAGCGGCATGCAGTGCCGTCTGGCCGTCAGCAAAAACTGGGCTTCTGCCGTTACCTCTTTCGAAGCCTACGCTTCGGTCATCACCTGGGCTTGTAATTTGCGGGCGTATGGAAGGGTCGCCGGTGAGGGCATTAATGTCGGCGCCGGCATCAAGTAAAAGTTTAATTGTCTCGATACTTTCTTCCTCTGTCTTGAAACGGCCGCGGGTAGGATCGGCGGGCCACTGTATACCTGACACAACCAGCAGCGGTGTGTGACCCATAGAGTTAGGCAGGTCAACCAGTGCGCCATGTTCCAGCAGAAGTTTTACTGATTCATTGTCTGCAGAACGCGCTGCTCGAATGAGAGGTGTAGCGCCATTGGATAAGGGGTTGTCAGCTCCACGGTCAAACACGGCGTTGCGGTAAGGCGGGCGCAGTTTGAGCTGCATATTAGGATTGGCACCTTTTTCCAGGAGTATTTTCGCTACGTCGTGGCCGGTGGTGATATCAAGAGAAGGGATATCGGGGCGTCCACCTACCGGCATCGTGTTCATGTCGATAGCGTTATATAGCGGAGAGCGGCCAAAAATATCCCACTGGTTAATATCTGCACCAGCCTCTATCAGGGCCAGTGCTGATTCGAAATGCATGTTGATGAGTGCCAGGTTAAGTGGTGATACACGGTCAGGGTCGGTGGCATTTAAATCAGCGCTGCCTGCAGCCAGGACCTTGATGCATTCTGTGCAGCCTTCGCGCGCCGCATAGTGTAGCGGAGAAAAGCCGCCGTTATTCATGTCCTTAGGGCGCGGTTCGTTAAGTATGGTGCGCTGCCAGTTTCTGGCATGGCTTTTCAGGTCGATGTTGGCGCCATTCTCTATCAGCAGCGCAAGCATCTCAGGCTGCTGTTGAGCGGCGGCCCACATGGCAGCGGTCTGGCCGCCCCAATGCTCCCTAGCATTCAGGTCAGCACCGTATTCGATTAGCAGGGCGGCAGCTTCCAGATTGCCGGCCCTGGCAACGACCATGAGAGGTGTTTCACCTTCAAGATTAGGCAGGTTGGCATTCGCGCCATTTTCCAGCAGCAATTTCAGGATTTCCGAGTTGCCCAACATTGCGGCTTCGCCCATGGTGCTGGCGCCGTATTCATTCTGGTGATTTGGGCTTGCTCCGGCAGTTACAAGGGCAGTGGCCAGTTCAAGGTCGTTCTGGTGTATGGCATAGAGCAGGGCAGAAGTGCCGTCCGACTGGACTGCATTGACATCAGTGCCTTCGCGGATCATTTCCAGCGCATGACCCCGATTTCCTCCGTCAACTACATCCGCAAGATTACCATGCCCCATGGCCAGAGCAGGGCTGATCAAGATAAAAAAGAGAAAAAGCTTTTGCCGCAAGAGTGACATTTTGATCACTTGCCTGTTTTCTTTTATTTCATAAATTAAACTTCTGACAGCTCACCTGAGGCATCACCAAAGCTTTCCTGGTTGACGCCGGCTCGATTGAGTAAGGTCAAGAGCAGGTTGGCATGTGGTGTATCCTGCGGATAGGCCAGGTGCCGGCCGCCACGGATGTTGCCGCCGCCCAGGCCGAATACGGCGTTAGGCAGTGGATCCTGGTTGTGCTTGTCACTGTTGCTCATATTGGAGCCGAACAGGATCATGGAGTTGTCGAGTACGGTTCCGTTGCCTTCCTCCATGGCATCCAGCCGATCGAGGAACTTGGTGAATATCTGCGTGTGGAAAGCCTGAACACGGGCCAGCCTGACTTTCTTGTCAGGATCGTCACCATGGTGTGAAAGCGGATGGAATGCTTCGGTAACGCCAAGATTGGCATAGGTGCGCATGCTCACTTCTTTTTCCATCAGGAAGGTCGCCACGTTTGTCAGGTTGATCTGGTAGGCAACGGCCAGCAGGTCAAAGAGTATGGTCAGGTGTTCTTCAAAATCTCCGGGGATGCCGATCGGGGCAGGCGGTATTTCCACGCCCGACAGGTCCTGACTCTTCATCATCTGAACGCGGCGTTCAATTTCGCGCACTGACTCAAGATAACTGTCGACTTTTGCTACATCTTCTGCACCCAGTTTTTTCTGCAAGCTGCTGGCATCGGCCATGATGGAGTCCAGGATGCTGCCGGTTTCATCAACAATCGCCGCGCGTTCCGCCGCATCATCGCCCTGTCCAAAGAGCTGAAAGAACAATTTGCGCGGATTATTTTCTATTGGCAGGCCAAGCTCCGGTGTCTGGAAAGCCAGGGAGCTGCCGAAGGAGCATGAAAATCCTGGTGCGCAGGGGCCACCAGAAGGTGTGCCTAACTCGATGGAAGGGAAGGTTGTACTCTGACCGATGGTCTGTGCAGCCAACTGGTCAGCCGTGATACCTTTGGATGGATCACTGAAATCGTTCGGCGCAACACAGCGCAGCCATGTGCCTACCACAATACCATGCGGATCGTTGCTTTCAGCGGGCTTGTTTCTAAGACCGGAGATGACGGTCATCTTGCTCTTGTGCGCCACTGCTGGGGCAAGAATTTCAGGTACCTCAAAACCAGTGCCGGTAGCAGTCGGTGTCCAACGATCCATGACCGCACCATGGGGGAAATAAATAAAGCCAAGGCGCGGTTGGACATTGGCAGCAGTCTGGGCAATGGCAGTGGCAGCAGGAACCATGGCGTCGAGGAGTGGTAGTCCAACACTCGTTCCAAGACCTCTCAGTACCGTTCGGCGTGAAAGATGCTTTTTGCTGATAAACATTAATACTTCTCCCTGTCAGGTATCTGGCTTTTACCAGGCTGGTGTTAAGGCTTTGATTATGAAATTTATCCTCAAAAGTCTCTCAGCAGTTTACTGAAATATGGAAGAATTTTCATCCGTTATATGCGGCTGGGGGCTGGTTTTGGTTATTGCTATTAGGCGCAGAAAAATATAAAAAAATTTAGAATTTACAATACCTTATAAAGCCAAATAGGCAGAAATATTCAAGAAATATGCAAGCGGGGGCCGGTTTAGGCGTCGGGCGTATAGTGGGGGATCAGGCTTTCATGAGAGCGGCGGATAAACTGCTCTGGATCGCCGAACTGATCGTCGAATTCTGCCGTTGGCATTTCAGCTAAGGTGTCATCTACGCTGTTGGCATTGCGAAATCCGGTACTGATACGTTCAAAAATGGTGGCGTACATTTCTCGCATGGCCACCAGGTCGTCCTTGGTCATGAGCTGGCCGTTGGCTGGCACGATTACGGTGTCCTCGTTGATGATTTCAAGCAGCACTTCGAGACTGTTGGCCAGCCCGCCGATCCAGCCGCCTGTCCACCAGTCCATCAAAGGCCAGCCGGTATTTTCGATAACGCCGCCTGCATGGAGCACGTTTTCTTCCGGGAAATACACGTACATGTCGCCATCAGTGTGGGCCTGGCGCAGGTAGCCATAAAGCATTTCGGTATCGCCGTGGGTCAGTTCACCGTAATGGAAAAAGGTTTCATTTGGCTGAGCGTTTTCCGGCAGGGGTTCTATCCTGATGCCATCCCAGGGACGCGTCACAGGCGTGGTCAGCCACTGACGCGTGTTTTCATGAGCGAAAATCCGCGCTGTACCAAAAACTTTGGCGTTCAGTCCTGTTTGCTCGGGATGCCAGTGGGTATTAAAAAGCAAAGAGATTGTGAAGCTGTCTAGTCCGAATGCTTCCGCGATTGTTTCAGCGGTGGCATCGGCATATTCGGCATGTCCGCCGTCGACCACAATGAGTTCGTTGCCTGCGACCTGCTTGACCAGGATATTGGTGCCGCTGCCGGATATTACAGCCATGGAATTGCCGATGCGCTGGACGTTCATATTCTGCGCAAGGCCTGCCTGAGAAAGAAGCAGGTTGGCGAGGGCGAAAGTCAAAAACCTGGAAAGCAGTGTATGAATACCCTGGATGATGCGTCTGGTGGCGAGCATGCGTTTTTAACCAATTCCTGTTGAATTCGGGAGGGGCAGTATAAATGAGCCCATCTGAACATTCCATGCTACAGCCCCGCTCTTTCTTGTCATGTGTACAGCTGTGGATTATGCTTCATCGATAACAATAAGAATCTACTGACTATTTAATTTTAATTGCCGCGCCCAAGGCGCTTTCACTTAGGTTAAAGGGGACACTCGCTAACATGAATACTTCCACTGATCCGCGTAAGGTTCTGGACCAGACTGCAATGACTACACCCATGATCATTGTTGTCGCCATTACTGTTTTTCTTAATGCCATGGACGGATTTGATGTTCTGGCTATCAGCTTTGCTTCTCCGGGTATTGCCGACGAATGGGGTATTTCTGCTGCAGGTCTGGGCTTTGTGTTGTCGGCCGAGCTTATCGGCATGGCCATCGGTTCAATTTTTCTTGGGGGTGTAGCAGATGGACTCGGCAGGCGCAAAACACTGCTTGGCTGCCTGATCGTTATGGCCTTTGGTATGTTTCTTGCCACTACATCCAGCTCTGCCATTATTCTCTGTGTCTGGCGTGTGCTAACAGGCCTTGGAATCGGCGGTATGCTTTCCTGCACCAATGCCACCGTGGCGGAATTTTCCAACAACAAGTGGCGCAGCCTTTGTATTTCACTGATGGTGATTGGCTATCCGCTGGGTGGCGTATTCGGCGGCATGATTGCCAGGAGCTACCTGCTGGTTAACTTTGACTGGCGCTCTGTATTCTATTTCGGCGCAATTGTTACCGGCGCTTTGATTCCCATTGTGTACTTCCTTGTCCCTGAATCTGTCCATTGGCTGACCCGGAAGCAACCTGAAGGCGCACTGGATAAAGTCAACGCTTCCATGGCTAAACTGGGTAAAGAAAGCGTGTCAACGCTGCCCGAAGTTGATGAAGAGGAAAAGAAGAAATCAGTAGCGGACATATTCTCACCAACGTTGGCCATGACAACCATCATTGTTACAGCAGCGTATTTTTTCCACATCACGACCTTCTACTTCATTCTCAAGTGGACGCCAAAGATTGTGGCCGACATGGGTTTTGCCGCGGCGGCGGCCGGCGGTGTCCTGACCTGGGCTAATGTTGGTGGTGCAATCGGTGGTGCGACATTCGGGGTACTGACAGCGCGCATCGGATTGAAGCCCCTGACTATCTGGATTCTGCTTTTGACCTTTGTTGGTGTGGCGGTCTTCGGCAGAACGCCTGCTGATCTTGATCGTATGGCTCTGCTGGCCGCGTTTGCTGGCTTTTTTGGCAACGCTGGCGTGTCAGGACTCTATTCGATTGTTGCTTATTCCTTCCCCACACACGTGCGCGCCACCGGTACGGGCTTTGTCATCGGCGTGGGCAGGGCAGGTGCAGTGCTTGCCCCAATCTTGGCGGGCTTCCTGTTTGAGGCCGATAAAGGTTTGCCAACGGTTGCCATGGTATTGGCCGCCGGCTCATTACTGGCTGCGATCGCACTACTTTTCCTCAAGATGAAGACAGATGATCCGCAGGAGCTGGCAGCGGCGGAAGCGGAAAGTGAACCACAGGCTGAAGGCATGGGGATGCCAGCAGCCACCTGATCAAGTCAAGCTGGATAAATAAAAGGCAGGCCATAGGCCTGCCTTTTTGTTTTTTACGGTTTACAATGATGATATGACCAGTGTATCTAAAGTCTTGGTTTCGAGTATATTGCTGGCACCCGCAGTATTTGCCGAGACTTTGGCAGACGCAAGCGCCATGGAGCCTGGCAGTGAAAATGAGAATTTTCAGTCGATTTACCAGCCTCAGGAAGACAAGTTGATCTTGTCCGCATCAGCTGTTGTTGATCTTGATGCTGGTACAACAACCGAACTTGTCACGCAAAGTGGCAATACCGTTATGACTGCTGGCACCTGTGTTGTTGTTGATGCTTTTCTTCGCGATTTCTGTAACGCGAATCCTCAGGATATTAACTGCCAGTTCTGATCGCTAAGATCGAAAAATGTGCCCGTTAAGCACCGGGTTTTTATTGCTTGAATTATTGTGCGATAGCCAGATTGAGAAGTACCCAATCATGAATTCCGTTATCAAGGTTGAAAACCTGTCTAAAACCTACGCTGGAGGATTCCAGGCGCTGAAGAATGTTGACCTCGAGATCAGCAAAGGCGAAATCATTGCGCTGCTCGGGCCAAACGGTGCCGGCAAGACTACACTGATCAGTATCATTTGCGGCATCGTCAATCCTTCTGAAGGAAGCGTGACAGTCAATGGTCACAACATTATCAAGGATTACCGCAATGCCCGGTCGAGCATTGGACTCGTGCCGCAGGAACTCACCACGGATTCTTTTGAAACAGTCTGGAATACACTGGCATTTTCACGCGGCCTGTTTGGCAAGGCGCCAGATGATGCCCATATTGAAAAAGTACTCAGGGCTCTGTCGCTCTGGGATAAAAAAGATAACCGCATTATGACTCTCTCAGGCGGTATGAAGCGTCGAGTCATGATCGGCAAGGCACTGTCCCACGAACCCGACATACTCTTTCTTGATGAGCCTACTGCCGGGGTTGATGTCGAATTGCGCAAGGATATGTGGCAGGTGGTAAGGGAGTTAAGAGAATCAGGTGTCACTATTATTCTGACCACCCACTACATCGAGGAGGCCGAGGAAATGGCGGATCGTATCGGTGTGATCAATAAGGGTGAAGTTATCCTGGTTGAGGAAAAGCATACCCTGATGCAGAAACTCGGTGAGAAGAGTCTGACCCTGCACTTGCAGGATGCTATCTCGGAAATTCCGCCTGCTTTGCAGCAGTTCAATCTTGAAGTAAAGCGGAAAGGCATGGATCTTGTTTACAGCTATGACACCCAGCACAAGAGCAGTGACATTACCGCCTTGCTCGATGCCGTTGAAGAGGCGGGTATCGCTTTCATGGACCTTGAAACCCGGCAAAACTCGCTCGAAGAAATATTTGTTAACCTGGTAAAAAAATAAAATGAATCTCTATGCCATCAGGGCTATCTACAATTTTGAAATGGCCCGTACTTGGCGCACCATCGCGCAAAGCATCATCTCCCCCGTCGTCTCAACGTCACTGTATTTCGTTGTTTTTGGCAGTGCTATTGGATCACGCATGAGTGATATCGGCGGTGTCAGCTATGGTGCATTCCTAGTGCCAGGTCTGATCATGATGACCCTGCTAACCCAGAGCATCTCCAATGCTTCCTTCGGCATATATTTTCCCCGTTTCACTGGAACCATTTATGAAGTGCTTTCCGCGCCGGTATCGCCCGCAGAAATCGTTCTGGGTTATGTCGGCGCTGCTGCCACGAAGGCAGTGATGGTGGGGTCGATTATCCTGGCGACTTCGGCCATGTTCGTAGACCTGCAGGTTCTGCATCCGATCACGATGTTCCTTTTCCTTGTTCTCACTGCCATGACCTTCAGCATGTTTGGATTCATTATCGGTATCTGGGCGGATAATTTTGAAAAGCTGCAGATTATTCCACTGCTCGTGGTCATGCCGCTGACATTTCTTGGCGGCAGTTTTTACTCTATCAATATGCTGCCGGAATTCTGGCAAAAGGTGTCCTTGTTCAATCCTGTGGTTTACCTGGTCAGCGGATTCCGCTGGAGCTTTTATGAAATCTCCGATGTGAACGTGACTGTCAGTATTGCCATGACGCTGGTTTTCCTGGGTGTCTGTATTTCAGCTCTCTACTGGATCTTTAAAACCGGCTACCGCCTGAAGAACTGACGGTAATAGCCTTTTTTTCGCAGTAAATTTATACTTGCGCCCCTGATACGGACACCCTAGCGGTGTCCGATAATGATTAAAATAAATAATGACAACAAGCGCTATGACACTCCCTTATCTCAAGAAATTCCTTATTCCCGCAGCACTTGCTGCACTGGCATCGCCGCTGTTTGCCCAGCCAACAGCCCAGATGGACTTTGATAGTGTCGGCAGGGGCTGGCCGTTGGCAGCAGATACCAATGATTACACGATGACGGGTGCCACCATCAGGGGAGGCGGTCCTTTTGATCCTCCGGGTTCAGTGTCACGTTTTATCGGGAGTGCACGGGCCGGGGAAACGCCAGAGGGTGTCGAACCGCTGGAGCGTGATTTGTTCAATTCAGATGACTTTTATGCGGACAGGCATCTTTGGATGGATCCGCGTTATTACCGCTGCAACAGTTCGGCGGCCATTGAAGACCTCTGGGGCGCGAATGCCAGGGGCTCAGGAATTCTAGGGGATAACCCGCCACTGACCGCTCCCTGGGGAGACTGCGAGACAGACTATCCGCGTGAAGCCATTGTCAGTCCCTATTCGTTTGAAACGGCCCAGGCCCACTATGAAGCGCTAATGGAAGAAACAAAAAGTCGTGGCGGGCCCACTAAGCACACTTATGCCACTGTTCCCGGCGAGTGGAGCGGTATTTACATGCACCCGGCCCGTACGCCCAACAACCAGTACTGGTACCGTATGCGGTACAACCAGATTCCCACCATCCTGTCGTTGCTGACACCGCAGTACCAGGAGTATTTCGTTCAGGAGGCCTACCACCACGGCAATACCAACGCGCCACAGTGGCAGTCGCAGTACTGCTGGCCGGAGGGATTCACGCGCCGTTTCCATGAGTTTGCTGTGTGGGAGCATTACCTCATGGTGACACCCAACATGGTGCAGATTCTGGCCGGGGTCGCACGCAATTTCATCACCAATATCCACATTGGCCGGGAGTTCAACATGGATGGCCTGGTGCCCAGGCTTGGCGAGGATGTGCCGCGTTGGTACGGTGAAACAGTAGGTTTCTGGGATGGTGATGCGCTGATCACCTGGACCTCTAATATCCAGAGCTGGAAAAACCACTCTGCCCCGGAACATTCAAACCTGATGCAGACTATCGAAATCTACACGCCTAACCATGACGAAGAGGGAAACTTCGTTGGCCTGAACCACGAAACAATTTTCTATGATCCGGAAGTGTGGGTTGAGCCGGTGCGAATTGTCAGGAACTATATCAAGCAGAATGAATTTGATGACCCTGATGCAACACCCTATGTATTTGTTGAGTGTATTCAAACTATTTTCCCAATTGACGGCTATCCTGTCCCCGTTTCTCACGGTGAAATGATAGAATACGAGGTTCCTGACATGTATGGGCGACCCTGGGCGGAGATCTGGGAGAAGCATTTTGAACAGGATATGGAGAGACCGGAAGAAGAAGATATATTCAGCTTCTAGTCAGAAAACAGAAGCCATACTGACAATATCCGGGGTAATTGGAGAATAAAAATATGAATATTTTCAAAAAGATAGCCAAACCTTTCGCAGCCTCACTGGCACTTGCGGCACTGTTTGGAACACCCGCACAGGCACATCATTCCTTTGCCATGTATGACATGCGCAACATCCGCGTTTTTACCGGCGTGGTTACCCGTGTTGATCCGGCAGCCAATCACCTGGCTATTTTCTTTGCGCCCATGAATGAAGAGCGTAAAAACGTCCTGCGTGATGAAGACGGTGAGCCAATAGTCTGGTCAGTTGAAATGCAGGGATCCGCAGCCATGGCCCGCCAGGGTGTATCGGTAAACTCGTTCCCCGCAGGCACAGTATTCAGTGTAGCTCTGCACCCTCTGCGCAACGGTGAAAATGCCGGATCGCGTGAGGGCGGTCTGTTCAAATGCCCGGAAAGAACTCCACCCGAGCCAGGCATGCACTGCGACTCTGTGGAAGGTTCTATCCAGATTGGCAATGAACCTCTTACTGAGTCAACGCTCGACTGATTACAGCAATAACCTAAGTATAAAAAAGCCCGCTTAATTGCGGGCTTTTTATTGTCTGTTTATTGCGCGTTTACTGCTTGTTTACTGCGGTTATTGAGAAAAAATAATCACTCTGACTATATCGCGTTTTTTATCAGCATTTCACTTGCAGCCATTAACTGTTTCTGTGCATCGGCATCATAGGCCTGAGCGTTCGCCTTTTCCTCGTTTTGCTCATTAAAGTAGCAGCCACTTTTTTGAGCTATAGCGTCTGATACCACAAGTCGTTCTAGCGCGTCGGCGCCATCATCGACAGTGGACATGCTGTCGGGCAGCGAGGTCGAATTAGTAACCATATTCGTACTCATTAGCGTAGCGGGATGCAGACTATTAAAGGTCACGCCCAAATCCGTATATTGCTCAGCCATTGTGTTGGTATGAATAATCTGAGCCAGTTTGCTTTGACTGTAAGCCCGATAGTCGCTGTAGTCATTGTCAAGCATGATATCGTCAAAGTTGAGGGGGACCTGGGCTATTGAAGCCACATTGATCACCCGGGACGGGGCGGACTTGCTTAATAGCGGTAACAGCTGGCGTGCAAGCAGATAGCCGGCCAGGTAATTCACACTTAAAAACAATTCATTGCCATCCTTGCTCAGGGATCGGATTGAGTCTGGTGCACGTGGGCCGATTCCCGCATTGTTAATAAGCACATCAAGCCTCTTCTGGGTAGCCAGAATCTCATCGGCAAGACGTTTGGTGTCTGCAAGCGAAGACAGGTCAGCATTGAAATAGTAAATGTCATCATTGCCGGTCAGCTCACGCATCTCAGCCAGCACCGCTGTCCCTTTATCCTCACTACGGCCATGCAACAAGATTTTCCAGTCCTGTCGGGCAAGGCGTTCAGCGACGGCTTTGCCAAGGCCATCTGTTGAGCCGGTAATGAGAACAATCTTCGTCATGGCTAAAAGTTAGTTGGTAAAGCCGTATAACCTGTGCGAATTATCGACCAGCAGTTTCTGCTGGGTTTCAGCATCCGGCGCCATGAGTGGAATCAGGTCAACCAGGTCACCGTCGTTGGGCATATGCTCCTTGATATTGGGATGCGGCCAGTCTGTTCCCCAAAGCACGCGATCCGGTGCAAGGTCGATGATGGCTTTTGCAAATGGCATCGCATCAGTGAAGGGAGGACCATTTGAAGAGATACGTTCAGCACCGCAGACCTTGATCCAGCAGTTATCCCTTTTTGCAAACTCGAGCAGGATCTTGAATGGCTCCTGGTCCAGACCGTCCTTAGTGGGGACGCGACCCATGTGGTCAATGATGTAAGGCACCGGCAGGTTGTCGAGCAGGTCCTGGAATTCGACCAGGTCTATGGCATCAAAGTGTAGCACTACGTGCCAGCCAAAGCCTTTTATCTTATTGATAATACTATGAAATTTTTCCATATCAGGAATGCCGCCAAGGTGCTTTACGAAATTGAAGCGGCAGCCGCGGCAACCCCCTTCGTGGAGTTTTTCGATATCGGCTTCTTTGAAGTCATCATTGATATTGGCCACGCCCCGGTAGGCGCCGCCACTTTGCGCGATGGCATCAAGAATAGGGTCATTATTGATGCCGTGACAGCTGGCATTAACGAGTACAGCCCGGGTCAGACCAAGCGTTGCCTGTAGTTTTTTGAAATCATCCAGGCCTGCATCAGGAGGCGTGTATGTCCTGGTCGGTGAGTAGGGATATTTGTCACCAGGGCCAAAGATATGGCAGTGGGCATCGGTGGCATTTGCAGGTAGCTTGAACTCCGGCGTCTTGGTATCCGGATCTGGAGCCATACAGGTCTTGGTCATGGAACTGTCTTTCCTTTCTCGCTTGATGAAAACAACAATATTTCGGAGCCGGCTAATTTAGCATAAAACACCCTTTTCTCACTAAGGAAAAATCCCAGTTGGACGCCGCGCAGGGTGCCATTGGCTGTTATTTTCAAGATAAATCGAGTAGTCTCAATGCGCTGTCATAAAGGGTACAAGGGGAGTTCCTGGATGCATAACAAGAAGTATTTTCTGCTGCCTGCACTTAGTGCATTACTATTTTTTTACATGCCCGTTTACGCGCAGAATTGTGATCGCGCCTGTCTTGAAAATTACGTGGACCGATACCTTGATGCTGTCATTGATAATAATCCGGGGGCGGTGCGGTTTACTGAAAATGTCCGTTTTACCGAAAATGGCCAGCGTCTGAACCTGAAAGATGGTCTGTGGCAGACTATGGAAGGCAAGGGTGACTACCGTATTTTTGTCTCTGATGTCCCCGCGCAGCAGGTTGCTTTCCTCGGCAATATTTACGAGGAGCACAGGGATCCCACCCAGCTTACTCCTGTATTGCTGGCTCTGCGTTTGCGAATCACTGAAGGAGGTATCAGTGAAATTGAGCATTTTGTTGTTCGCAGCACCAGTGCTGCCGAACGCCTGGCAGGCGCGACACCAAGAGAGGCCCTGAGTACACCGGTGCCTGAAGAGCTGCGGATGTCCAGGCAGGATATGCTGGAAACAGCCAACATGTACTTTGTCGGCATGCAGCAGAATGACGGCCTGATGGATTACCCCTTTGCGGAGGACTGCGACAGGATTGAAAACGGCATGCGCAGCACCAATGCCCCAACACCGGCTGGCGAAGTGCGCCCTGATCCATCTGATGCTTCTGTGTATTCAGCCCAGTGGAGCTGTCTTGAGCAATTTGAATCCGGATTAATATTTTTCGTCAATCGCATCCGTGACAGGCGCTTCGTCACGGTAGATGAAGAAATGGGCCTGGTTTACTCTTTTGTTTTCTTTGATCATTCCGGAGGTGAATTCCGTCATGGTGTTACCCCTGAGGGTCGCCAGGTGACTGCCGGACCTGTTCAACCCTGGACCTGGGGTATTGCGGAGATTTTCAAGGTTTACGACGGCACCATTCATGAAATCGAAGCTATCCTCGAACGCGTGCCTTACGGCATGAACTCAGGCTGGTCTACCTGGGAGCAGGGCTTGTCAGATGAGCTTCAGGATGTGACTTTTTCTGAAGACTGAATGCAGTTACGAGATTATAAGGTACAAGAAAAATTACGATTACCTGTACCTTTTCCTTGATAACAAGCTGGCTTATATGTAAATCCATCTATATTTTTCAAGTAATCGATGTTCCTTACCCTTAAAACTATTCACATGTGCTGTGCGCTGATCAGTTTCACGGGCTTCCTGTTTCGTGCTTACCTGATGGTGATTGATTCGAAATGGCTTAACCACAAGCTTATTCTGGCGACACCTCATCTTATAGACACCGTGTTTTTACTGAGCGGTTTCAGCATGGCTTTTGTGCTGAATATAGGACTATTTGCACAGGGATGGCTGACAATGAAAATTGCACTTCTTATGTTTTACCTGCTCTTTGTCGGGGTTACGCTGAGCAGGGGACGCACCAAGCCAGTACGCATCATTTCGTTTTTCCTAGCGGTATTTACGTTTGTTTATATTGTCGGCATTGCCGTAAACAAGACGGCAGTGAGCTGGTTTGCCATGATCTAAGGCGCCTACGCGCCAGAGGCTAGAAGCAAGAGACAGGGTGCAAGAAAGACCAATCAACCACAAGACACTGATTAGGTGAAAATATATATTTACCGATTTGGGAACTGAATTTCGATAGATTAAATTTAGAAATCACAATAATCTTGTCTCTAATTATTTCACTCTCTGTCCATTCTTGAAGACCATCGCTGGTTCACGCAGGGTGCTGAAATGCCTCAGCGGAGATCCTTTAACAGCAATAACATCCGCAAGTTTGCCCGGGCTGATCGTTCCCACCTCATCAAGTACGCCCATATAGGCGGCGGAATCGGCAGTGGCCCATTTGAGCGCCAACAGTGGGTCCATACCAAGTTCAAATACCCAGGTTTCAAGTTCGCGCCAGGTGGCCTCGCTGGCCGGATGACCAAAGGTGCCTTCATCACTGCCGAAGGTAAATATCACACCCCGTTCCGAAAGACTCTGGAGTTTACGCTTGATGGTATCTGAAGCAGCGGGGGGCTGTACCGCGAATTCCGCGCTGGCGATAGCCTGGCGAATATTCATTTCCATTTCAGGAGGCAGGCCAACAAAATTCTTCGGATCATCCAGCCACTCAGGATCGGCAGCAAGCTCATCGGTATTAAGAATCATGCCTATTGTTGGGTTCCAGTAAAGGGGTACACCATTGGCCACACGGTCCTCCACCATGTCTAGCAGGTCAGCTGGATAGGTTGGGGTACTGACACCGATATGCTGGATCTCATCTACGCCGGCCCTGAGGGCAATCCTGATTTCCTCGTCTTCACGGCCATGAGCCGTGACTCTGACACCGGCTGCATGAGCTGTTTCCACGATGGCATTTACCGTTTCCTGTGATGCCGGTGTCGCTCCCAGTATCTTGATAATGTCCATGCCGGCTGCAATTAGTTTGTTGGTTTCCTCGATAGCAGTCTGCACATCTCTTACCGGCAGGATATGCGGTCTTGATTGGGGAGCATCAGTGGGTACGAGCGCGGAGCCAGCAGCATAAATCGTTGGCCCTGGAATTTCGCCGCTTTCAATGCGACTTCTCACTGTGGCAATGTCATCGGTATTCACAGCCAGGTCCCGCACGCTGGTGACACCTGCCATTAGAAACTGCCTGGCGGATGCCGGGATGGTGATATCGGCAAACTGGTCAGAGTAGTTATTGAACCAGTGCCCAAAGTCAGGGTGACCGTTGTACAGCAGATGAACATGGGGGTCCCAAAGCCCGGGCAAAACGGTCATGCCTTCAGTGGATACCAGCTGGTAGTTTTCAGGGATAGCTAGGCGACCGATGGTGCCGACCGCCTCGATGCGGTCATTATTAATCAGTACGATGCTGTTACGCAGTGGTTCCTCACCGCTACCATCAATAAGTAAACCGCCGACCAGAGCAACGCGGTTTTCCTGTGCAAGGATCAGCGTTGAAACCAGTGTCATAAGACAGGGAAGGCTGGCAAGTATTTTTCTAACAAACATGGCGATATTCCGGTTGAGGTTTTTTATTGCTGTACAGTACCCAGCCTGTCGTAGACGCGAGTTAGCTCTATGGGTTCTGTGAAACCTTTAGGCTGGATATAAAGTTTGACCTGCAGCTGGGAATCCTGGTTTGAGAGTGTATAGGCTTCATTGGCAAACCCGCCATCCCGGGGCCGGGCTTCAACGAGTAGAGTGGAGCCTTCCCAGTGTGCCATTGAAAAATCCTCGACTTCATCGAGGCCGGCAAGGCTGATAGACTGAGTGCGGCCATCAGTGAAAACTGGCCGCCGGTAGTTGTCATCATAGACAAAAAGGTACTCAGGCTCCTGCAGGATGATGGTCAGCGACTTGTCATAGGAAAGACGGTCATACAGCTCTTGTTCTTCAGGGCCGCCACGAAAACGGTCTTTCTCGCAATTGAGCCAGCATCGACTGATCTTCTGGCCCATCGCACGCAGTGCGCGCCCAACCTCCTTGTCCGTATTGTCACTCAGCTCAGTGTTGAATTGCCACTGGCCTTCGAACGCCGGATTGACCTGGGCTATTGCCTGAGAACAAGTCAGTATCATCAGGAAAACAACACCTTGATTAATAGTAAAAATCTTCATAGCGTATTCTCTTTGTAAAAAAGTGTATTCCTTTGTCCTGAAAAATTCCACAGGCCCTACCTGAGGCAGTTGCTGTCATTTATACTCGGCCAAAATCCAGATAATAATAAGGGAAAAAAATGATACGCCTACCCATGAAGCTTACGCTTTGTTTCCTTCTGCCAATGATCCTGGTTTCCTGCAAAGACCAGGCGAATATTTTTACAGAATCGTCGGATGACGAAGAAACTATGGCAAGGCTTCAGAGCAAGCTGGCTGATCTTGAAAGCAGAGTGCATAGGGTCAAGGACAGCAATGACATCAAACGGCTGCAGCGTGCTTACGGCTACTATCTCGATGAGGCGCTCTGGGATGAGCTCGCTGATTTATTTACTGAAGATGCCACTTTTGAGTATGGGCGTGATGGCTTGTACCGCGGCAAAGATAGAATCCGTGAGTACCTTTACGCATTGGGGGGTGGCCAGAATGGTTTGAGCGAGGGACAACTCAATGAGCACTACCAGTTGATGCCAGTCATTACAATATCTGATGACGGAATGACCGCCAAGGGCAGATGGCGCGCACTTATTCTCAGCGGCCAGCATGGGGGTGAAGGCGTGTGGGGTGAAGGTCCCTATGAAAATGAATACCGCAAGGAAAACGGTGTCTGGAAAATAAGCAAGGTACGCTGGTATCAGACCATCATGGTGCCTTATGAAGGAGGCTGGGGGCTTAACGAAGACATAAATAAGGGCATTTACGTTTCACCACTGCTGCCGCCGGATGAACCGCAAACAGATAATTTTGGTTCTTGGCCTGAAACGTTTCTGCCGCCGTTCCATTTTGAAAATCCGGTGGGTCGTTACAGTCCACCTGAAGTCAGCGGTGAGGGGAAAGGCTAATGAAAAAGTTTACGTTGCTAATATTCTTCCCAGTGGCTTTATTGTCTGGATTTTTGCATTCTCAAGGCAGTGACCTGGCTTCCCTTGCAGCAGAGGCGGCCGCCCTAGAGCAGGAGCTTGCACTGCTTGAAGATGAAAACGAGATAGAAAACCTGCAGAAAGTTTTTGGCTTTTATTTAGATAAGCACCAGTGGATCCAGGTAGCTGACCTTTTCGCCGATGATGCCACCATAGAAATGGGTGGGTCAGGCGTTTATGTTGGTAAGCCGCGAATCCTGGCCTACCTGCAGAGTCTTGGCGCCGAAGGGCCGCAGGAGGGCATACTGGATGATCATATGCAGCTCCAGCCAGTCATTCATGTCAATGCTGATGGCACAGCGAAAGCGCGCTGGCATCACTTTTCACAGCAGGCCGAGTGGGGCGTCAGTCATCACTGGGGTGCCGGTACTTATGAGAATGAGTACATCAAGGAAGAGGGGGTCTGGAAAATTAGCAAGCTTCACCTTTACTCCACCATGCGCTCCCCGGTAGATGATGGCTGGCACGTCACGGCATTGCCACGCTCTGAGCTCAGTGCTGAATTACCCCCCGATCGCTCGCCAAGTATAGATTATGAAAATTACCCCGCTGTGTTTGTCGTTCCTTTTCACTACGGCAACCCGGTTACTGATCCGTACGACGCATCAGGTGCCTTCACATTGAGTGTATTACTCTCCCTAGAAGAACTCGTTGCCAAAATTGACGAGATGGATAAACGTCTTGGCCTGGTTGAAGATGCTGACGAAATTGAGCGCCTGCAGACTATCTATGGCTATTACCTGGCACGCAATCAGTGGGATGACTTGACCGGTATCTTTGCTGCAGATGGCACCATCGAAATAGCCCAGCGCGGCGTTTACCGGGGAGCAGCCAGCATTCGGCGTAATCTAAATCTTTACGGCGTCCAGGATGAGCTTCCGGGCGAACTGCACAACCATATGCAGTACCAGCCTGTCATTCACGTGGATGAGAATGGCCAGACTGCCAGATTGCGTTCAAGGGCTTTCAGCCTGATGGGCACTTTCGGCAGGCAGGGCCGCTTCATGGGAGGTATTTACGAGAACATCTTCGTGAAACGCGACGGGCAGTGGCTGATGTTAAAGGACCAGCAAATCAATACCTATTTTGCCGGCACCGATGATGGATGGATAAACATTACCCGATCCCAGCCTCCCGGTATCACGGAGAGTAATCCGCCGGACGAGCCGCCGACACTGGATTTTGAAATGTATCCCAAAGCATTTCTACCGCCTTATCACTACGACAACCCGGTGACTGGGCGAACTGAAGTTATTGAGTAGGTGAATTTGCGCCTAGTTTGCTGGCTCTACTCTAAGTATTGCGCCGTCACGCTGTTCAGTAGCAAGGTAGATAAATTCATCTGGCCCCATCTCCACGTCCCTGACTCGTTGGTGCAGATCTGTGATCAAGCTTTCACGCCTCACCTCCTCATAATCGCGGTTAATCATGATGCGCTCAAAATGCCCCGTACCGGGGATTTCGCCCGTACGCAAGGCTCCGACAAGGATGTCGCCTTTCCATGCGGGTAGCGCATCACCGGTGTAAAACAGCATGCCGGAAACAGCGATAGCCGGCATCCAATAAACCAGCGGTGGCTCAAAGATGTCATGGGTGGGGCGATCGTTGGTTTGCCAGGGTCCGGGATAGGTGCGCCCCAAACTGACGACGGGCCAACCGTAGTTAACGCCGGGCTTGATCAGGTTAATTTCATCGCCTCCGTTTGGACCATTTTCATTCTGGAAAATCGCTCCGGTTTCCGGGTGTACGGCCAGGCCAAGTGCACCGCGATGTCCATAGGAATAGATTTCCCCCCTGGCCCCGGGTGTGTTTACGAAGGGATTGTCGATAGGCACACTGCCGTCATCGTTTAGTCGCAAGACTTTACCGCCGATGGAGGCCAGAGACTGGGGGTCGCCACCGGTTGTGGTCACGTAAAGTTTACCGTCCTGGCCAAAGGCAATTCTGCCGGCACCGCTCATGCCCGGTTCGAGATCGAAAATTTCCTCAAAATTTTCCAGGGCACTGCCATTCCAGCGGGCCCTGCCGATAGCAAGATTGTTTCTTCCCTCGGCTTTAGGTTTGGTAAAGGTCAGGTACAACAGCTGGTTATTTGCGAAATCCGGATGCTTGATTAGATCCAAGTAACCATGTGAGGTACCGCCAGCACCTGATTCTCCGGCGAATACCGAGGGTGGGCCGCCCATGACAGGTTCAAGCTGCATTGTGCCGTCTTCAATCAGGTAAATTTCGCCACGCCGGGTCACTGTCAGCAATTTTCCGTCCGGCAAGAATTCCAGTGCCATCGGATATTCTAGTCTTGCCACAATGGATACCTTGATATCCATGCCTTCTGCTGTTGGATAGATCCAGGGCCCTTCTCCAAGGAGGATCCCCTCCAGGCCAGTTGGCGCAGTGGGGTATGGGCCACTGAATGGAACGTCGCGCTGAGCGAAAGCCGAAACTAGAGACAGGATACAGGAGGCGAGTAAGCCGAATTTAAGCGTGCGTTTCATTAACGAATTTTCCTTTAGATTTGAATGCAATGTTTATAACAGTAATTAGTACGTTTTTATACAAAGTGCTTGCTAAGGAAGTCGATTATCTTGCGGTTGTAGGCTTTTGCCAGGGAAAGCGCTTCCTCTTCAGTGACATCCCCTCTTTTTGCCATGCTCCTGGCCACATGTTCAGGCTTCCTGAACAGGCTTACAATAATGGGGTCATCAAGATGCCCATAGTATTTTTCTATGGTCAGCGTGGTCCTCGGATCTTTCCAGCCCCAGAGTGGAACATTGTTTTTTTCTTTAATTAGCGCAGTGGTATCGATATCCTGTAGCGGCCTGTTCACGTCATTCCATACATCACCGTCAAGAATTTCCACGTTCTTCTTGAGAAAGTCCATGTCTTCAAAATGCCCCTCTGGATTATCAGGAAGACCAGACAGCAGCTCATCGCCCATGTGCACGCCGGCTTCGTGAAGTGCTTTGGCAACAAGGCTCGAGGCGCTTCTATGGCAGCCGAGAATGACGAAAGTTTTATTCATGTATTGCTTCCTTAAAACCAGACCCTAAACGCCAGAGGCTTTTTCCCATACCCAGTATTGCCCGGCCTGGCCCTGATTATTCATGGCGCGAAAATAATACCTGCCATCTCGGAGTCTTTGCCACATATTGCGACTGAAACTGAATGAAGATTGCTTAATCTTTGCCCTGGCAAAAACAATAAAGTCTTCCTGCACCCCTATGTCCAGGCTCACTATATCAGGGGGCAGTATCAGGGCAGGGGATTTTTTCAGTACGCCAAGATTTTTAAAATCAGGCTGGATTTTAGCCGCGGGTAGTGGCGGAGGTCCCTTGGGATAGTATTTTTTCAGGAAAATCTCTTCGCTTCGCTGCATAAGGCAGGATTTTCCTTCTGGTGGCTCAGAGGACTGGTTCCAGTAATGCACAGCAGTTGCCGCTGCGACACACACGGGCATTACGCCTTTGCGCATGAGCCGACCGCAGAGGTCGGTATCTTCGTAGTAAAGAAAAAAATCTTCATCAAAAATCGGCATTGAGTTTTCCCTGAACCAGGTGTTGTCCACCAGCAGGCAGGCGCCGGATAGTACCGGGTCGCTGAAAGGGGCATTCTCATTCCAGAAATGTTCATGCCGTGAGATGGCTAGGGTGCTCACATCGGACATTTCCGTCAGGTTGCTGTTAGGAATATGGCGATCAGACAGGAGCCATAAAGGATGCCCCAGGGCAGGGGGTAACTGCAGAGTGCAGGCATCATCCCAGTAAAACCTGGGGCCGCATACCGGTGCATGCAGTTTGCTTGAGGCTTCCACCAATAGTTGCAGGCAGTCTCTTTTCAGGCGCACGTCGGGATTCAGTACAAGCAGCCAGCGCGTTGCAACCTGCCTGGCTGCGAGATTGACGGCTGCCCCGAAGCCGAGATTTTTTACAGGCGTGACGACCTGGGCCGTTTGGCGGGCTGGACTGCTGTCTTCAATATCGTTGCTGTTATCAACAACAATGATATTGGCCACCTGGGTTTTTAATTTGTTGCAAAGCTCAGCGGTATCCGGGCTGCTTCCGTAATTGATAATGACGGCAGTGACATCTAGATTTAATTCAGCGTTCATTAGTGTGCCGGGTCAGAAAATATCCAGATCATCGGCCATGACCACATCGCCGCTGTAGCGGCGTTTTACTTCAGCCACGATTTCCTCTTTTGAGGCGTTGAAGAACAGTATGTGATACAGCACGACGAGGCCGGGCTGGGCAATATTAGCTATATCGGCAACCTGCTGTGCGCTGGTATGAGAGGAGCCATGGTACTGCTGCCAGAATTCAGACTGTTGGCTCAGGCGGTCACCACTGTAAACCTCATGTATCAGGATGTCAGCTCCCTCTGCCTTTTCGGCAAGCTCTTCACTGTAGGTAGTGTCTCCGGAAATCACGATGGATTTATCTCTTGTGGTCACCTTGTACCCATAAGCTGGCCTGATCTCGCCATGGGGAACGGAAAAGGCTTCAATGGTGATGTCGTTATTGCTGAAAACGATGCCGTCCTCGATTTCATGGGCGACAGATAAATAACCGTGCCGGTCAGTTACTAGTTGTTCCGGAGTACCCGCTGCCCTGATGTCCGCTTCAACAGCCGCCATGCCGTGCAGGTTTTCCATATAAGTGTGGAGTCCCTTTGGTCCGTAAACACTCAGACGCTGCTGTCGGCCCCACCAGCGGTGCGTTGATAGCTCGGCGATGTCATGAATGTGATCGCTGTGCAGGTGGGTGATAAACAGGTATTTGATGTCCTGGGGATAGAGTTCGGGTAAATCATGCTGCTCGTAAGCCTGCACTGCCCTAGCAACCATTCCGCCACCGGCATCAAAAACGTAGGCTTCACCATTGGTGATGATGGCAACACCCGGGCCGGTTCTATCCGCATCCGGTACCGGAGTTCCGGTCCCGAGAATGACTACGCGAGTTTCGTCCTGAGCTAATGTGAAGATTGAGAGTGTACAGGAGAGGGTGAAAAAGAGTGCCTTCGAGAAGCGTAAAAATCTGTTTTTCATAGAAAATTTATTATTGTAAGGGGCGAAGAAGCATAAATAACATCTGCTACAATGGCAAGAAATGGCAGTATCAGTAAAGTAATTCACATGACACCAGACCTGGCTTCCCTCGTTAAAACATTCATTGAGCAGGAACAACTTCCCGATTCCTACCTGGAAACGGTCCAGCAGTGGTTTGAGCCAATGGTTGAAGAGCTCCTGGTCAGAATCTCGGCCCACGAGGGCACCTATGTGGTTGGTATAAGCGGCTGCCAGGGCAGTGGTAAGTCGACCCTGGCCGCTTTGCTGGTCAAAATGCTCAACGGGATGCTGGGACTGCGCTGCATTAACCTGTCAATTGATGATTTTTACCTGACGCACCTGGAGCGGCAGAACCTGGCCCGCGAGGTGCATACGTTGCTGGCAACACGCGGCGTACCTGGAACCCACGATGTCACTCTTGCAATGAATACGATCAGGCAACTCTCGGAGTCCGGCCAGGTAGCGGTGCCCCGTTTCAACAAGGCCATTGATGACCGTTATCCTGAACAGGACTGGCCACAACTCTCCGGGCCGGTAGATGTTATTGTCCTGGAAGGTTGGTGCCTGTCTATCGGCCCGCAGAATGAAGCCGAACTGGAGGAAGGCATTAACGCACTGGAACAGAATGAAGATGCCGATGGGGCCTGGCGCCGATATGTGAATGCCGCAATAAGGAATGACTACCTGGATTTCTATGGCATGGTGGATTACCTGGTAATGCTCAAGGCGCCCGGTTTTGACAAGGTCTATGAATGGCGTCAGAACCAGGAAGACAAACTGGCCGCCGCACAGTCAGACGCTGCAGGGGCATATAATCGCATCATGTCGCCGGAAGAACTCCAGCGCTTTATTCAGCACTATGAACGGGTTACCCGGCACGGCTTGCAGACGCTGCCTGAAAAAGCTGACGTGGTATTCCAGCTCACTGACCGGCAAACTATTGAAACAAGACTTTGAAGGAAAATGTAATTCGCCATGCAGGAACTGATTTCACAGTTACAAGCGGTCGAGGGCAATGATGTTCTCACTGATGCTGCCATTACGGAGAAATACCAGCGTGACTGGTCCGCCGATGCCCCGGGAATGCCTGGTGCGGTGGTCAGACCTGCTACAACCGAGGCGCTGGCGGAGACGCTAAAACTTTGCCATGGAAATGACCGGGCGGTTGTTGTGCAGGGAGGACTGACCGGACTTACCGGCGGCGGTATTCCCCAGGCAGGGGAAATTGCGATTAATCTGGAGCGGCTCAATGGCATTGAAGAACTGGATGAAGATTCAATGACCATGACGGTTAAGGCTGGTACGCCCCTGCAGGTTATTCAGGAAGCTGCGGATGATGCTGGCTTCATCTTTCCGCTGGACCTAGGAGCCAGGGGGACCTGCAACATTGGCGGCAATATTTCTACCAATGCCGGTGGCAACCAGGTTTTGCGTTTTGGTATGGCGCGCGCGCTCGTGCTGGGCCTTGAAGCGGTGATGGCCGACGGCACAGTCATTTCCTCCATGAACAAGATGTTGAAAAACAACTCCGGTTATGATCTTAAGCATCTTTTCATTGGCACGGAGGGCACACTGGGTGTTGTGTCTAGAGCGGTACTTCGGCTGTTCCCAAAGTCTGTGAGCAGGAATACGGCCTTACTGGGAGTCAATGAATTTGAGAAAGTGATTGCGCTACTGCATAAACTTTCCCGTGATTTCAGCGGCCAGCTCAGTGCCTTTGAGGTCATGTGGGATTCCTACTTTGATTTCATCACCAGCTACGTCGACAGTATCGAGTCGCCGTTTAATGAGAAGCATCACTTTTACGTGCTGGTGGAAATGGAAGGCGGCGATGTTGAAAAGGATGCCGACCTGTTTATGAATTCGCTATCGGATGCCATGGAGTTCGAGCTTGTTACTGACGCGCTGATAGCCAACTCTGAAAAGGACAGGGAAGGGTTCTGGAGCATCCGCGACGGCGTGGGGGAAATCGGCGCCTTCATCAAGGACACGGCTAATTTTGACATCAGCGTCCCCATTTCCTCGATGACCGCATTCCTGACGCAGGTTGAGAAGGAAGTAACGGAGGCCCTGCCCAAAGCTAAAATGATGGTCTTTGGCCATATCGCCGACAGCAACCTGCACTTCATGTTCTATACAGGTAGCCATAATGAT
>RFVC01000200.1 GCA_009922595.1 Gammaproteobacteria bacterium | reverse complement strand
CCCGGAATTCAAGCTCATACCCCAGACGGATCAAGGTTCTCAGTACCAGGGTATTCATGTCACTGCGCAGAACGATGCGACCTGGCTGGCTGTAGTGGTCACCGAAAGAGCTGTGTAGTTGAAAGCTTTCAATATGAGCAGCTTCAGTAGCCTGTTGAACATCCATGCCAAATTCCACAATATTCAGGAAAAACTGCAAGAGCCATTGATCCTGTCCATCACCACCCTGAACAGAAAATGCCATGTAGGGTTTGCCATCTTTTAAGGCGATACTGGGAGAGAGAGTTGCCCTTGGGCGTTTTCCGGGTACAAGTACGTTGTAGGGGTTGGATTTTTCTGACAGAACAAAACTTTGCAAACGCTGGGACAGGCTCATGCCGGTTGATCCGGCAATAAAGGCAGGCATCCAGGCGCCACTGGGTGTAATCGAAACAACCCAGCCTTCTTCATCAGCAGCCTGTATCGACGTCGTGCCGGCGTGGAAACCTTCGTCGTGGCTCATAATGCTGACAACATTACCATTGGCATCAGTTTCGCTGATGGTGACGGGTTCTCTGGTAGCGCTGTTTTTTGCGATATCCCACTCGGGTTCAATATTGGGTTTCCAGTTTTCAAGGTACTCTGCAAAGGGATTAGGCTCGTCACCCTGATAGGGGTATGGGTCGCCAGGGCCAATATCAGTTCGGTTACCTCTGGGGTCAATCAGTGCAGCGCGGTCACGCGCATAATCTTTGGATAACAAACCTGCAATAGGTTCTTCCGGTGGGAAGTAGGGGTCGCCGTAATAAAAATCACGATCGGCGAAAGCCAGATTCATGACCTGATACAGCGTATGGATATATTCGGCACTGTTATAGCCCATTCGCTTCAAATCCATGCCTTCCAGCATGTTCAGCATTTGCAGCATGACCGGACCTTGCACCCAGCTATTCAGTTTAAAGACTTCGATGCCCTTGTAAGTTGTTGAAACAGGTTCTTCGATATAGACCTGCCAGTTATCCAGATCTTCCATGGTGAAAAGCCCACCGGCAGCCTGACTGGCACGGACAATTTCTTCTGCGATATCACCACGATAGAAACGGTCATAAGCAGCCATAATGGCTTCTTCACGACTGGCGCCATTGGCCAGGGCGTTTTGCTCTGCTTCAACCAGCTTATTCAAGGTGTTATATAAATCTTCCTGCACAAATAACTGGCCGGGATAAGGTGCCGCCCAGTCTCTGGGATTTTGTGGGTCAAAATTAGGCAGCATTACTTTTGCAGTATCAGGCCAGATTCTTAAAAACTGTTTATCATACTCAATACGCTCAGCCTGAATCTGTTCAATCGGATAACCGCGGGCCATTTCAATAGAAGGCCCAAGTACTTCTGCCAGGCTCATGGTGCCGTATTCAGCCAGCATCACCATCA
>RFVC01000199.1 GCA_009922595.1 Gammaproteobacteria bacterium | reverse complement strand
CGTGATGGTTACATCCTTGATGCCTGTTCCAAGAGTGTTGGTTGCTTTTGCCTGAAAAGTGTAGGTGCCCGCGGAGGGTGGAGTGCCGGTTACATTGCCGTCGGCAGAATTTACACTCAGCCAGCTGGGATTATTCAACAGAGTGTAGGTGATGGTGGAGTTGTATCCCGACATCCCATAGGCAGCATCGGTGGTGATCTGGTAGGATACACTCTTGCCCACTGCACCTTGCATGGTGGACGGGCTGGTGACGGAGAATTTTGGGGCCCCGACATCGTTTTCTCCCTCGTTATAAATCGCTGCCACTTCCGCTGCGGTCAGGGCAGCACCATAGATGCGTACATCATCGATCTTGGGACGGGTTGGGCTTCCTCCAGCTGAGATGGGGTCTCCCAAGTACAGCTTAAGTTCCGAGGCCGTGACTGCACCGGTTTGGGCGGCCGTGGCCACTTCCACACCGTCTAGGTAAATCTTCTTGTTCGATCCATCATAAGTGGTGGCAAGGTGGTGCCACTGGTTGTCGTTTACCGGTACGGACTGGGAGAATTCATCCCCTGCACCAGTCATGCTTAGGGCAATGTCGTCGGTACCGGAGGCTGCCCGCCCAGTCGACCACCCGCCGAGGGTCACCGGTGAACTTGTTTTGTGTGCGTGGCCACTGGGTAAGAGCCCTTCCAGTCCCCATTTATGGGCGAGGTAGCCCTCAACAGGTACAACATTAATGGGGTTTGAAAAAAGTATAAATTCCGAAACATTCATACTTGCAGATCCCCCCCCACCATCTGCCCCGCCAATCGCCAGCTTGAAAGTCCTTGATACCTTATTTCCGCTGATGTTTACATTCGTAATTTGAGTACCGTTAAGATAAACATACATCTTCACATCGTTTACACGCAAAATCAGGATGTTGTCGCTGGAGATCGCGTTGGTATTGGGTTGATTTGTGTATCTTGCAGTATCTGTATTGACAGTAAAATCCCAGCGTTTGGTGGCGATGTCAGGCCGCCAGGCTTTCATACTCCAAACAGTTTTGCTTGCCTCCCTATCGGCATTAACCGATGTGGTACGACCAAAAAGGGTGGTGTAATTCCCGCTGGTGATTGATGTTTGCCAGACAAGGGCCACGCTAAATTTGTTCCAGTTGAAGTTTTCGCTGTCCTCAAGCACCATGGTATCGTCGGTGAAAGCGACAGTTGGCTTGCTGTTTAGCCCGGTGGTATTCCATACGGGGGCATTTTCCTGCACGGTTGCATGGTGCTGGTTGCCGCTTAAGTCATACCATTTTTGCACGGTATCTCCGTTGCTGGGGGGCGTGCCCGATGCATCGGTAGACATCATGTGAGAGGAGCTGGAATCCAACCATGCCTCTAGGACTCCATAGGTTCCAACATCAAAGGTGTCTTTAGTGAGCAAGGACTCACCCGGGGCACTTGGCCATCC
>RFVC01000198.1 GCA_009922595.1 Gammaproteobacteria bacterium | reverse complement strand
TCGCCGCAGTCGCAGGAAGCGCGGTCTTTCAATTTTTCTCAGGGGATTGTTCTGGTTGAACTCGCCGATTGCCAGTAATTCCCCGCAAAAACTGTTATGGGCATCATCCTGAAGATCATCGAAATATACCGGCATGCAAGGCAGGAACTTTTACGGACCAGCTTGTGCAAAACAGTCCAGGACTGATTTGGTTGATGAATAGTAATCGAGGTCCATGCTTACGAAACCAAGTGGAGCTTGGAGCGACTCCAGGAAGGGAGGCAGGGTTTCGCTCACCTCCCCGATGACCAGCTTCACGTTTGGTGGCAGAATTTTTTCCAGGGCATCGCGATTCATGACAAAGTCACCTTCCTGGTACAGCTCCGGATGATCCCCGTAATCCACAGGCGGAGGCATTCCTTTCCCGGTATCAAAGCCGTAAATTTCAAACTCTACATCCGTTACTGACGTTACCCTGGACGCGATTTTGGCAAGATTCATCAATCCGGTCCCTGCTGCAACACCAAACTCGATGACCGCCAGCCTCATGACCCCTTTCGCCTTCGCCAGGTCCGCCGCCTTTAACAAACAATAGGCATGCTGGTTGCGAATGATCAGGTCGAAAGCTACCTTGCTGCGAAAACTTCCGAATAGGAAAATGAACAAGGAAACTAGGTTGAGGTGCAGTGGTTCAGTCAGCCTTTCAACAAAAATCCTCTCCCAGATGTACTTGTTCTTGAGCTTTTTCAGGAAAATCATGGACTATTCCCGGGAACCAGGCTGCTGGTAAACATCTTTCCGACCCAGGCCAACCCGAAAAACCTTGCGAATCATCATCCTGGCAAGCGTGTCCATTTTCATGATTGCCCTGCGCAGTTTTTGTTCTGGCCTGGCATTGAATGAAGTGACATGGAAATGTGGTTTTTCGGTCGGCGGAAATTTCGAGAAATAGTAATTGGATACACAGCAACGACGCTTGTCTTCCGTTACCGGGCTCACCGAGTGCCATGATTGCGGATTGGTCTCCATCACGACAAGCCTGTTGAACTCCGATGAAATCGTTTTCCTGTACCGGACTTTTTCGTCCCACAACTCGAGATTGCCGCCAGTTTCCGGATTCCAGTCAGGTGTTACGTAATAGAGCAGGTTCAGCGTTCTATACAATTCACGCTTCGAGTCGTGGGAATTATCGATGTGCGGATTCAGGAAATTGCCCTTGCCCATCATGCTCAAACCGCCCGCATAAAACAGCGGATCCCCAATCTGGTCGCGAATTCCAGTGATTGTTTCTACGAGCCGGATGATTTCCTGGTCCTGGAATGCAAGACTGATGTCATGTAGTAACTGCGGGAAAGTGTCGAAACTTTTCGAAGTAAACTTGTGTTCTTTCAGGCTTTTCATCTCCCTCATCTGCCCCCAGTCTTCCGGAAATGCCTGGTAAATCTGCATGCAGATATCTGC
>RFVC01000197.1 GCA_009922595.1 Gammaproteobacteria bacterium | reverse complement strand
TAGGCAAGGCGTTTGAAGATTTTGGTCGGGTAGACGATGCGTTCCACATGTATGAACAAGGAAACGCTATCAAACGATCTGAATCCCGCTACATTGCGGAACACATGACAGAAGAATTTGTTGAGCAGCAGAAAGTATTTTCGGAGATCCGCTTAACGAAGGCCGGCTACCCAGCAAAAGACCCCATTTTTATCTTGGGGATGCCCCGGGCAGGTTCGACATTGCTTGAGCAGATTTTGTCATCCCATTCATTGGTAGATGGCACGCAGGAACTACCGAACATCTTAGCAATCGTTCAGCACCTCAGGACCAAGAATAAAGATTTCAACCGGCTTAACTACCCACGGGCACTTGCAGAGCTTTCTAGCGATGCACTGAATGCTTTGGGTAAAAAGTACATCGATGAGACTCAAACCTACCGACAGGCAGCGCCCTATTTCATAGACAAGATGCCTAACAACTTCCGACATATCGGGCTAATCAAATCCATACTCCCGAATTGCAAAATCATTGATATCCGTCGTCACCCGCTCAGCTGCTGTTTTAGCTGCTTCAAGCAGTTGTTCGCAGAAGGTCAAGAGTTCTCGTATAACCTTGAGGACTTGGGCCGCTACTACAAAGATTATGTCGGGCTGATGAACTACTGGCATGAGAGGTTCCCAGGAGAAATCCTGCATGTGCAGTACGAAGATGTGGTGGAAGATCTACCGAGCCAGGTGCAAAGAGTTCTCGACTATTGCGAACTGCCCTTCGAAGAAGCCTGTCTTAATTACTGGGCTACTGACAGAGCGGTTAAAACACCATCATCGGAACAGGTTCGGAAACCCATCTTTAAGTCTGGCGTGGAGAACTGGCAGCAATTTGAGCATCACCTTGATGCGCTCAAAGGCGCCCTGGGGAACACGCTGAAAAGCTATCGACCGAAGAACAGCACCCCTTAATATTGACAGTGTTGCTCTACGGGTCTTGGGCTTTAACCCACTCCAAAATCGAAGAGAAATCCCGGGGGCCGTTGCCCTCACCCTGATGCGATGAGTAGGCCGCCATAGCCTGTTTGCCCATCTGGTTATTGAGCCCGCAACTTTCTGCGACCTCACAGGCCAAGCCCAAATCCTTGACCATCAAATCGACCATAAAACCCGGCTGATAGTTATTGCTGGAGGGCACGCCTTCCATCACATCGGGCCAGGGGTTATAGACCTGCAGTGACCAGTTGTTACCGGAGCTGGCCTTCATGATCTCTGACAGCACCGCCGGGTCCAGCCCGTGCGCCTCACCCATGGCCAGCGCCTCGGAGGTGCCGATCATGTGCACTGCCAGCAACATATTGTTGGCCGCCTTGGCCACTTGGCCGGCGCCCGCGGGCCCCGCGTGAAAGATTTTTTCATCCACTCCGGCTAAATTATCTTTGAGATCCTTCTCCAACCCGACATAGCCATC
>RFVC01000196.1 GCA_009922595.1 Gammaproteobacteria bacterium | reverse complement strand
CATCTTTGCTGGCCTTCTACTGACCTGGGAGGAAACGCTTGGTTGGCAAAAGGCAGATTTAACACTAGGACTAACCGTAGCAATCTTGACTGCAGCTTTGGTCTCGCCTTGGGCTGGTCGCCGGATTGATGAAGGGCTGGGTCGCTGGGTCCTGGGAGGCGGCGCTTTTATTGGCTGCCTGGCCTTGGCTGGGCTTTCTTTCGTAAATGACCCTTGGACATTCCTTGCCGTTTGGGCTGTAATCGGAGCGGCACAAGGTTGCTGCCTCTATGAGCCATGTTTTTCTGTAGTCACTCGGGCGCTTGGTGAAAAAGCTAGGCCAGCAATTACCAAAATCACCTTGATAGCCGGCTTAGCGTCCACATTATGCTTCTTAACTACGGCCTGGATGCTTAAGCAAACCGACTGGCGGACTGGTCTGTTAGTCTTTGCCATCATTGCCACCATTGTTGCTGTGCCATCCCTTTTTTATGGCACGGCCTTGGTGGAACAGGATAAGCCAAGAAATAGACCCAGTAACGAAGTCAAGGCGTTGAATACGGCTGCTGTCCAAATAGCAATCCGCCGGCCACAGTTCTGGATGTTGGCTATTGCATTTCCCTTTATGGCGCTGAACCACGGCATCCTACTCAACCACATCATGCCTATCCTAACAGAGCGTCAAATAACAAGAGAAACAGCAATCCTTGTCGCCTCGACTATTGGACCAATGCAAGTTTTTGGTCGGGTTATGTTGATGTTGTTCGAGAAGCGCGTGCAATCACTAACCATGTCAGGCTCAGCATTTTTAATCGTGATGATAGCTTCTGTGGTGCTGTTAACAGCTGGCGGAGAACCTGAGTTAGCCTTCCTATTCGCAGTATTGCAGGGGGGCGCATACGGTCTCACCAGCATATTAAAACCGGCGCTGACAGCTGAATTTCTTGGGCGTGACAATTTTGGATCAATAGCTGGTTGGCTAGCATTGCCATATTTGGCTGCATTTGCATTTGCACCCCACCTGGGCGCTCTGATTTGGGAGTTAGGGGGTTACGGGGTAGTCATTTCAGCAACTGCGGCGCTGGCAGCCTTGGGAGTTATATCTATCTGCGCGCTCGCCATGGTAGGGCGTGCCCAGCGCGGCAAATCTGTATGATTAAAGATATTCGTATTGCCATCATTGGGGCAGGAATGGGGGGGCTCGCTCTAGCGAGTGCACTTTCACGCCTTGGGATACAAGCAAAGGTCTTCGAGCAAACAAAAAAGTTCACCCGCCTAGGTGCAGGGATTCAGATGAGCCCTAATGCAGTCAAAGCACTGCGCGGTCTGGGCCTAGAAGCCAACGTGCGCCGTCGAGGTTTCCAGCCGGAAAACTGGGCAAACCGAGAGGCTAATTCGGGTGACATGATGTTTGAATTGCGTCTTGGTAAAGAAGCTGAAGCACTCTATGGCGCACCTTAT
>RFVC01000195.1 GCA_009922595.1 Gammaproteobacteria bacterium | reverse complement strand
GATTGACTCGGACAACTGCATCCAGGGATTAATGATGACGGGCAATCCGCACTCGAGATATTCCAGCGCCCTGAACGAATGGCTGAATTCGCGCTCGGTATTGCGCTCACCCAGTTCCAGCCCGATATGCGACCGCTGCAGTTCTTCCTGCATACCGGTATAACTGAGCAGGTTTGATTTCGCATCACTGCCGGAAAATCCGGGATACGTGCCTGTAAATTCGACGAACGCCAGGTTTTTATTGCCTCCTGCCAGCCGGTCGAGCTCCAGCCTGTAGGCGGAAAAATCACGCCAGGGCCAGTCGACGCCCGCATTGACCAGTCGCACCGGCAATTCAGAGGCATCCTTCCATGGTGTCTTGCCCCGGGCGGATATCGGCACTACAGAAATTGGCGCGCGATCACGGCAATCGATACCGGCCTGCAGGAGATATGGCAGCAGCAGGTCCGCCTGCCGCTTGTTGCCAACAAGGAAATGATCCGCCCTGCTCACCATGCGCATAATGTAGTCAGTATGCTCAGGAATGGTTTCAGGCTCCTGGTACATCAGCTCCAGGACACGCGGCGCGATGAAATCGAGCACCACCGGCAGGTCGAATTCATACAGGTGGTCGAGTATGGTCCAGAAACCTGCTATGAGCAGGCAGGGATCCTGTTCCTTGATAAACTGCTGCAGTTCATCGGACGTGTGATAATGAAAACATCCGAGGGAGTCCACACGGGACTTTTCCGTGGTAAAGGTGGCCTGGATGACTTCGACACCGGCCAGCTCCAGGGCATCGCGAATACCCTGCACCCTGACCTGGTTGCCCGTGGCAACCTGATCCGGATCCATCGGTGGATCAAGAGTGATATAAAAAACTTTCATGGAAAGTCAGGTTGGCGATCTTAAAGATAGCTGGTCAAAAGATTTCCAAATAAAGCTGTCTCTGGCACGGGCGATTATCCGCAATCCGAAAGTGCTCATTCTGGATGATATTCTGTCTGAAATGACAGCTGACAGTATTCTGACCTTCAAGGCAAATTTTGATATTCTGTCAAAAAGCAGGACAGTGATTCTGATTTCGAAAGATATTTACAATCTCAGCCTGTGTAAGAAAATCATGTATTTTGATGGTAGCAAAATGGTGCAGTATGGTGCAACCAGCGCGATTCTGTCAGAGGACGGGCCTGTCAAAGAGTTGCTGAAAAAACAGCTAAAGGTAATCAGTCCACAATTTGAGCGCTATACAAGCTCATTGGCTAGAGGTGTCAGATGAGTACAAATGATACATTACACCTTCTGCCAGGCGATTATGTATTCCGTGAAGGCGAATATGGCCAGACTGCCTATCAGATTGAGATAGGCACCATTGAGTTGGTCAAAAATACAGGTGATAAACATACTGTGCTTGCTGAGTTGGAAGAAGGCGCATTATTTGGCGAGATGGCGATTATCGAA
>RFVC01000194.1 GCA_009922595.1 Gammaproteobacteria bacterium | reverse complement strand
TACCAGCTGCCCTTAAGTACCTTTGAAGAAACTTTTTCCCTGACAGCACTATGCGGCGCCCTGTTGGCAGCCACCTGGGACGGGACTTACAGCAGCATACAGCAGGCAAGGGAGGCAATGATACGAACCGGCAGCACTTATCAGCCAGTAAAGGCAGATCAAGACCATGTCGCGGCTTTGCTTAAGAAAGAAAGAAGATTAAGCCAAAGCATAGGCCAGGCGCTGGGTGGTAACGATGCCTTTTAGCAAACATTGGTTTGCATTAGCCATTGGGTCTATCTTTGTCATAAGCTCCGTGGTAAGTGCGCAAACCTTATCGGGCAGGCCAGCCTTACAGGGTTATGACCCCGTCAGCTTTTACCAGCGAGGTGGCCCCACCCAGGGCATAGCCAAATATGAAGCGGTTTGGAATGGTCGGCTCTGGTATTTTACAAACCTGGTAAACCAGGTGCGGTTTCAATCAGCCCCGGCAGAATTTGCCCCGCAATTCATGGGTTATTGCCCGGTGGAGTTTGCCGCCGGCCGACGCATACCGGGTCAGCCAAAGATTTTCGAAATATACGAAGACAAACTTTACGTGTTTAGTGATCGGTCGGCCTTACTTCTTTGGCAGCAAGGCCGGTCCGTAATGCAGTCAAGGGCGTACAATCGCTGGCTAAAGCAAGAGAGTGATAGCCCGTAAACTATGGAAATTCGTAGGGGAGGTTTTGGCTGACTCCCGCGAAATCCAGGGACAGGTTTCCTTTTACGTTTACATCAGAGGCAGAGACATTCTTTAAACGGGGGGCAAGCTTTATGATTTCGCCACCTTTGATCGTGAAAGGAATTTTTAAGTTGCCGCTACCTTTCGGAGGAAGCTTAACACCTGGTGAATTGCCACCGGCAATGTTAGACCCCAGGGCGTTAAAGGCATAGTTCAGTCCCTTAATGTCCAGGTTAAATGGATTGGGGTTGGATAGCTTTAGACTTAGCTCAAAACCTGCGGACATGGCCAGCGGATTAATGCTACCAACCTTAAGGCCGGCAAACTCAACCTTTGGCGCTTTCGGAACGGGAAACTCTTTTTCGCCAGAAAAAGATACGCTCACCTCTTGGTTTAGCTGGGGAATACGCACGGTTGCTACACCTTCAACACCGGCGGTTACCGTGTCTTCTTCAAGCAGGTCCTTTACAGACTGGTAGACCTCGCGATATTGAAACCGCTGGTTAATGTCAAACGGGGCCGCTTTTTTACCCTGCAGGCTGATTGGCTTGGTATTTTCCAGCGAAGTCAGCTTTTTGCCTTCTAAAAAGAGTGTAAATTGGATCTTTTTTATCTCAACGGGCACGTCTACTTTGTTCTGTATCTGGAAGTCAAACTTAACGTTTACGCCTTCTAAGTCTATGCTGTCCAGTGCAGCACCCTGGTAGGTTATTTTAGGGGCATTGCGTTGCAGCAGT
>RFVC01000193.1 GCA_009922595.1 Gammaproteobacteria bacterium | reverse complement strand
CGATACTCCTTGCCGACATAGCCTACACATTCCGCGGCGAAATCGACGACTATACGCAAATCGATTTTGGAAATGCCAAACATGCGCAATTGCTGAAGGCCGCTGTAGACAGCAGCATTTCAAAAATTTCCAATAAACAGGGACGACCAGTAAATGAACCGCTCGATGAGTTTTTCATTGGGCTCACAGACCTCTATGAGGCTGCAACTGTTAAGAAAGCAATGGCCGGTGCGCATTACAGTAACGAGCCCAAGACTGATTTCGAGAAACTGATGTACCTTGGCTACAAAATCATCCGGCCAGCCCAAGCATACCCTTCCGCGCTCAAAGCCTATGAACGCGCGACGCGCCGGAATTAATGAACACCGATAATTAACAGACAAAAACTGCAGATGTTTTTGTACTTAGCGCTACCCCACCGCAATTTGGCATTGTTGTCCCTATGGACGCAGTCAACACCCAAACAAATAATTATGTACACGAAGCAAGCTCTACCCTCATTGGGCTAGCGCGCCTTCTTGGCCGCCAGGCTGCGCGTGAGATGGCGGCTCTTGAGACCAAAGCAAATACCACACCGAACGGAGGCAGCGATGAGCAGTCACAAGCCTGTGCGTCTGATGACGCCTGATGAGGCCGCCGGCTTTTTGTCGGTATCAACCCGAACCCTGAAACGGCTGGTCGCCGAGGGTGCGTTGGGAGCCGTCAAAATACGCGGCTCAATGCGCTTCAGGTTGCAGGATCTGGAGAAGTATATCGAGCGGAGCCGTTGGTCATGAGCACCTCTTCTTGCCGTCCTCGACCAGACTTCTCTGGCCTGATTTGTCACCGACATACACATCATAGTGAAATACTATATATTGTTATCATCACCATTAAAAGTGCCATATATACACTATATGTTGTGTTTGTCTTGATATGGCTTCACCTGGCATTTATTGTCATTGGTACCGCGTCACGAAAGCAGGAAAGCCTATCAGCATGAGCAATCAGAATCCATTTGCAGACCCGTCAGTTATAAGCTTTGCCGACCTCAGGGAGCGCATCTTAAAGAATGATACGCTCAGCTTCCCTCGCCGGCGCGAGATTGCCTCTGCCATCAACACGGCAGCGAGCTGGTTCAGCCTTCCCCTTGAAATGGTACCGGCCTCGGCAAGCTTCCTTCGTGACAGGTTCAAACATGTGCATCCTGCCAAGGTGAATGTCTCGCGGCGCCGCATCCAGAATGTGCGCTCGCTTCTGATGGCTGGCTTCAGGGCTGAGGGCATTACAACCAAGCTTGCGCCATATATGACGCAGATGTCGCCGGCATGGCTTGCGCTCTGGCAGATGCTTGAAGGCAGCACCTATCATAGGACAGAGCTCAGCCGCCTCTTCCGCTATTGCTCCAACCAGGGCATTAGCCCAGATGACATGAATGATGATATCTCGGCGGCCTATCTTGATGCCATTGAGACTGAGGCACTGGTTACC
>RFVC01000192.1 GCA_009922595.1 Gammaproteobacteria bacterium | reverse complement strand
TGGTTCCACATGGGAACCTTTGATGCGGGAACGGCTCAATCGTATACGCTCAAAGATGCTCGCAATGGCATTTACCTATTTATGATTGAAGGCAGCATTGAAATTGAAGGAGAAACACTTGGAGCACGCGATGCCATTGGGCTTTCGGATTTGAATGAGGTTTCTTTCACATCGACATCGCACAACGCCCGAGTATTGCTCATGGAAGTGCCTATGCAACTTTCATAAGATTTAAGGGAATAAAACAAATTGGTCCGCAGAAGGTTATCTTTGTAAACACAAATCCGCCGACATGAAAGATCCCATCAAAGGTTTCTCAAAGCTCAGTAAAGCAGCGAAATTAGAATGGCTGGTCAACAACAACTTTGACCAACCAGACGAGGCACGTGATATTTTCACCACGTATTGGCATGCAGATGCCGCGTTGCAGCAACGTCACGACGAGTTTATCGAAAACACCATCAGCAACTACTACATGCCCTATGGTGTCGCACCAAACTTTAAAATCAATGGCACATTGTATACCATCCCTATGGCCATTGAAGAAAGTTCAGTTGTAGCCGCAGCGGCGAAAAGTGCTGGATTTTGGATGGACCGAGGTGGATTTACGGCGGAAGTCCCGGTCGCCTACCCCGAGGACCTCGTCAATCAGGATCACGTCAGGGTCGGATGCGAAAGCAATGCCAAAACCCAGCCTGGCTTTCATGCCCGCAGAATAGGTTCTGAAGGGCTCATCAATAAATTTTTCAAGCTCTGAGAACTCGATGATAGCCGGCAGTTTTGATCGCACTTCCGCCTGGCTCAGCCCCAAGAGCATGCCGCTCAAGATAGCATTATCACGCCCGGAAAGATGCGGCATGAAACCAAGGTTGATCGTCAGCAGTGAAGCCGTTTCGCAGTTGCGTATCACCTCACCTTCGTCCGGTGCGAGTATGCCCGTGAGCACTTTCATCAGCGTGCTCTTGCCTGCACCGTTATGACCGATGATGCCGAGTGTCTCACCAGCATGGACTTCGAACGACAGCTGCCGTATCGCCCAACGCCAGCTGCTACGGAGCAATGACACCCGCTTACGGTAACGGATCCCAACGTTGTCCAGCGACAGTACGACAGAGTTGCTCACGCTCGCCCCCTACAGCACTTTCGGGTAGCGTCGGTCAAAGCGCTGCAGAACGAAGAGCGCGAAGCTGCAAAGCACTAGCGAGAATCCAGCAACATAGGCGAGGCCTGCAGTATCCGGCATCTGGCCGTGAAGCAGCACGTCGCGGAAACTTTCCACCAGGATGGCCATAGGGTTCAGCATCAGCACTGTGCGGATCGAAGCGTCCAGCGCTTCCATTTCAAAGAAGATGCCCGAAAGGAACATGAGAAACAGCAGTCCGTTCTCGATGACGTAACGGACATCCTGCACGAAAGGTACAATCGCAGCACATAAAGCTGTCACCGACCAGACGAAGAGCAGTTGCAGCAG
>RFVC01000191.1 GCA_009922595.1 Gammaproteobacteria bacterium | reverse complement strand
GTATTTGTTGTTTTAGATGTTTTTTTCTCCAGTTTAGAGTCATAACCCCAGACTACAGTGCATAAATCACACTGCATTTATCTTCTGATTTTGATACTTTGGCAGCGAGCTACGCCGCCTTGGACGTCGACAATTCCGGTTCGGGAATATTTTCAATATCCGGAAACTGAAATAACCTGGACTTGCAGGTACAGCAAGAACGTACGTTAAATTTAGGAATCAGTTCTTTCAGCCCTGCTCTTACCATTCCGGCAGTAATGACATCTTCCGAGCGCCAAGGCTGATTTACCAGACCTCTGGCAATTTTACCCGCTCGAATTGAGAGCATTTGCAACAAGCCGTAAGCAATCAGTCGTATGTTCAGCCAACGATAAAGTGTTTGCCTTTTCCGCTGCCATAACTGGCGAGCCCCAAACAGGTTTTTAATCTGGTTAAATCCTGGCTCTATCGGCCATCTCAAGGCGTAATGGCGTAATACAGTGACCGGATCAAGAGTAGTATCGGTGGACAGTATCAACCGCGTTTTCCTCCGTTTTCCTTTGTGTTCGAACTCTGTCCAGACAGCAATGACTTCCTGTCCCTTGAGAATTCTGGCCCGACACAATGCGCTTCGGTAATACACCGTGCGTATTCGACCGTACAGGTGCATTTTCACTTTATGTTCCTGAAGCTGCTGAACCCGCTTTTTGGTCAGCTTTTCACCATAAACTCTTGGAGCTCCACGCCGCTTGGGTTCGGGTAGCGGCGGTAGAAACAAGGCGAGATCATGACGAACCTGCCCGATAGCGTGATAGCCGAGTTCTTGTGTGTGCCGAATGACATGGCCTCTCATAAACCATGAATCCAACAGGACATAGGCAGACCGATCTCCAATGACCGAATGGGTAAATCGCAGTAAAGCCTTCGCTGTAAATAGTTTGCTGGTATTTCCACTCGCAGAGGGCATCCGGGCCAGCCAGGGGATTGATGTTGGCACTTCATCAGTAAGTCGTTGCTGAACCATTGCCAGGTATACAAAACACTGCCCGAGAACGTATCGTGCCTGGTTGAGTTTATTGGCATGTTGAAAAGTAATGCTGCTGCCGGGTGCTTTCTCACTGAAGCGAAGCACAAAGGTATCATCAATGACCAGAAACAGGGGCTGTGCTTCAGGGATACTCAGGCAGCATAATTGCATAAAGCGGGCTACGATTTGATAGCTTTGCCAGCATCCCGTTTCCAGCCACTTATGATAGCTGCCCCAGAAGTTATGAAGCTTACCCTGAAGCCATGACTGTGTAACAAAACCTTCGACTGTGATCATGCTGGCGACCAGCAGCTCACAAAACGTTGGTACTGATCTCGAAGGTAGCGCAATAGCAAGAAAGGAGATGTAATAGCCCAGCTTGCCCAGAATGATTTTCTGTTCTTGAGTGAGCATGGTGGTTCCAACTGATTCAGGTTAGGAGCCACCATCATCGCCTATTTTTGA
>RFVC01000020.1 GCA_009922595.1 Gammaproteobacteria bacterium | reverse complement strand
CCAGTGCCTGCTGTAAACAGGAAACCGTTTGACGCAGCGCAAACTCCGCAGCCATCCCGCGAACGCAACGAGTCCAGCATGGCTCCGGATTCAGCGTCCCAGAAAGTGATCATATTGCCCCTTGGGCACGAGGCGGCAAAATATCGGCCTGACAGATCATAGCGCACCGAACCAACATACTGTGCCATCTGTCCCTGTTCAAAATCAGGTGCATACAGCGGACGCAAAGATTGTTTCTGCTCATGGGTAGCCAGCAGCGGGACCCTTTCAAATGGTTCGCCATGGAACTGCATACCCATCACGACCTGGCCATGCGCATTCATATCCAGGTGACGAATGCTGGCCTTGTGAAATTCTGTCTCCAGGGAGTGCTGCTCAAGCAGCTGACCATCCCCAGCAGCAATGTACGCCAGTGACGGCTGCATGGATTCAAGGTTGAGCATTTCACGGCCCCTGTTCGGGTGTGTGCGAATACCTCCATTGGCAACAACCAGGACCTTGGCGTCCTCTTTCAGCAGCAGTTCATGCGGGCCGGTACCGTAACTGGGAAACTCCAGATCGCGGGTCATGGTTACCGACCGCCCATCCCGAGTAACTGACCATACGGCTATCCTGCCGCCGTCACCGTTGACCATTTGCCAGGCATTTTCCGTGGTAAAGAAGCGGCTGCCGTCGCGGGTGAATACGCCGTGACCATATAAATGTCGATCATCGGGTACGGTGAATTCATCCAGCTTGCTGCCCGTAGCCAGATCGCCTACCCAGAGATAGTTTCCTGGTCGGCGCGCAACGACGATATAAATACCTAGCGCTTTATGGACGGCGATGTGATGGGCGCGGGCGGGCAGCTGATGCCTGAACTTTTCACTGACTGTCAGTTCATTTTCACTGAAGCCAATGACCCAGTGACGATCCTGCGCATCAGATGCCGCACTCAGGTAAAGCCGCGAATTATTTTCGGCATTGCCGGCAACGGCGTAAAGGGAATTACCCAGGAGCCCGGAGGCCAGGGCAACGAATTGACGGCGATCAAGAATCAAGGCTCAGTCACCGTCAAGGGAATTGAAGCCCAGGTAAAGATCGGTATTCTTCAGACCGGCTTCCAGGCTTTCAAACAAAGCGTCCAGCTTGTCTGCCACATCCTGGATCTGTTCACGGCCGTCATCCTGCGCTAATACTACGCCCAAGGCGTCGGGCATTTCATCAAGCACTTCGAGAAGAGAATCAAAATTGGCACTGATAACCTCTACGTCATCTGCCTGGAGCACATTATGCAGCTGGAAGTCTGAGTCAGCGGACCCGGTGAAAAGATTTTCCAGGGCAATCACATTCATTCGGATGTTGCGTACGGATCGGGCCGATCTCCAGGATTCTGCCCGGCGCACACGTTCCCTGCCCGTACTTTCTCCAATAACTTCCTCAATTTTCTGCTGCTGAATGCGGCGCACCGGTTCAACCAGCGCCTTCATGAAATCGATAGTGGCGTCCTCCGCACTTTCAAAGAACCCACGCTCATCAGCATTGGCCACTGTCGTCCGGAACTCATTGACCCATTGCGCATGAACTCCCGATGCCATGTCATTGATATTGGCAGCAATTGTCTGGGCGACGCGGCATCGAAAAGCATCATCGCTTAACTGCTGCTGACTGTTATCTTCAAAGAGAAGTCGCTCGAGTGCGGGAAAGCCCTGTATGCCGACACTTTCCCGGGCAAACTGATCTAGTTCCAGGACAGCTTCATTTTTACCGGCAATCAGGGAATCCAACTGCCTGGCTCCGGTACCCTTTTCATCAGGCCAGTACTGCAGGCGGAAATTCCAGTTGAAATAGGTAACAGGACCAAACTGGATATGCTGCACCAGCTGCCATGCATCCATGCTGCGATGAAATTCAGATTGGAACGCGCTGAATGATTCTGCGCCTGGTGCACGACAGAACGCGGCTGCACTTTGTTTTAGCACGGCAGCAGTTTCTGCAAATTGCTGATATCCGGGTGTGACCTGGTCATCGGTGACCGCCAGGTTAATGTCGGTCCAGTTTTCTGCAGGCTCTTGGGCCAACAGGGAAAAAGTGGAAAATCCCGCAAAAAGCAGGAGTAAATATTTGGTCATGGTGAATTATCTAACTGAGAACAATTCTCATTATAAGCGACTGAGAAAGTCGATCAAATCACTTTGTTCCTTTTCGTTCAGCTCCTGGAAAGCCTGCCTAGCAGCGTTGGCCTCACCGCCATGCCAGAGAATGGCTTCCCTGAGATTGCGTGCCCTGCCGTCATGCAGAAAATTCCCATGCGACGGCTTAAGCCCCCACAGCGGCGGCGTTCTCCATTCATTGCCAGCGGCTCCACCCTCCTCGAGTTCGTCCGCAAGTCGTGGCCCCATGTCATGCAGCAGCAGGTCTGTGTAGGGATGGATCTCCTGACCGTCAAATTCTATTTTTGGTAAATGACAGCCGCCGCAGCCAGTATCTAAAAAAAGGTTTTGTCCCACCCTTTCCCCAGCGGTGAGATTTGCCTGAGGTGGCGCAGGAATTTTGCGCACGTAACTCAGCAGTAAATCGAAGGCTTTCTGGCTGACCTCCAGGTTGTCCGCGTTATTGCCCTCTGTGGTTTTTCGGCAATTCGCCTGCAGCAAGGTACAATCACCGTAAGGATCCGGAAGATGCGGATTACCCAATCCCATATCCAGACTTAAGGCCCTGCCGATCTGGTCGAACAAACTGACCTGGCTCGCTTTCCAGCCAAACCGACCCAGCTTTCCATCGGGCAAACGATTAACCCGGCCCGATATACCATCACCGTCAGCATCTTCTGCATCCGCCAGCAACAAAATGACGCTTTCAGGAATACTTTCCAAAAGGCCAAGACCATGGACTGGTGGCGCTATTCGCAAAGACAGGGCAGGACTGGTCAGAGGTCCGTATTCGAGATCGATAAGACTGAGTGCAACGGGTGGCAAAGGTTTTGCTCCAACGCTCTCAGGCCAGTTAAGATCAATCATTGCCTCAGCTTGTACACCGGGACGGGTGAATTTCTGAATCTGTTGACCATAAACACGATCATTCAGGTGAACTACAAGCGCCGAACTATTGGCACCCCTATCACCATCAGGATGGCAGGCATTACAGGATCTTGCGTTAAAAAGGGGACCTAACCCATCACTGGCGCCGGTTGACGCCGGCGCAAACACCCAATTTTTATCAAATATTGCCTTACCTGCAGCAAAGTCGAGAGGATGTTGGGCTAAAACAGGAATGACTGCCAGGAAGAAAGATGCTGGCAGTAAGAATCTAAAAAAAGGCCGCAGGGTTATCAAGGCTGTCTGATCCTTCAAAAGCGACATTTGAAAGTCCGAGTGCGTTGATAATATTTTCAATGGTACGCGTTTCTTCCATCAAGGCGTCGACAATCCTTGATATGATGACCTCACCCGCCTCGTTGTCACGCCCTATCAGCACATCGAAGGTATTGCCCTTTTCAGCTTCCTCGACCATGGCCGTCATGGCCAGTTCTGTTTCCTCGAGCCTAGCCATCATCTGTGCATGAATTTCCGGTGCTTTCTGGCGAATCAGATCGGCCAGCGACGGACCGCTCACCAATTCACCATTAACCCGTCCGTATTGCCCCATAAAAACATTCTTGATTCCCAGGGCATCATAGTAGTGAGAGTTATGGGTATTATCAGAGAAACAGTCATGCTCCTCTTCTGGGTCGTTCAGTAGCAGGCCTAACCTGATACGCTCGCCGGCCAGTTCACCATAGGCAAGACTGCCCATACCGGTGAGCATAGTGGAAAGACCACCCTGCACACCCTTACTGCGCAAATCATTATAGGCAGCGCCACCTGGCTGCCAGTTCTGCACCATTTCTTCCAAGTCCGATACGAGCAGAACAGAGGCAGACTTCAGATAGTCACGGCGCCTGTCGCAATTGCGGTTGGTGCAGCTACGCAGTGAATAGTCTGTGTATGGTCTTTCACCGGCGCCGGGATTGGTACCGTTTAAATCCTGCCCCCACAACAGGAATTCGATGGCGTGGTAGCCGGTGGCCACATTAGCCTCAACCCCATCCAGCTCGTGCAGCTCCTCAGCCAGGAGCTGGGGCGTGATCATCAAGGCGTCTACTATGATGCCTCCGGCATCAAGAATCTCGTTGGCAATCACATTCGATGCATAGAAGTAATTAAAATCGGAGTACTCGCCGTAGGCGGCTGCCGTGTAATCAATCAGACCTTCATCAAGCGGCCAGGCATTTACGCGCCCTTCCCACTCATCAACCACAGCATTCCCAAAACGGTAAGCCTCTGTCTGCTGGTAAGGCATACGCGCTACAAGCCAGGCTTCTTTTGCATGCTGTAAAGTTACTTCAGACGGTGAAGAAAGAAAGGCATCAATAGCGGCATCCAGGGTGCGGGCCGTTGAGAGAGAGTCCTCATAAGAAGCTTGTGCAATGCTGATATAGGTGTCAATTATGGCTTGCCGATCAACCTCACTGCTCTCATCAGGAACCGATGAACAGGATGCTAACAGGCACACTACCAATGAAAAGAGGAAAAACCGCATCTGATTATTCAGCGTGCCTGATGACTTTACCTTCTACCATGAATATCACGTCTTCAGCGATATTGGTGCTCAGGTCACCTATTCTTTCCATGTAACGGGAAGTGGCTAACAAGTTAATAGCCACATCAGTCAATCCCGGGTTTTCCCGAACTGCCTTCTTGATCGCTAGATACATTTCCTTGTTTATGTCATCGACCTTATCATCCATATCTATAATTTCCCTTGCCAGCTGGTCATCAAGTTTGATCAGCGCATCAAGAGAATTTCTTACCATGGTCTTAATCATCTCAGGGAGACCTTGGATTACCAGGTTGAGCTCAGGAATTGGGTCGGCCTCCATAAGCTCACTTGCCCGCTTGGCGATATTTTTGGCAATGTCACCCATCCTTTCTAGGTCATTGTTTACCTTGAGCACGACCACTAGAAACCTCAGGTCCACGGCCACAGGTTGGTGGAGGGCGAGGATTTTCAAACAGTCCTCTTCCACCTTGACCTCCATCTCATTGATGAGCTCCTCGTTGGCAAAGACCTCATGAACATATGTCTTTTCACGATTGTTCAAGGCAAGAATTGCATTGTTGATGGAAACCTCCACCATGTTGCCCAGCTTGAGAATTTCTTTCTTGAGCTTATCCAGATCGCGTTGCAGGTGTAATGACATATATCTTTCCGTTGTTAACCAAATCGCCCAGTGACATATTCCTCAGTTCTTTTCACAGATGGTCGAGTGAATATACGTTTGGTAACGTTGAATTCTATCAAATCACCCATTTCCATAAATGCAGTGTAATCGGATACTCTGGCTGCCTGTTGCATGTTATGGGTCACAATCACAATGGTGTAGCGCTCCTTTAACTCAAACATCAGGTCCTCAATGTGGGCAGTTGATATGGGATCCAGTGCTGAGCAGGGCTCATCCATAAGCAGCACTTCTGGCTCCATAGCCAAGGCGCGGGCAATGCATAAACGCTGCTGCTGCCCTCCAGACAGATTAAGAGCGGAATCATGCAACCTGTCTTTCACCTCATCCCATAATGCTGCCTGTTTTAGGGATTTTTCCACAAGCTCGTCAGTCGAATCACTATAGCCATTAATCAGCGGGCCCCAGGCAATATTGTTATATATGGATTTCGGAAAAGGGTTTGGTTTCTGGAACACCATGCCGATCCTGCGCCTAACCTCTACAGGGTCGACATCCTTCCCATAAAGGTTTTCATCAGCAAACAAGAGCTCTCCCTCAACCCTCGCACCCTCAACGAAATCATTCATCCGGTTCAGCGAGCGCAACAAGGTGCTTTTACCGCAACCTGATGGCCCAATAATGGCTGTGATTCGATTGCGCCTTATATTAAACGAAACGTCTTTGACCGCTTGATTGTCTGAATAAAAAATATTGACCTTACGCAGCTCTAGAGCCGACTTCTTGTTCATCGGTGTATTGATTTCCGGCAAAATTGAGGGATCTTGAAACTCAATCATTACTTCAGTCTCCGCTCAGTTTTATTACGGATATAGATTGCAGTGGCATTCATCAGCAGTAGGACAGACAACAGGATAATAATTCCTGCTGCAGCAAGCTCATGAAATTCTTGCTGCGGACGTGATACCCAGTTATAAATCTGGATTGGTAATGCTGTAAACGAATCCATCGGACCTTCCGGCAGGAAAGCAACAAAAGTCAGTGCTCCAATCATGATCAGGGGTGCTGTTTCCCCAATAGCTCGCGACAACGCCAATATAACTCCGGTCATGATGCCTGGAAAAGAAGCCGGCAGAACGTGAGCCCATGCTGTCTGCCACTTTGTCGCACCAAGAGAGTAGGCGGCATATCTGATGCTCATCGGCACAGTCTTGATAGCTTCCCTGCTCGCTATAATGATCACTGGCAATATCAACAAGCTCATCGTCAGGGCGCCTGAGACCAGGCTGCGCTCCAGTGCCATATAGCGGACAAAAATAGCCAGGCCAAGGATACCGTATACAATTGAAGGAACGCCTGCCAGGTTGGCAATGTTGACTTCGATAATCTTAGAAATTTTGCCCTTGCCTGCAAACTCTTCTAGGTACAGAGCAGTGCACACACCGACAGGGATAGAAATCAAGGCTACGAGGGAAATCAGCCAGATGGTACCAACGAGGGCCGACTTGATGCCGGCGCGCTCTGGAAATCGAGATGGAAAGCTGTCAATGAATTGCCAGTCCAGCCAGCGAAAGCCATCAATGGAAACCTGATAAAGCAGAACTGCTAGGAGCACTACGCCAGACCATGTCACCATGCCGCAAAACATAGAAAACAGTTTGGCTTTCCTATGCCGCCTTGCCAGGCTGATGCTTTCGCTTTCAGAAGAAAAAGACATGTGGCGACCTTCCCTAATCGTATACTTCGCGAAAGCGATTCAAAATTATCTGTGACACGATGTTAATCACCAGCGTGATGACGAACAGAAGCGTCGCAACGGCAAACAAGGTCTGATAAGCGATCCCGCCTGTGGGTGTGTCTCCAAGGCTAACCTGCACTATATAAGCCGTCATGGTCTGGATACTTTCAAACATGCTAAGCGACATATTTGGGGTTTGACCAGCGGCCAGTGTCACCGCCATGGTTTCACCGATCGCTCTTGAGATGGCCAGCAGGAATGACGCCATAACTCCCGAGAGCCCGGCAGGAACAACCACTCTGGTTGTTACCTCATAAGAGGTTGCACCCAGTGCATATGCACCTTGCCTTAAGCTAATAGGAACAGCTCTAAGGGCGTTATCGCTGAGGGTGGCCACCATCGGCAGAATCATTATACCGACAACTATCGCCGCGCTGAGTGCATTGAAGACCTGTATGTCGGGAAACACGTTACGTAGTGCTGGAGTCACGAAAGTCAGGGCAAAATAACCGTAAACCACGGTAGGTATTCCGGCCAGCAGCTCAAGCACTGGTTTTATTATTTTTCGCACACGATCAGAGGCATATTCGCTCAGGTAAATAGCGCTGGCTAGGCCGGTTGGGATCGCAATAATTGCCGCGCCAATTGTGACCAGCATGGTGCCCCATATTAATGGCAACACACCAAACGAGCTCGGTTCAAATAGTGGAGTCCATGTTGTCCCAAAGAAAAATTCAGCGGGGGAGACGGACTCAAAGAAATTGAGCGTTTCGGAAAACAACAAAATGACAATTGCGGCTGTGGTCACCACAGACACAAACGCACACAGCGCCAGCCATATCTTTATTGCGGATTCACCCCAGCGAGCTTTAGACAAACTAATTGAGGAAGTCGCCTTTAGCACACTGGACTGACCGGCTACTGTCGTATCCGCCTGCATCTCTTTTGCCATGGAAATTTATTGCCAGAACCCGTCGAGAAAGGTTCGCATTGTAGACCAATAAACCACCAAAATTTAACAAAAGATCATTAAGAAATTAAAAAGCCGCCACTTTTTCGCGTGAGTCTTGATACATATCGGCTGTCAGCTCAATGTATCCCACCTCGTTTGCCATGGCACCCGCATTATCGATGTAGAAATCTACGAATGTTCTTACCTCTGGGCGAGCCAGGCTGGCGGTATTCAGGTAGATGAAAATAGGCCTGGAAAGGGGTGCGTAGGTGCCGTCATTGATGGTAGTTGCCGTTGGGGCTATCGGGCCATTTCCGCCATCCACCGGGACAATTTTCAGCTTGTCCTGATTTTCCACATAATAGGCATAACCAAAGAAACCAAGGGAATTCTCGTCACCGCTGATTCCCTGGACGAGGACATTGTCATCCTCGCTGGCCGTGTAGTCTGGCCTTGAGGCACCTGATTCGCCATTGATGGCTTCAGTGAAGTAATCGAAAGTGCCCGAATCAGTACCCGGGCCGTAAAGTCTGATGGGCTCTGCTGGCCACTCAGGACGGATGTCATCCCAGCTGTCTACCATGCTGCCCGGATGCCAGATCTGCTGCAGCTCCTCGACAGTGAGGTAGTCCACCCAGGTGTTGTTAGGATTGACTACAACTGACAGCCCGTCGAACGCAACCGGGATTTCCAGGTAGTTTATGCCATTGGCTTCCGCTTCCAGCATTTCAGATTCTTTTATGGTTCTGGAGGCGTCATTGATATCAGTCTCCTCGGCCAGGAATTTCTTAAACCCCCCGCCAGTGCCTGAAACTCCTACAGTGACCCTCACCCTGGGGGCCACAGCAAGAAATTCTTCCGCGATAGCTTCACTGATTGGGTATACAGTGCTTGAACCGTCTAGGCTGACTGTACCGTTAAGTTCTGTCCCTGATTCCTGAGCGGAACCGCCAGCGCTCTCATCCTGTGAACAGGAAGAAATGAACAGACCCATACAGAGCAGGGATAAAATTTTAAGTAAGTTAGTCATTTTCATAGTCTTGAATTTCCCAGTAGTCAGATACTTTACAGCTTTAAGTTGGGGGCATTTTCACATCACTCTGTTAAGGTTTCATAAAGAAATCTGCTCCTTTACGTAAATAACTTAATATAAATAAACTCAAAATATTAAGGTTTACATTTCATTCAAAATCAGTAACTTAGCTAAAAAATCAAAATTTTCCTCAATCTGCTTTTAAAATTTCTTTATCCAAACCATACGGTAAATTTAAAACTTAATACTCCCTTCATATAATCTTAATAATTCTCTGGAAAAATCGGCCCCTGAAATATCAGCTAAAGGCCAGATTCCTCCAATGAACCTAAAAACCTCTCAAAATAAGCTACACCAGGCATTTATTGCCACTGTTTTGCTATCTACCACAGCTGGTGCTTATGCCGCTGACGAGGAGTTACTCGATATCCTTCTTCAAAATGGGGCTATTAACCAGGAGCAGTACGATGCCCTGATAGCCAGGGACAGTATTACTAGTGAGGATATCCTCCAGGAAGAAACGTCCGAGTTACCCGTTGTCAGTCTCGCTTCTATCCAGGAACGAGTTGAATCTACTGTCACAGAAAAGATCGAGACGGAATTTCCGGTTACCACACGTCAGACCAGCAGCGGATTTCGCTTTGAGACACGCGATGGAAACTGGAGAACCGATCTGCAGTGGCGAGCACAAACCAGGTTTACTACACCATATCGCTCAGACCCTCGGCAGATTTCAAACTTCAATGGAGAGACCCAGAACAACTTCGAAGCACGTCGCTTGCGAATGAAGATAGGTGGCCGCGGTTTCAAGCCCTGGCTCAGCTATTATTTTGAGGTGGATCTTCAGCCCTCACGTGATACCGATGACAGCAGCTCCGCATCAAGTGCTAGGGTAATTGACTGGCGCATTGATATCGCCAAGTGGGACTGGGGCGGCATCCGTCTGGGTCAGTGGAAGGTAGACCTGAACCGTGAGCGTGTGGACTCCTCAGGCAGGCAGCAGTTCGTAGAACGCTCAATTGCAAACCGAGTTTTCACCATTGACCGCCAGGTTGGCGTTCAACTTAGAGGACATGTCTTCAAGGAGACCGCGGCAGACATGCGTTTCTGGGCAGGTGTGTTTAATGGCGAAGGCCGCTCAGTTAACAATACTGACAACGATCTAATGTACATGGGGAGACTGCAATGGAACTTCCTAGGCAGGGATCTTTCTTGGCGTCAGACAGATGTTGAGTATACGGAACGCCCAACCGGCAGCTTTGCCATTGCGGGAGCTACTACAACTGGTACCTGTACACGCTGGTCTTCATCGGGCTGTGGCAATCTTGATGGATTCGAAAAACCAGCCGATGCTTCGATAGATCAGTATGACATCGACCAGTGGGTCCAAGAATTTGCCTTTAAATACAGGGGTTTCTCAGCTCAGCAGGAATATCACCGCAAAACCATTGAGGACAATGCAACAGGTTTGGAACACGAACTCACAGGCGGATATGTACAGGCCGGATACTTTTTCCATAACGTGTTTCCGGAATTTCCGCCAGAGCTGGAACTGGCTTTTCGTTACGCTTACGTAGACGAACCGAACAAGTCCAACTTGCTTCTTGAAAATGAGCGCAGGGAGACAACCTTTGGAGCCAACTGGTTCTTTAATGGTCACAATAACAAGATTACGCTTGATTATTCACGACTGACTCTGGACGACACCTTCTTCACTCAGGACGAATCGGATAATCGCCTGCGTCTGCAGTGGGATGTTTCTTTCTAACCTACCTAGTTAACTTTTCAGTTTTAGGCTTAAAGCCGGCATATTAAAAAACGGGGTCCAGTTAATTGGATCCCGTTTTTATACCTTGTTAAATTGAAGGAGGATCAAGAGGCAAGCGAAAGGTAAATGTGGATCCAGTGCCCAGCTGACTTTCCACGCTGACACTACCACCGTGTTTTTCAGCAATATTTTTCACTATAGACAAACCAAGACCTGTCCCGCCTAGGCTCTGAGAACGGGCTTTATCAACCCTGTAGAAGCGCTCAAACACGCGCTGCTGGTACTGAGGACTGACACCCAGCCCAGTGTCTTGCACTTCAAGCACCGCCCAGTTCCCCTCTTTTTTCAGTCGAACTGTTATTGTCCCGGGTTCTTCAGTGTACTTAATCGCATTATCAATAAGGTTATCTATCAGCTGACTCATGTTCTGCCGATCCGCAAAGGCGGACAGCTCTGTGTCCGGTAATTCAGTAACCAGATTATGGCCTTTTTCCTCTGCAGAAGTCTGGGCCGCCTTCACGGACTGCCTGACCAGGTCACCGAAATTAATTTTGCCAAAATCTTTTTCGCTCTGTGTGTTCTCAAGCCTCGAAATAGTCAATAAATCTCCAACAAGTTGTGAAAGCCTAAGGCTTTGCGCATGCACGCGATTGATAAAGTGAACAACCGTTTCTTTGTCGACTTTTTCATCATCAAGGATAGTTTCGGTCAGCCCCCTGATTGCCGTTATTGGTGTTTTAAGTTCGTGCGAAGCATTAGCTACGAAATCCGTCCGCACCCTTTCAAGTTTTTTAATTTCAGTAATGTCATGCAAAACAAGAACGGCGCCGATGGGTTCTCCCTCGTTATTACTTAGCGATGCCGCATAAATATCTATGACTAAAGGGTCCGATTCCCTGTTCAACCGCATCTGGGTCTTTATAACAGAGCGATTACGAATAGCCTCATCCAGGGCGTTGAGAATTTCCTGGTTGCGTATTTCCTGCCAGATTGGCTGACCAATGCACTCCTTTTCATTAACAGACAACAGCCTGGTCGCCGCTTCATTGATATGCAAAACTTTCTGGTCCATATCAACATCGATAACGCCTTCTACCATGCAGGTAAAGATAGTGGTCAGCCTGTTTCGGTCCGCGGTAACTTCGGTAACTCCACGTGCCGAGCTTCTTGCCATCTGGTTTATGGCTTCGGCCATTTTTTTCAGACCCAGGTTATTGCCTTCCGGGATACGGCGTTCGAAATTACCTTTAGAAATCTCCTCTGCCACAGCGGTAAGTTCAGCCACTTTCGCGGCCTGGCGGGTGGCAAGGTAAAAAGCGAGCAAGAGAATCACAAACGAGATTGCAGCTGCATTCCTAATCAACAGCGTTTTTTCTGAGCTGATTTCAATTTGAAGATCTTCAGAGGATTTTGCCACCCTGGCAAAACCTGCCAGTTGCTGTCGCGTATAAATTGGTACAGCGAGATATCTGTAATCTTCACCTAGTGTGAGGCTGTACCTTTCTGATGAGCCAAAACCATTGATATAAGCCACCTGGATTTCAGGACGACGCAGGTGATTATCCATTGCCATTGGGTTTTCATGGGAATCAGCCAGCACTATCCCGCTGCCATCCACGACTGTAATCCGCAGTGATGAGTCTTGCGCCACATTAGATACTGTGGTGCGAATTTCTTCATAGTCAACGCGTTGGAGAGCCGGGGCCACGGCTGTGGCGAGAAGGTCAGCTGTAACTTTCATAGAACTATCTAATTTAACGTGCTGATCCTGCTCCACCCTGGACAGAAGTGTGGCAGAAAAAAGAAATGTTCCTATCAAAGCCACAATCACGTACCCGAGGTAGGTGCGCCAGAAATATTGTGACTTTAGAAACATGATTTAGTAGCTCTGAAAACGGGAATGATAAAACCGGGTTGTATAAATTGAAGATCTGGTAGCAACCAGTCGGGTGAATTATAAAACAAACAGTTAGCTAACTGTTCAGTCGATATCTCGGAGGCGGTATCCAACTCCCCTTATGGTCTCAATCATGGAAGGCTCAATATCCATTTTTTTTCGTATGCCACGGATATGGACATCTATATTACGATCCACAACAACGACATCATCACCCATTGCACGACTTAATAACTGTTCTCGGGAGAATACGCGCCCGGGGTGGCTGGCGAGGTAGTGCAGCAATCTAAACTCTGTCGCGGTCAGACGGATATTCTTACCCGAAACAGTCACCTCAAACTTGTTCGTGTCGATAGTCAAAGCACCCACCTCTACTTTTTCCTTCTGTTCAGAGGTGTCTAGCAGCACTCCCCTGCGAAGCACAGCCTTGACGCGTGCCACAAGTTCTTTAGGACTGAATGGTTTCGTTATGTAATCATCCGCCCCCACACCCAAGCCCAGCACTATATCGCTTTCTTCACCCTTAGCTGTGACCATTATTATCAGGGTGTTCTTAGTAGGAGGGGCATTTTTTATGGTGCTACATATTTCTATGCCATCCATCCCTGGCAGCATCAAATCGAGCAGGATCAGATCTGGAATTTCTTTGCTGACAAGGGCAAGACCTTCTGTGCCGTTGGTTGCTGACAAAACTTCAAAACCTTCTCTCTTAAGGTTGTAACTCAGAACCTCAAGAATATCCGGCTCATCCTCAATAATGACTATCTTCTTGTTACTCATCTGCTCTTTACTTGGTTAGGAAATACAGGCCTAGAGTGAAATAACTTGAAAAAGGTTAGCATCGAACCATAAAGATTTTGTTAAGAAAAAACTAGGATACCATTTAAATTAACACTAATTTAATCTTATCAAACAGGGAGTTAAAGCTGCGCGTCATTTGCTTTACACACAGGCATTCACATTTTGCCGGACTCATTAGCCAGGTTCCCGGCGGCAAACTGGTCGTGGCTGAAAAAAACAGTAATACTTGTCCTTGTATTTCAACCTGCCGGCGTAAAATGTCAACTGGTAATCTGGTTGGTTACCTCAGCCTGGCTTTTCTCGGGCAGCCCTTTTTAAAGGCGCAAGGCCTAATGACTGCAATTCATCTTTCTTCTGTTGTGCCGGTTCACGACGCTTACCAATAGCCTTTTTGTATCGATGGCGCTGCTTGGATTTTGGTTTTTCCTTTTTCGCTTTGCCTTTCTGTTTTTTTGGCGCTCTCTTTTTCCTGCCCGGACCGGAAAACTTTGCCGGCAACGCCTCGACTTCGCGCTTTTCAAAGGCAAGGTTAAGATAGCGCTGAATACTCTCCATCAAGTTCCATTCCTGCGGTGAGATCAGTGATACTGCAAGACCGGTCTGACCAGCCCTTCCAGTGCGTCCAATCCTGTGAACATAGTCACTGCCCGTTCTTGCCAGGGAAAAATTGATTACGAGACTGACAGCGGGAATATCCAGTCCGCGGGCAGCAAGATCAGTGGCTATCAGTACTTTTACCTTACCATCCCGAAACAGCCTCATCACCTGCTTGCGCTCATCCGCCAGCATTTCACCATGCAGGCACGCGCCAGACAGTCCCTGCTGGATAAGAAAAACAGCCAGGTCTTCGGACTGGACTCTCGTATTGGTAAAAACCAGTGCTTTCTCGAAATTTTCATTGGCAAGTAGCCAGTTGCAGAGCTGCTGCTTGTGGCCGGGATCATCGGCAAGAATAATTTGCTGCTTGATTGCCTCGTGCGGCTGACGGTGAGAGTCAAGGATCACTTTTTTCGGCTTCACTTGGATGCCCCTGGTGATTTCAGCTAACCCCTTGTGTTTCAGTGTAGCTGACAGAAGAATCGTCTGACGCTCAGGACGGCATGACTTAACAATTGCCGTCACTTCATCCTGAAGCCCCATATCTAGGGTGCGATCGGCCTCATCAAGAACCAAATACTCCAGATCTTTCAGAAGTAGTGAATTTTTCTCCACATGCTCCAGCAGACGCCCTGGGGTACCGATCACAATTTCAGGATTTTTTCGCAGCTTTGCCTTCTGCTCCTTTAATGATTCTCCTCCTAAGATTGTCATCGAGTTTACTGAGGTAAAGCAGGCAAGATCACGGCAGTGTCTATCCAGTTGCTGGGCCAGTTCACGTGTAGGCGAAATAACTAGGCAGCGGGTTGCCGTATTTGGCGCAGGCACATCAATCATTTTTTGCAGAAGCGGCAAAAGAAAGGCGGCACTTTTGCCGCTCCCTGTTTTTGCACATGCCTGAACGTCACTGCCACCAGCAATAACAGGAATCAATTGGCTCTGGATGTCGGTGGGCTTTTCAATGCCGAGTTTATCCAGAGCCTTTAGCAGGTTTGGGCCAAGGCCCAGGGATTCAAACATAACCGGGGTGTTTTCCTTAAATCATTTATCTTTTTAACCAGCTAGAAGGGTATTTTGGAGTCAAATTTCTTTTCATCCTACTGGATTCTTGTCGACTGATGAAAACGCATTTGCCAGTCTCCCTGGGTATTACTGTGCCACAGCGAAATATGCCTTGAGCCTTTTGACCCCGAGTTTTCAGGAACTGCCTGCCTGGCATGGTAAGTGAGCAGCACCGACTGATTACCCAGTTCAATAACTTCACCGGGTGTGAATTCCCAGCGGTGTTCGGGGTTTTTCTGCAGCAGCCATTGGATAACATCAGCCCTGCTGATCACCGACCCGGCCGGATTAATCTCACTAAATTCTTCCGCAAGCATAAGCTCAAGTTTCTCCTGCTGGTCTGACCAGTCTGTGTGGAGTAAAGACTGCTCAAGTGAAAAAAGTATCTCCTGCAATGACATACTGGCTGTTCAGGCATGCCTGCCTAGGCTGACTTTCTTCTCACCCTGGCCCATTGCCCGTCGGGCAAAGGCTTTCTTGAGGGGCATCAATAGGTCAATACTGAAAAGACCAAATTTTCTAACCCAGACAGCCGCGCTGTTCTCTGTTGAAAACAGGCGGGTCATATAGTGACTGAAAGCAACGGTTCTGTCTTGGTCCTTGCTAACGGCTTGCTGGTATTCATGCAGCACTGCAACGGCTCCAGGCGAGCTTCCCTGCTGAAAGGTGCGCACCAGAATCTGAGCCAGCTTCATGGTGTCACGAAACGCGAGGTTGAAACCCTGGCCGGCAACAGGATGAAGCGAGTGTGCCACGTTACCCAGTAAAACCAGTCCTGGTCTGACCTGCTCTTCGGCGTGATCGAGACTCAGTGGATAGGCATGACGCTTGCCGACCCGGGTAAAGCTGCCCAGGCGAGAACCGAATTCTTTCTGCAGACGCCCCAGGAAATCAGTATCAGGCAGAGACAGCAGATCATCCACATGCTCGCTGTCCTGGGTCCACACCAGTGCAGCACGGTGCTCACCCTCAAGTGTTGGCAAGGGCAGCAACGCCAGTGGGCCCTTGGGAGTGAAACGTTCAAAAGCAACATTTTCATGGGGCTTGCTAAATGCCACGTTGGCGATAATAGCGGCCTGGTTATAGTCCTCATGTGCGCGGTGAATGCCCATTTTTTCGCACAGCCCCGAGCGGCCGCCCTCGGCGAGAACAACCAGGGGAGTGGTAATAATCGCGGAGTCCTGTTCATGGGTAATCTCTACCACCATCCCATCACGGCGGGGAGTTAAACTGGCCACCTTGACTGAAGAACAGAGCTCAATTTTTTGCGCGGCAGCGAGGCGCGAATTAAAAAGACCGCCCAGCAATCGGTTTTCAACCACCCACCCCAGGCCATCCACGACCATGTCGGCGCTTTGCATATTCACAGTGCCGTATTTACCCTGGTCGGAAACATGAATATGGCAAATCGGTTCGGCCTGCTGCTCAAGTGCTGTCCATAATCCCAAATCCTTTAGGTACTGCACAGTGCCATGGGAGAGCACGGTGCTGCGGGCGTCAAAGGAAGGCTGCGCCGGAGGTTTTTTGAGATCAATGGGTGAGGCTTCTACCAGCAGAATCCTCAGGGAATCAGCTAGGTCGGCTTGTTCAAGAATACAGGCCAGGCTGGCCCCGACCATGCCGGCCCCGACGATAACCAGGTCATATTGATCAGACCGGCATAGCGTCATCCGGCCTCCGCCATGAAGGCTTCAATGTCCTCAATGGTCTTTGGCAATCCATCGGTAAGGACTTCATGTCCATCTGCTGTAACGGCCACATCGTCTTCGATACGCACCCCAATGCCGCGCCATTTACTGTCGACCTTCTTATTGTCTGGAGCGATATAGATACCAGGCTCCACAGTCATCACCATGCCAGGCTCAAGCAGGCGCCATTTACCTTCTATCTTGTAGTCGCCCACATCATGCACATCCATGCCGATCCAGTGCCCGGCGCGATGCATGTAGAAATCCCTGTAGCCACCTTTTTTAATGAGGCTGGAGACTTTCCCTTTTAACAAGCCCAGCTCGACCAGGCCTTCGGTGATGACCTGGACGGTCACCTTGTGTGGATCATCCCAGTGGTTACCAGGCTTCACCACCTTGATGGCTTCGAGCTGGGCTTTTAAAACTAGTTCGTAAATAACCTTCTGCTCCTTACTGAATTTTCCGCTGACGGGGAATGTACGGGTGATATCAGAAGCGTAGTACTCGTATTCACACCCAGCGTCGATAAGCACCAGGTCGCCTTTCTTCATCTGCTCATTATTTTCGTTGTAATGAAGAATGCAGGCATTCCCTCCGCTGGCCACGATCGAATTGTAGGCGGCTTCACGGCAGCCGGAACGGGCAAATTCATGCAGATACTCAGCTTCCAGTTCGTATTCATACATGCCGGGTTTGCACACCTGCATGGCGCGCTTGTGGGCACGGACAGCAATCTGCCCCGATTCGCGCATAACTCTGATTTCTCCGGCAGATTTCAACAGCCGCATTTCATGGAGCAGGTGATCCAGCACCAAAAATTCTCCGGGTGGATGCACCCCTGCACGCACTTTGCTGCGTATAACTTTGACCCACTCCATAACCTTATGATCGAACTGTTCATCGCGCCCCATGGCGTAATAAACACGCTCCCTGCCCTCGATCAGGCCAGGCAAAATTTCATCGATGTCGGAAATGGGAAAGGCATCATCGACGCCCAGCGTTTCCCCGGCCTGTTCAGGTCCCATAAGCCGACCGGTCCAGAGCTCCTTGACCGGATCCTTTTCCTGGCAGAAAAGCAGGCATTCACCCTGTTTCCTGCCCGGGATCAATACCAGGCAGCACTGTGATTCCCTGAAACCAGTCAGGTAGTAAAGGTCACTGTCCTGGCGAAAGGGATAATGGGAATCTCCATTGCGCAGGATCTCATCGCCCGAGGAAAGGATGGCTATGGAATTGGATTCCATATGTGCCATCAGCTCACGGCGACGTTTCTTGTATTCTGATTTCTTGATCAGTGGTCTGGGCATTGTCGGCTGTCTTCAGTGGATAAATGATTAGTCAGTGCAGCGGCGTATCTTCAGGCAGGTCCTCATGCTTTTGCAGCTGCTTTTTCGGGGTATTTTGAAGATAGAGGGTGATGGTTGCCATCCTGGCATACTCAATGATTTCCATGAGATTCGCTTCATTCTCGTTATCCGGCAATTCCTCGTCTTCCTCTTCTACCAGGGCAATTCGGGAGAAATCTTCAAGGACTTCACGAGTTTCATCGGGCATAGCGGCATCATCACGAACCCAGGCTCCGGCAAAGCCCGCATTGAAACCATCGCACCACATGGCCAAGGCGGAAAGACGGCTGCTCAGTGACTGCTCTTCCTCTGGAAGCAGGGGCTGAAAGCTGTAGTCTTCAGCACCCAGCTGTTTACGAATATCTTCTGCTAGCAGATTAAGTAAGTTAGTAATTACTTCTTCTATATTCCTTTCTATATCGAGAATTTTCTTGCTAAGGTCAAGATCTGGATCGCCGCAGCCAGAACAGATCTGACCGCTTAGAACGCCATGAATTTCAGAGACTGGAGCGGCAATACCATGGGAAGCTAGGAGTTCTGCGGTCATGTAATAATCTGCTGCCATAGGGATGTCACTGCGCCAGGAAAATAGGTAATAAATTACTGCGGGCAGCAATGATAGCACTTTAATTTACTGAATTGAGATACGCTCTTTGCATTCCACGCACTTGACTGGAAAATCTCATGTTGACCCTTCAGGTAGGGGGCATTATAGTGGCTTGCCGTCAATTTTTAGGTAAGATGAGCACCATGAGTGATACTAGTTTCAATACCTTAGAAGGCAAAGTTGATGCATTAATTCAACTTTGTGACGACATGAAAAAAGAGAACCAGATGCTTAGGGACGACAAGCATAACTGGGAACATGAGCGCAAAACACTAATAGAAAAAAATCAGCTGGCACGCACGCGGCTTGAAAAAGTTTTGCAGCGTCTCAAATCACTCGAACAGAGCTAACCACAAACACTCACTGGCAGTCAGGAGTACGCCTCCCAATGGCAGAAGAAATGGCAGAAGAAGTCGATACAGTCAGTATTTCTATCCTGGGCCGGGACTATCAGATCAGCTGTCCTCCCTCTGAAGAAGAGGCCCTTCGTAAATCTGCCAGGTACCTGGATAAGCAGATGTCCAAGGTAAAAAAAACCAGCTCAACACTGGCATTTGAAAAAGTAGCTATAATGGCAGCCATTAATATTTGCCACGAACTACTACAACAGTCTGAAGAGGCCGAGGAATCCGAAAGCTCCTCGATCGAAAAAATTCAGTCACTCCAGCAAAAAATTGAAAAAGCCATTCAGGACAGTCGTCAGATAGAAATCTGAACACAAAACCCATCCTCCTTTTTCCAATCAATGTCGAAAAATAACCCCCAGCCAATTCTATTTGGCATATAATAAATCTATTACTCCCTGGGGTATTGGCCAGTTGAATGTGTTCTTGAGCCGATATTTTTTACCCGGAGGCATTGCCCAATGGCGCTGTGTGCATGTCCGCTAGACGGAAAGCCTAAGGCGTCGGACGCGCCACCACCTGAACCATTCGGTTCAGGGCAATTTCAGCAGCGGTATTTCGGGGAGTTGATTTTTTCATCTCAGTTGCCTCTCCACTGCTCATTTATTTATTGCCACTTATTCTACATATAATTAATTATGCGCAATCTGGATAAAAAATTTCTAAGGAAGGCGCTTCGTCAAAAACGCCGCAGTCTGAGCATTGCTGAGCAAGAACAAACAGCCAGGGCCATTGCACAGACGGTCCGAAACCAAGATGCATTTACCGTCGGAGAGCATGTCGCCCTCTACATGGCCGCAGATGGTGAAGTAAGTACGTTGACTCTACTCGATGATCTCATCCAGCAGGGCAAATCCTGCTACCTGCCCGTGCTACAGGAGGAAACCACCACGCTGCAGTTTCGCCAGTATCTGCCGGACTCCCCGCTTGTTACCAATATCTATGGACTTCTGGAACCGGATACTGACGCCACTGTAATCGAGCCAAGACAGCTGGATAATGTTTTTCTCCCTTTGGTCGGATTCGATGACCAGGGGAACAGGCTGGGAATGGGTAAAGGTTACTACGATCGAAGTTTTGCCTTCATTAGGAAAGAATCAGCTGAAAAGCCTGTGCTAATAGGTCTTGCGCATGAAAGCCAGAAGGTCGAGGATCTTGAGGCTTCCGATTGGGATGTGCCTCTAGGAGGGATAATCACGGGCCAGCACATGTACCTGACCGGTTGATCGTTGAAGTTGCCAAAACCCTTGTTTAGAACAAGGCACTCTGGGCAACGCTGCTAATCAGGATACCGGCACTGAATATAATTACCAGCACCACCATCAGATCAGGACTCTTTTTCATACCACCCTCAAATAAACTAAACCATATTTGACAAATTCTAACTAACAGATACTTAGAGTCTATTTTTAATATTTTTTATTAGATATGTATTATAACAAACTGAACAATATAGATTTTCTGCGCTTTATGCAAACTTTGTTCTCACTCTCTTTACATTCCATCGTGAGCCTCGCAACCCGCCCTGCCCTTCGCTAGACTAGGGCCTTACAGACACCTTGCGCACCCAGACCAGAGAGACCTTTAAATGACCCAGGATGAACTCAAGCAGGCCGTTGCAGCCGCTGCCTTTGACTATATTCAGAAGTACCTTGATGACGATGCTGTAATTGGTGTGGGCACCGGCTCCACGGCAAACCTGTTCATCGAGGAGCTGGCCAAGGTGAAGCAGAAAGTGAATGCAACTGTGGCAAGTTCAGAGGAAACCGCCAGTCGGCTCAAAGATCATGGCATTCCAGTTTATGATCTTAACAGCGTTAATGAGGTGACCGTCTATATTGATGGCGCCGATGAAACCAACGAATATCTACAACTGATCAAGGGCGGCGGTGCTGCCCTGACCCGCGAAAAAATCATTGCTGCCGTTTCCAAAGAGTTTGTTTGTATTGCCGATGGCAGTAAGTGGGTGGATGTACTGGGCGATTTCCCACTGCCCGTCGAGGTAATCCCTATGGCCCGAAGTCATGTCGGCAGACAGATAGTAAAACTCGGAGGCGACCCTGTGTACCGTGAAGGTGTCGTTACGGATAACGGCAACATCATCCTCGATGTGCATAACATGAGTATCGTGAATCCCAGGGAGCTTGAATGCCAGCTAAACGAGGTAGTGGGAGTTGTCACAAACGGCCTGTTCGCGCGGAGGCCGGCTGATATTTTACTGCTCGGTAAAGAATCAGGTGTCGAGACCATCACGGCCAGTTAACAATCAGTCGGCTCTGATGTAGCACCCAAAATTTTTTCGAGGCCCGCATGGAAATCAGGTCGCTGCCGGACGTTATCAAGATGCAAAACGCTTATGACAGCCGATGTTGTGTTATACATATGACAGCAAAACTGGAAGCAGCTAAGCCCAGGTAATCATCAATTTAAAGCGCAATGCAGCAAGAGCGCCGATGACAGCAGTTCCGGTCAAGATGGATTATTAATATAAGTGACAGACTATAGCTAATAAGCAGCTGGAGAGTTATTTGCAGAGCCGGTAGACCTGGTAACCCATTTTTCCCTGCCTGTATAACTTGGTGTAATTGCTGTTTACCAGGTCCCAGTATTTACCGACCTTGGCCTTGGTGGATCCGGGCGGAGCATCCAGAATTTTATCATTAAACCGCGCGGTGTAATCATAAAGAGGTTCATATACCTGTTCACCTATATCTCGATGCTGGTCTATGGTTAAACCGGCCGTGTTTATATACTCATCCAGTTCTAACTTTGATGAAAAATGGTTGCCGTCCTTGAACGCAATCCTGGAAATATCCTCACAACTGATATCGGCATATGCAAAAACGGCACCTGGTTTCAGGACGCGAAAGACTTCGTTAAAAAATTTTTGTTTTTCGTCATAGTGGAAAGAGGACTCAACGCTATACATAAAATCAAGGCTGTTATCTGCAATGCTTTCCATGTTCATGGAATTGCCCTGGATGGTATGCAATCTGTCCCCCACGCTTTTTTTCTCAGCATACCGGCGGGTTATGTCCAGGTGTTCCTGGAGCAGGTCATAGCAGATCAGCTCAACGGGATGCTTTTCAAGGAGTCGAATAGCATAACCCCCTATGCCGCAACCTACTTCCACACCATGCATACCCTCTTCCAGTGGCGACAATAATTCTGCAATCAGATCACAGAAGGCCATCTGGGCGTCATAGAGGTTTTCACAGGTGTTCGGCCAATAGCCGAAATTGATGGCATGGGAAAGATCGCCTGTGGTACTGCGCGACAGGTCGGCTAGGTAGTCCCTGATCCATCCGTAGAACTGGTGGATCTGCCTGGCTTCTTCTTCAGTGAACTTCAATAGCTTTTTATCTTCCTACAGAAACAGCCCTAGAGTACCTGGGCCTTGTATTCTCCTGCAGAGTAGCGCTTGGACATCTCTTCCAGGTTGTAGATCTTACCGATATTCGACACCTGTCCGGCGGTACCAAATGCTTCCAAGCGGTTTTTGACAATATCTTTCATCGCATTGATAGTAGGAGTCAGGAATTTACGCGGATCAAATTCCGACTTGTTCTCTCCAAGGAAGCGGCGCACGGCACCTGTTGAAGCCAGGCGCAGGTCCGTATCGATATTCACCTTGCGAACCCCGTTGCGGATACCCTCCTGGACTTCTTCTACGGGCACACCATAGGTTTCAGGAATTTCACCACCAAATTCATTAATCACGGCCAGCCAGTCCTGCGGCACTGCCGAGGAACCATGCATGACGAGATGGGTGTTGGGAATTCGCTGGTGGATTTCCTTGATGCGGCCGATGGCTAGGATATCGCCCGTCGGCGGACGGCTAAACTTGTAAGCGCCATGACTTGTTCCGCAGGCAATGGCCAGAGCGTCTACCTGTGTCGCCTCAACAAACTGTGCCGCTTCCTCTGGATCAGTCAGGAGCTGGTCTATGCTGAGCTGACCTTCTGCCCCGTGACCGTCCTCCTCACCTGCCATGCCAGATTCCAGTGACCCCAGACAACCTAGCTCTCCCTCTACGGAAACACCGCAGGCATGGGCCATTTCAACAGCCGTTTTGGTGACATTTACGTTGTATTCAAAATCCATCGGCGTCTTGCCATCTTCACCCAGTGAGCCATCCATCATCACAGAGGAGAAACCCAGCTGGATTGAACGCTGGCACACAGCCGGCGATACACCATGGTCCTGGTGCATCACGATGGGGATATGAGGAAATTCCTCGATGGCACCCTGGATCATGTACTTGAGAAAATTTGAGCCGGCATATTTGCGGGCACCGGCTGAAGCCTGAAGAATTACTGGACTGTTCACTTCATCGGCGCCCATCATGATGGCGCGCACCTGCTCCAGGTTGTTAACGTTGAACGCAGGAACGCCGTAACCATTTTCCGCCGCATGATCCAGCAGCTGTCGCAAACTCATTAATGCCATGTCGTCTACCTTTTAACTTTTAATTGTTAACCACGTTCTTGGAGAATCGCCACTGCCGGGAGCGTTTCTCCCTGTACGAACTCGAGAAACGCTCCACCACCCGTGGAGATATAGGAAACCTTCTCACTAATGCCGTATTTGTCGATAGCGGTAATGGTTTCACCGCCACCGGCAATGGAAAAACCAGCGTTCTCGGCTATGGCCTTGGCGATACTTTCAGTGCCAGCACTGAACGCTTCAAATTCAAAAACACCCATTGGGCCATTCCAGAGGATGGTTTTCATTCCACCGATAATTGCCGTCAGCTTCTCGCTCGTTTCAATGCCGATATCTAGAATCATATCATTCTCACCGACATCACTAACGGCTTTCAGTGTTGCCTCTGCCCCTTCTGAAAATTCCTTTGCCACCATGACATCAACAGGCAGCGGAATGTCTGTCTCTGCCATCAACGCCTTGGCCGTCCCTATCATGTCCTCTTCGATCAGTGACTTACCAACGGGTAAACCCGCGGCTGAAAGAAAGGTGTTGGCAATTCCACCGCCCACGATTAGCTGGTCTACTTTACCAGCCAAGGCTCTCAGTACTTCCAGCTTGCTGGACACCTTGGCACCTCCGACAATGGCAAGCATTGGGCGCTGAGGAATGCTTAGCGCCTTGTCCAAGGCGTCCAATTCAGACTTGAGCAGCGGACCGGCACAGACTTTCCCGGCAAAGCGGGCAACCCCGTGCGTACTGGCCTGCGCCCTGTGTGCAGCACCAAATGCATCCATCACGAAAATGTCACAGAGGCTGGCGTAATAGCGCGAGAGTTTTTCATCGTTGCCCTTTTCACCCACGTTTGTGCGCACATTTTCCAGCAGTACGCAGGAGCCAGCGGGTAAGGCAAGCGAGGCTTCCTCTGAAAAATCAGCGGGCATAATTTCAACAGTCTGTCCAAGCAGATCGCCAAGATAAGCCGCCACTGGAGCCATTGAAAATGGGGCCTGCTCAGCAATTGGGACGCCTTCTTCGGGCCGCCCCAGGTGAGACATCAGGATTACCCTGGCGCCTTCTGACATAGCTAACTTGATGGTCGGCAATGCCGCCATGATACGGGTGCCGTTGACAACCTGCCCATCCTTGACGGGAACATTAAGATCCTCGCGGATAAGAACTCTTTGATCTTTCAGGGGGTAATCGTGAATACTGCGAATAGCCATGGATACTACTGCTTGAAGTTAACTGTTTATGAGCTCTCAAGAGGTAAGAATCATAACCGATTACTCTGAATTAATCTGCACCGTTGATATGCCCCGGCGCACCATTTTTGGTATGAAAACAGCCCCCTTAGAAAATTAATTATGGGGCTGCATTGAGGACCATCATCTTATACCGCTACTTTGGCGAGAACTCCTGATTGTTTGATTACGAAGGCAAGATCAGGCTGCTATAGTAAGTTTTCGAAGAAATGAAAGTCATGAACTATGAGCCGCATGACGTGATTCATACATTCATGGACAGTACCGACAATGGACCGGAAGAGGGCACTCGGGCACGCAGTTGAACCCAACAGAAAAACCGCCTGCAAAAGCCATTTAAAGTAGGCTGCTGACCTCGGCGGCGATATTCTCGGCCGTAAATCCAAAGTGTTCCATGACCACCTTGCCCGGGGCTGATTCCCCGAACGAGGTCATCCCGACAACCTTACCATCTAGACCGACATACTTGCGCCAGTAATCAACCTGTGCCGCTTCCACGGCTACACGCTTGCGTACGCTAGAGGGTAAAACGGACTCGCGGTAATCCTCATCCTGAGCATCAAAAACGTCGGTTGAAGGCATCGCCACAAGACGCACAGCCTTCCCCTGCGCCTGCAGTGATTTAACCGCTTCCAGGCTAACTGACACTTCAGAGCCAGTGGCAATCACAATAGCTTCAGGCTCGCCCTGGCAATCCTCAAGGACATAGGCACCCTTTTCAATAGCGGCAATCTGCTCATCACTTCTATAAATATGCGGGACACCCTGGCGCGTCAGTACCAGCGAGGTGGGGCCACCCTTGTTCTGCAGGGCAGATTTCCAGGCTACCGCGGTTTCAACTGAATCAGCTGGACGCCACACCGACATGTTGGGCGTAACCCTCAACGCGCAGACCTGTTCTATGGCCTGGTGTGTCGGACCATCCTCACCCTGCCCGATAGAATCATGAGTGAAGACAAAAATACTCTGCTGCTTCATCAGGGACGCCATACGCACCGCGTTGCGGGCGTATTCCATGAAAATCAGGAAAGTGCCGCTGTAGGGAATGAAGCCACCGTGGAGCGCAATACCGTTGTTGATGGCGGCCATACCGAATTCGCGTACCCCGTAAAAAATGTAGTTGCCGCGCGCCATTGAGCTGATTGGCTGGCTGCCGCTCCACTTGGTAAGGTTAGACCCGGTCAGGTCGGCAGAGCCGCCAATGAGCTCGGGCAGGAATTCACCAAAGGCGCCAATGGCATTCTGAGACGCCTTGCGGGTGGCTAAACTCTCACCCTTCTCGTTGCACTCAGCAATGTAGGCATGAGCATAGGATTCAAAGTCAGCATGAAACTCTCCCTTGACCCGGCGAATGAGCTCCAAGGCCTGCACGGGATATTCTTCTTCGTAGCGTGTAAACAGCTCTTTCCAGGCAGTTTCGGCTGCATAGCCTTTCTCACGGGCTTCCCAGGCCTGATAAACTTGCTCGGGAATCTCGAAGGGTGGATGCTTCCACCCCAGCGCTTCCCGCGTTGCCTGAATTTCAACCTCTCCCAGTGGGGCGCCATGGGTAGCCGCGGTGCCTGCCTTGCTGGGAGAACCGTAACCAATCTGAGTTTTACAGCTGATAATCGTGGGCTGTTTGGTATTGGCCCGTGCTTTCTCAATGGCGGCAATAACGCTGTCTGGATCATGACCGTCTGCTGACAGCGTCTGCCAGTTGTAAGCCTGGAAGCGTTTCTCGGTATCATCGGCAAACCATTCCTCGACTTCACCGTCGATGGATATACCGTTGTCATCATAGAAAACGATCAGTTTGCCCAAGTTCAGGGTGCCCGCCAGGGAGCAAACCTCGTGGGAAATACCTTCCATCAGGCAGCCGTCACCCGCAAAGACATAGGTGTAGTGATCGATTACAGGGAACCCGTCTTCATTGAACTGCGCCGCCAGGGTGCGTTCCGCAATCGCCATGCCCACCGCATTGGCCAGGCCCTGGCCCAGCGGTCCGGTGGTGGTTTCAACGCCCGGCGTATAGCCATATTCGGGATGACCCGGTGTTTTTGAATGCAGCTGGCGGAAATTGCGGATCTCGTCCATGGGCAGGTCGTAACCTGTCAGGTGAAGGAGAGAATAGATGAGCATGGAGCCGTGACCATTTGAGAGCACAAAACGGTCCCTGTTGATCCAGTTGGGATTGGTGGGGTTGTGCTGCAGGTAATCATTCCACAAGACCTCGGCAATATCCGCCATGCCCATAGGGGCGCCTGGATGTCCTGAGTTGGCCTGCTGGACTGCGTCCATGCTCAATGCCCTGATGGCATTGGAGCACTCTTTTCTGTTCTTTTTGTCTAATTTAATGCTTTCGCTACCGGTATTGCTTGATGTTTCAGCCGGCATACTGCTCTCTCCTGGGTCCCGTTTTTTTGATTATTCTTATTATTGAAGTGACTAGATATTGTCTACCAGCACGCCGACTTTTTCCACAAGGAAAACGCTGAAATATGCCGAAAACTTTGTCTTTTTCGCTGCCCGAATATCTATTCGGGGTATTTGCCTAATCTCTGTCAGGGTGATACATTCACGCCCCTGTAATTCCTGTCTGATTCATAAAAAACAAGCTTCAGCGACTTCCCAATCAGATAAAGAGAAAGACCTGCTTTCAGCATGTTTTGAATGCCGGCCAAGGGGGAAGTTTGAGCTTAGTATTAGCTTGACGAGCGTAAGCCGGGGGAATGATCAAGCCAGGAGCAAACCTGAACAATCCATTGGATTGAAGCCATAGTAAATTCCTGGGGGGGACACTTATTTTTGTACCGTCCTGTAGTTTGCGAATTATAATAGAAGGAAAACAGCATGACTGAAGCAGTATTGTTCACATCTGAATCTGTATCTGAGGGACATCCTGATAAAGTTTCAGACCAAATCTCTGATGCCATTCTTGATGCATTGCTTGAACAGGACCCAAAATCCAGGGTCGCTGTCGAGACACTCGTCAATACCGGCTTAGCACTGGTTGCCGGTGAGGTAACCACTACCGCTGTAATAGATGTGGAAGAAATCGTTCGCGGCGTCATCCTCGATATCGGTTACAACGGCTCTGCTGAGGGCTTTGACGGACACAATTGCGCCGTGCTGAATGCTATAGGTAAACAGTCACCGGATATCTCCATGGGTGTTACCGAGGGTGAAGGGCTGCACAAAGAGCAGGGTGCTGGCGACCAGGGTCTGATGTTTGGCTACGCCAACGATGAAACCGACGTCCTTATGCCTGCCCCGATCACTTATGCACACCGCTTGGTTGAAAAGCAGGCTGAGGTGCGTAAAGCCGGCAAGCTGACTTTCCTTGAGCCAGATGCCAAGAGCCAGCTGACCTGCCGCTATGTTGACGGCAAGATCGAATCCATTGATGCCGTGGTACTGTCTACCCAGCATTCCGCCGATGTCACCCAGGAAGACCTACGTGAAGCGGTTATGGAAGAAATCATCAAGCCGGTACTGCCAGCTGAGTGGCTGACAGGAAACACCAAGTACCACATCAACCCAACAGGTCAGTTCATTGTGGGCGGCCCCCATGGTGACTGTGGCCTTACCGGACGTAAAATCATCGTTGATACTTACGGCGGCATGGCTCGCCACGGCGGTGGAGCTTTCTCAGGCAAGGATCCCTCCAAGGTTGACCGCTCCGCTGCCTACCTCGGCCGTTACATTGCCAAGAACATCGTCGCTGCCGGTATTGCCAACAAGTGTGAAGTGCAGCTTTCCTACGCTATCGGTGTAGCTGAGCCGACCTCCATCCTGGTTGACACATTCGGCACAGGCAAAATCTCGGATGACCAGATCACCAAGCTGGTGCGTGAGCACTTTGACTGCAGGCCCGCCGGCCTGATTGAAATGCTTGGCTTGCTGGCGCCAATCTACCGTCCAACGGCTGCCTATGGACACTTTGGCCGCGAGGAATTCTCCTGGGAGAAAACCGACAAGGCCGAAGCACTAAAAGCAGACGCCGGCCTGTAAGCAGAGCCAGTTATTCAATAATGAATCCAGTCAGGGCGAGCTATCGCCCTGACTTTTTAGTAAAAGGAAACAGGAAAAAATGAGCGAAGATTATAAAGTTGCGGATATCGGCCTCGCCGACTTTGGCCGCAAGGAAATCACCCTCGCGGAAGCGGAAATGCCTTCCCTGATGCGCCTGAGGGAAAAATATGGCGAAAGCAAACCTTTGGCCGGCGCCAAGATAATTGGCTGTATTCATATGACTATTCAGACTGCCGTGCTGATTGAAACACTGGTTGCTCTGGGCGCCGAGGTACGCTGGTCATCCTGCAACATCTTCTCCACACAGGATCATGCTGCCGCGGCCATGGCCGCTGCCGGCGTTGCGGTTTACGCCTGGAAAGGCCAGACTGAGGAAGAAGCCGAATGGTGTATCGAGCAGACAATCCTTAAAGATGGCGAGCCCTGGGATTGCAACATGCTCCTGGACGATGGTGGCGACCTGACTGCGATGGCCCACCATAAGTATCCGCAGATTCTGGACAATGTTCACGGTATCACCGAGGAAACTACCACAGGCGTTCACCGCCTTGTCGATATGCTCGAAAAGGGTGAGCTGAAAGTGCCTGCTATCAACGTTAACGACTCGGTCACCAAGTCCAAGAACGATAACAAGTATGGCTGCCGCCACTCACTGAATGACGGCATCAAGCGTGGTACCGACATGCTGCTGTCCGGCAAGAAAGCGCTTGTTGTTGGTTATGGCGACGTGGGCAAGGGCTCGGCGCAGTCCCTCTCCCAGGAAGGCATGATTGTAAAAGTCACCGAGATCGATCCGATCTGTGCCATGCAGGCCTGCATGGACGGCTACGAAGTTGTCTCGCCATATAAAGACGGCATCAATGACGGTACCCCTGCCTGCATCAACACAGACTTGTTGCAGAATACTGACCTGATCGTGACGACAACGGGAAACGTTGATGTCTGTGATTCCAATATGCTTGTGGCCCTAAAATCAGGCGCCGTAGTCTGCAACATTGGTCACTTTGACAGCGAAATCAATACCGCTTACATGCGCGAAAACTGGACCCTAGAAGAAGTTAAGCCACAGGTTCACCGGGTTATCCGCGGCAAAAATGACGACGGCAGTGACGACTACCTGATCCTCCTGTCCGAGGGCCGCCTGATCAACCTGGGTAATGCAACTGGTCACCCTTCACGCATCATGGATGGTTCTTTCTCCAACCAGGTACTGGCGCAGATGTATCTTTGGGAGCGCAAGTTTGCAGATCTGGATGATGCATCTAAAAAGGAAAGCCTCAAGGTTGAAGTTCTACCCAAGACCCTTGACGAAGAGGTGGCTGCCTGCATGGTGGAAGGCTTCGGTGGTGTGATCACCAAGATGACCCAGGAGCAATCTGATTATCTTGGTATTCCCATTGATGGGCCATTCAAGCCGGAACACTACAAGTACTAAACCGGGAACGGAAACTTAAAAAGGGCGCCATTCGGCGCCCTTTTTCGTTCCAGAGAAAAGTGGAAGTAGAAAGAAAGATTCAATAAGTCACTTTTTCATCTTTTAACTTTCTACTTTCTACTTTCAACTTTGAACTTTGAACTTTCAACTTTCAACTTTCTACTCCCACAAAAATCCTGAAACAGGCTTGCCGATCACTTCATCATAAAAAATACGTTCGGCTTTCTTGTTGGCCGTACCATAGCAGACATGTAGGGGTAACAGATGCTCAGGTCGCGGATGACAGGCCATACCGCCCGGCGCTTCATGCCAGTTTGCCAATGATGCAGCTCTTTGCTGTTCGCTCATGTCCGAGGTGCTAACCTCATTGAGCCATTCCTGGAACGCCAGATTGTCCTCGTCGCTGACCAGACCGGGCATGAAAAAAGAACGCAGGTTGTGAAATGACATGCCTGAGCCCAGTACCATCACATTCCGCTTGCGCAGCGGCGCCAATGCCCTGCCCAGCTCGATATGGCCCATGGCATTCAGGTGGTTAAGAAGTGACAGTTGCAGACAGGGAACATCCGCATCCGGGTACATCAGCTTCAGAGGAACAAACATGCCATGATCAAAACCGCGCTGGTCATTCAGGTGGACAGGCAGTCCGCTGGCTGCCAGCAGGCCGGCTATGTCCCTGGCCAGTTCGGGCTGCCCCGGGGCGGGGTAAGTGATCTGGTAAGCCTCGTCAGGGAAACCGCCATAGTCATAAACCAAGTCAGGTTTGCTCCCCGCCGTTAGCGCAGGCACCTGGAATTCCCAGTGGGCACTGATAATCAGGATGGCTTCTGGACGTTCAAAGCGATTAACAACGGTCTTAAGGAACTCGATCAGCTTTAGATGACCGGGATCACCCAGCAACGGCATGGGTCCACCGCCATGGGGAATGTAGAGAATTGGTGCCGGCATCAGAGACTCTGAATAAATTCGGCGATGCCGTTAAGCAGCATTTGCACGGCAAGGATAACCAGGATCATCCCGATCAGCCGCTCAAGGGCCCTGGAGCCCCTTTCCCCAATCACATCAATCAGGCGAGGTGACAATACCAACAGGATGGTGCTACCGAGCCAGGCAATAACCAGTGCAATACACCATTCCCAGATGCGTTCAGGCTGACTGGAGCCGAGAAACAAGAGGATGGCGATCGTTGAGGGACCAGCGGTCAAGGGTACTGCGATAGGCACTATAAAGGGATCCTCGGTTTCCTCGTCACCGTATTGCTGCCGCCCGGGAAAAATCATTCGCAGGGAAATAATAAACAGCAGAACACCGCCGGCTATATTCAGCGAGGACTGGGTCAGACCAAGAAAGGAAAGAATCAGGTTCCCGGCAAACAGGAATGCCACAAGAATCACCAAGGCAATAATCATTTCCCTGGCTATGACACGGGTGCGATGTTTCTCATCCAGTTTTGAGAGGATGGCATTGAAAACGGGAATGTTGCCCGGTGCATCAAGCACCAGGAACAGAGTAGCAGCGGCAGATAAGATGTCGGTCCAGTTCAATGTAAAACCCCGGAAAAAGGAGTCTATTCTAACCACAAACAAGAATCCCTTCGATAGCATAACACCTTGAATACTTTGCAAAACTTTCAATTCCAGATGGGGCATTTCGTGTTCATGGCTGATACAATTTCCTCTTTTCTCTTCAGGCGCAGCATATGAATTCTGGTGAAATACACCTGGTTTTAGGCATTTCGTGCTCTGGGAAATCCACTTATATAGAACACCAGATTAATGAAGGGGAATGGACTAATCTTCCAGTTCTGATGGCCTATGAGTTGGATGCAAATCTCAGCAACCTGCCAGATTCAGACTGCGTTGTTCATTACAACCTGTTTCGTCCTTTCGACAACAAAGCTGACAATCTTTACAATGATTTCAATAGCGACGGTGTGCTGGCAGGGCTACTGGAGCTCAATGAGCGCATTAAGGCAACGATGTTGATCGTTCACCCTGCCGAGCTTTCCAAAAGGATTCTGCTCCAAGAGAACGCTGAAGACAGACTTAGAGAGGGAAATACGTTCTATCCGGGGCGCGATATTTTTGAACTACTGTGCCGTCTAGATTTACAGAATTTCTACATCCAATGGCTGAAACTGTTTGGGCAACACCGGATCAATGTCCGCATGGTCAATGCAGAAACCACAGCCTACCAAAGCATTCCAACAAGCGATGCTCTGACCGCCTTATTGAATGAAGAAAAATACGCCAATTACTCTGATCAAGATATCGAGCAAATCATCAACCGTAATGATTTTGAATACCAGCGTATACAGCTTGGCAACAACCTTGAAACTGAAGGGGATGACAGGTCACCAAGCCTCGCCCTTCTTGATAACGATCTGAGCGGGAAAACTGTACTAGATATTGGATGCGCTAATGGATTTTTCTGTTTTGAAGCAGAAAAACGCAATGCCGCAAAAGTTGTTGGCACGGAACTCAAGCGCCATCGATTTATAGGCGCCAATATAGTAAAAGCTGTTACGGGCTCAAGCGCAGAGATTCGATATCAGGATATTTTAAGCGAACCTTTAAATTGCACTTTCGATATCGTCCTTTTGCTTAATGTTCTTCATCACTTGAAGGAACCTATTCATGCTTTGCGCATGATTGCAAAACTCTGCACGGAAAAGCTGATCATTGAGTTTCCAACGTTAGCAGATGAAAAATTCAACTCCACTTTAACCGACCCTCTTACAACGGAGGCATCACACCCTCTCATAGGTGTCAGTCTACAGGGAGAAATTGATCAAACCTTTCTATTTTCACCACTTTCGATAGAAAGAATACTGCAAAACCATGAGCAGCTTTTTTCATCAATTGAATTTATCAAATCACCAATGAACAGCCAGCGCTGCGTGGCAATCTGCAAAAAATAATTTTTTCACTATCATCATGCCCTCTTTAAGTTCTCTGCAATATTACCTGCCCCCTGTTGCTATTGGCGGTGTCGGTGGTAGCGGCACTCGCCTGGTCGCTTCTTACCTGCAAAAGCTTGGCTACTCCTGGCTACAGGAAAGGGCAACAACTCTTTTAGCCGAAAAGTCACCTAAGAATCCTGCAACTCTATGGGGTTGGAAAGCACCTAATACTCATATCATTCTTGACAGGTTAATCAACATTTTTGATGGCATTAAATATATTCATGTAATGCGAAACGGACTTGACATGGCTTTCAGCAGCAACCAGAACCAGTTAAAAATTTGGGGCAAACATTTTTTTGGAGAGGATTGCGAAATAACTCCTTGGAATTCACTGAAGTACTGGTGCCTGACACATAAACGCGTTCAGGCAATTGGACAAAAGCTGGGTAATGACTTCTTACTGCTTAATTTTGATGAATTCTGCCAGTCGCCTGATCAAGGTGTCAGAGAATTAACTGAATTTCTTGATATGAAAGTTGATCCTGCAGAAATTTCAGCACTCACTGAACTTGTGAATGTCCCAGACACAATTGGTCGTTACAAAGCACATGGTATCGATTGTTTCTCAGATGAAGATTTAGCCTATGTTGCGCAACTGGGTTTCGAGACCTCTCCGGGATAAAAAATTTACAGGTTATGAGTATTCTGGCGACAATTAGACTTAAGCTCCTGATCATCTGGATCAACATTCTGCGCATCTGCCTACCCTATTCAAGGGCCAACAATATTGCCGCTCGCTCTGTTCACTACATACATCCCGCCTCTGCCAAACAAAAACCGCTGTACTACAAAGGCCTGAAGCTATGGCTCCAGAGAGGCAAAGACATTAACGCCGTATGGAATAGACATCTAGCGCTGCTTGGCGTGCAGCGCTTTCAGAGCACTTTTTATGCAGGCAATAGCACTTCATGGATTCACCAATGCCATGTGGATATTGAAGGCAAAGAACATCTAGAGAAAGCCTGCCAGCAGGGCAAAGGGGTGTTGGCGATGACATACCACCACCATTTCAATATGTTGTTCTGCAACCTATTGGCAACGTTAGGTCATCCGGTAACAACAATTGCAATGGATGACCGAGGC
>RFVC01000190.1 GCA_009922595.1 Gammaproteobacteria bacterium | reverse complement strand
GGCAGATATCGGAACTGGCTAGCCAGCATGATGTGCAAAATATCATTACTTCCTATCTGCCCGTTGGGGCATGGCGGCAAAATTTTGCCACGCTGGCCGAAGCCCTGAAGCCGGCCAATATCCATGTTGATCAGCTGATAAGGGAATATGACCGGCTATGCTGGCCTTATGCAAAGCGCGGCTTTTTCCGATTTAAAGAAAATATTCCACTCTGGATGAGTGATTTTTTTTAAATGGAGGCTGGAGACAGTGGCTAGTTGCTGAGTCGGCGAATCATTACTCGGCCAGCTGGTTTGTTATTCACATTGCGAACTGTTTCGGTTGCTTGCGAGTATACAACAGTTTCCACGCCAAAATTATCCACCACATTTACGCGCGCGCGAATACGATTGCCAACAAAGGCCTGGGATAATTGCAGGCTACGCTGGCTCTCGCTGCCTGTAACCCCTTCCCATGTGCGACCATCTGTTGAGCGCTCCCAGATAGAAACCATGCTGGCAATACCATCATAGTCAGATAGCGTGCTGGTGTTCAGCGTTAATTCTGCACCTTCAACCACGCGGCCACGAACCACAACTTCGCCTTGCAGGGGGTTATCGATATTAGCCACCACCTCAGACGGGTCGGAAACAAGTGTTTCGCGGGTACCAAAACCGTCAATATAGCTTACCACGGCACGATAGCTAAAGCCTACATCGGGCTGGGAAAGCATCAAGGTGCTCTCAAACTGTTCCGGCACATTTTCCCAATTGGTACGCTGGGAAGATCGCTGCCAAATTAGCGCCATCTGGCCAATGCCATCTTCATCTGTAATGCGACTGGTATCAACAAAGAGGGCGCTATCCTCTTTTGCCTCACCCTGAATTTCAGGCATACCGATGGGACGGTCATTCACATTTAGTACGGGCTTTGAGGCTGGGCTGAACATCATTTCGGCGTTGCCCTGACCATCGACATAGGAGATTTGCACGCGCAGATATTTTCCAACCTCTGAGTCGCGCGGGATAAAGCTGGACAGGATAGCCCCTGGTATAATCATCCAGTTGCTACCATCTTCTGATATTTGCCATTGTACCTGAATAGAGCCGAGTCCATCGCCATCAGCCAGCGAATCAACATCGATTAACAGCTCGTCATTTTCGACCGCGTCAAAGCTATCATCGCGCTGACCAGCATTACCGCTGCCAGTATTTGCTGCAGAAGCGCTTGCACCAGAGGAATTTGAGCCAGATGCAGCTGTTCCGGAATTTGTGCTGCTGGTCGCGGTAGCCGCGCCATTTGGTGTGGAGGCGGCTACTTCTTCAGCCTTTATATCGGGATCGCCCCCTGCCAGACAGCTGCCTGTTGCAAGAAAACTGACACCCATTATTAACAGGCCTGCGCGCTTCAACATCTCTTTGCTCCTCAACTCAGCCTTGTTCTTTAAAGACTTTATAAATCTCTTGCTCCAAGAGCCTAGCCTTCTAAACGACTAAGATGATACTATTTCTTAAAATTAT
>RFVC01000189.1 GCA_009922595.1 Gammaproteobacteria bacterium | reverse complement strand
AGCGCACGAAGATTTTCGTTGGCTATTTCAATCTCGGAATTGGCATCAGGATAGAGCTCGCTGATTCTCGTCCAGTTGTCTGCTGCCTGGGCCGAATCGCCCATTTCCTGGTAAACAGTTCCAAGCCTTAACAAGGCTGTTGGCGCTTTGGGATCCTGCGGGTGCTCATTGATGAGCCTCAGCAGTACGACAATGGCTTGGCTGTAATTGCCTACCAGTTCAAGTGCCGCGCCCTGCCAGTAAAGGGCATTGGTGAGGTATCGACCGTCGGCATAGACATCTATGTACTGCTGAAAAAGATTGATGGCATCCTGGTAGGCCTCATCTTCCAGCAACAGGTTCAGTGCTTGACGGTAAAGCTGCTGTTCATTCTGAACAATATTGACGTCAATTCCTGCACCTGAAGCCACAGGATTTGGAGCGGCGGCTTCAGGCTGCGTTTGATTAGGCTGGCTATTGATGGCAGTTTCATTGCTGCTCTGAACCGATGGTGTCTGCACACCTCCAACTGGCAGCTGAACTAGTCCACCCTGGCTCGAGTGATGAGCCTGAACCTCGTTATATAACTCTGTCAGGCGCGAGTCAGTATCCAGGTAGCGGTCTCGCTGCTCAATCTGCATGCGCCTGATCTGGTAAGACTGCTCTTCTACAGTACCCCGTAAATTCTGAATTTCGCTCTGCAAGGCTTCAAGCTGGAGGAACATTTTGACCAGGACATCGTTCTGGTTGCCCGCTGGTGCCGCGTTACCTGAAGGCGATGTGCCAGCCTCGACAACAGGCACTTCAACCTGGGCCAAGAGTGTGAAAGGCAAGACAGCGAGCACTAAGCCTACTAGGAAAACTGAAGGAGCTTTATGGTTGTTTTTCATCTTGAGCAGTTATTGGATTTTCTGAAAAAAATAAGCCGGGATAACCCGGCTCATTTAAACTATTTGTGGTTTTCGTCTTAGTGAATCTCAACTCGACGGTTGCGGGAGTAGGCTGCTTCTGAAGTGCCAGGATCAACGGGGTTTTCCTCACCGTAGCTAATTGTCTCCAGCTGGTTTGAAGAGACACCCTGTACCTGCAGGTAGCGTTCGACTGCCTGGGCTCGACGTTCACCAAGGGCCAGGTTGTATTCCCGTGTACCCCGTTCATCAGCATGACCTTCTAAGCGATAACGGGTAGATGGGTTGTCTTTAAGGTAGTTGGCGTGATAAACCAGTACTGCACGTGCCTCAGCGCTGAGATCAGAACGATCAAATTCAAAATAGAAGACCGTGGTGTCCATAGCCGCGTCTCTTTCCTGCATCTGTGCTGTTGTCAGGCTGCTGCTACCGTCGGCACCGGAAGAGGTTGCTGAGCCGCCGCCACTGGAGCTGGAGCTGCTGGCAGAGTCTATACCGTCGGAACCACTGGTTTCGTCGGTATCGCTGGATGCGCATGCCGCCAGCGTCAAAGTCAGCAGCATAGCCATTCCAAATTTGAATATTTTTTCAGTCTGCATACCTACTCCTCTCA